>CAKPDR010000025.1 GCA_934149075.1 uncultured Clostridia bacterium | reverse complement strand
ATAATGTGAGTGTTTATGCAAATGGACCGTGTTCATGCACATGCTTTTCTACGTGTGGGTCTGCCTATGTTCAGAAAGCTCAGGCGCAGAATCAGTTATACACAAGTGTATTTGGATCTAATGCTAATCACTAAAATGTAAGAAAGATGAGGGCTGCTACAGTGTTAATTAGTTGTAGTCCTCATTTTAATTAGAGGATAAGTTTAAAAGTTGATTTAAGCATTATAAAAAATCGTTTAAGAATATGGCTAGAAGTATTATAGATCCTTTGAAATAGCGTTTGTTAAAATGTTGATATGTTTGTTGTAGAGTAAAAATGCTGACAATAGTAGATTTGATGAAAGAGAATAGAAATGATAGAAGAAAAAGTGAAAGATATATTAAAGAAATATAGAAATTTAGAACAGAAAAAAGACTGGAAAAATCAAAAGCTTTTAGGAAATGATCTAAAATTCAGCGCAAGAGATTTGATAAATGTATATGTGGAGTTAGAAAAAGAATTTGATATTCATTTTAAGGAAAAAGATATTGTGGCTGGAAAATTTGATACATTTGATGACATAATAAAATTGATTAACAAAGAAATAGCATATAAAACAAGAGGAAAAGAACATGCATAAACCATTTATTCATTGTTTCAAAACTGCAAAAGAATATTATGTATATGATGTGAATACTGATAAAATTATTCAGGTGTCTTTCGAAACATATAATTTTTTGGAAAACAATATTTGGGATGAAAAAGCGGAAAGAGAAATAGAAAAGCTAATAAATGAAGGATATTTGAAAAGAACGCGGGTAGAAGAGGTAAAACATTTTGCTACGGACTTTTTAGAATCTTATTTAGAAAATAGAATGAATCAGTTAGTTTTGCAAGTGACACAAAAATGTAATTTGCGTTGCAGTTATTGTGTTTATTCTGGTGATTACAAAAATAGAAATCATAGTCAAAAAGAAATGAGCTGGGAAACTGCAAAAGAAGCAGTAGATTATTTGTATGGGCATTCGATGTCTAGCGAAGACATATATATATCATTTTATGGCGGAGAGCCATTATTAATGTTCAGATTGATAAAAGAAGTAGTTGAGTATGTGAAGAGAGAATATTGCCAAAGAACGGTACATTTTAATTTGACCACTAATGGAACGTTGTTTACACCAGAAATTGTTCAGTATTTTATTAAAAATAATATACAAATTATGTTTAGTTTGGATGGGCCTAAAGAAGTGCACGATAAAAATAGAATATTTGCAGGAAGTAATAGAGGATCATTTGAAAAATTGAGAGATAGCATGAAAATGATATATAGTATGGACAGAAAATATTATAAAAAAAATGTGTCTTTCAACACAGTGTTAGATCCCCAAAATGAGTTAAGAACAATATATGAGTTTTTGGATAAAGATAGGCTGATTTCGAAAAATTTGAGTAGAATATCTGTTTTGAATGATAATTATACGGATAAACAATGTGAATTTAGCGGAGAATTTGTTGAAGAACAGGAATATGAATATTTTAAATGTTTTCTTTCAAAATTAAAACGAATTAATGAAAAATTTGTGGCTAGAGCAGTAAAAGAAGAATTTGATAATGAAATGAGAGAAATTAAACAACATGAGGAAAAAATGCAAGAAGAGATTTCAAAGGTAAATCATCATAGTGGTCCCTGTATTCCAGGCGCGAAAAAAATTTTTGTAACAGCAGAAGGAAATATATATCCGTGTGAGCGAGTGAGTGAAATATCAGAAGTTTCCAAAATAGGTGATATAAAAAAAGGAATAGATAAAAACAAAGTGTTAAATTTGCTAAATATAGAACGATATTCGCAAGACCGGTGTAAGGATTGTTGGGCATATCAACATTGCACAATTTGTATAGCATGTGCAGATGACACTAAAAATATTTCAAATAAAGAAATAGAAAAACATTGCTGGAAGGTTAGAGGGGGATTTGAAGAGGCAATGAAAAATTACTGTACTTTAAAAGAACTTGGTTATAAATTTGAGGAGTATGAATGAAAATGTTAAAAAGAGTAGGTATATTTCCGGTAGATCAAGCCTGCAAATAAAAAGTCAAGGCTAAATTGAAGAACATTGAAAATTTTATACAGGTTGAAAATTAGGTATCA
>CAKPDR010000024.1 GCA_934149075.1 uncultured Clostridia bacterium | reverse complement strand
TTTTTCTTTTCATCTTCAAGACGTTTTTTCTCTTCTTCTACATCAACTAATTCTTCAAAAGGAATATAAACTTCCATTCCATTTGAAATAATAGAAATAGCGTTTTGAGGTATATTATCTTTATTCTCTTGAATTGTAATCTCGTTTGCAAATCCTAGTTTTTCAATAAATGCCTTAGATTGTTCGATATCATTTTTATATTCTGTTGTAACAAAAATTAATTTTGACTTCTTACTTGGATGTACATTCATATTTGCTCTAACATTTCTAATTTGTGTTATAACATCTTTTAAATTTTCTATAAAATCTTTGTTTGTATCATATTCAATTGAATCATTTGCTTTTGGCCAATCTGAAACCATCAAGTCTTTATCATCAGAATTTACAAGTTTTGAATAGATTTCTGATGTAATAAATGGCATAAATGGATGTAATAATTTTAAACTGTTTCTAAGTACATAATTTAATACATAACATACTTGTGCTTTTTCTTGCTTATTTTCACTGTATAGTCTTGATTTAGCCATTTCTATATACCAATCGCAAAATTCATTCCAAATAAAGTTATAAATATTTTCAAGTGCTACACCTAAATCATAATCATCAATATTTTGTGTTACTGTTTTTATTAAATTGTTTAATTTATTTAATAACCATCTATCTTCAACTCTTAAGTCCTTTTCCTCTTTAATGTCATCTTCTAAAGAGTTAATTACAAATTTTGAAGCATTCCATAATTTATTAGCAAAATTTGATGCTTGGTCTAGTTTCTCTGGCATATATTTTATGTCATTTCCTGCTGAAGTTCCATACAATAATGAAAATCTTAGTGCATCTGTACTATATTTATCAACTATGTCTAATGGATCAATTCCATTTCCTAATGATTTTGACATTTTTCTTCCTTGGCTATCTCTTACTATTCCATGTATCAATATATCACTAAAAGGTTTTTCGTTCATTAGCTCTAGTCCTGAGAATATCATTCTTGCTACCCAGAAGAATATTATGTCATATCCTGTTACCAACACATTTGTAGGATAAAATGTTTTTAAGTCTTCTGTTTCATGTGGCCAACCTAATGTTGAAAATGGCCATAATGCTGAACTGAACCATGTATCTAATGAATCCTCATCTTGATGTAATTTTGTTGAGCCACATTTTTCACATTTTTCAGGTGCTGTTTTACTTACATTTATATGACCACATTCGTCACAATAATATGCTGGAATTCTATGCCCCCACCATAATTGACGAGATATACACCAGTCTTGAATATTTTCCATCCAATTAAAATATGTTTTTTCATATCTTTTTGGAATAAATTTAATGTCATCTTCTTTTACTGCTTTTATTGCAGGTTCTGCAAGTTCTTTCATCTTTACAAACCATTGCTCAGATATTCTTGGTTCTATTGTATTATGGCATCTATAGCATTTTCCAACATTATGAGTATAATCTTCTGTTTTTACAAGTGCTCCTATTTCTTCTAGCTTTTTAACTATTAATTTACGTGCTTCTAATGTTGTTAATCCTTTATATTCTGGTACTAAATCTCCCATTATTGAACTATCATCAAATACTTCTACAATTTCTAAGTTATTTCTTAATCCTGCTTGATAATCATTCATGTCATGTGCTGGAGTAATTTTAACACAACCTGTTCCAAAGTCTTTTTCTACAAAGTCATCTGCAATTATTGGTATTTCTTTATCCATTATTGGAAGAATACATGTTTTTCCTACAATATCTTTGTACCTTTCATCATCTGGATGCACTGCTACTGCTGTATCTCCAAGCATTGTTTCAGGTCTTGTTGTTGCAACTATTACATATTTATCTGTTCCTTTTATTTGATATCTAATATGCCATAAATGAGATGCTTCTTCTTCAAATTCTACTTCTGCATCAGATATTGATGTATGGCATGATGGGCACCAGTTTATCATTCTTGTTCCTTTATATATTAAACCTTTATTATATAAATTTACAAATTGTTCTAAAACTGCATCTGATAGACCTTCATCCATCGTAAATCTTGAACGTTCCCAATCACATGAACATCCAAGTCTACGCTGTTGCTTTTGTATTGTTCCACCATATTCTTTTGTCCATGCCCATGCTCTTTCTAAAAATTGTTCTCTTGTTATATCAGCCTTTGTTAAGCCTTCTTCTTTTTTCATTTTCTCTACAACTTTTACTTCTGTTGCTATTGCAGCGTGGTCAGTTCCTGGAATCCATAGTGTATTGTATCCACACATTCTTTTATATCTTATTAATACATCTTGTAAAGTACCATCCAACGCATGGCCCATGTGTAATTTTCCTGTTACATTTGGTGGTGGCATTACTATACAATAACTTTCTTTTGTTTTGTCCATTGATGGCTTGAAATAGCCTTTTTGTTCCCATTCATTATACAATTTTTCTTCAAATTCTTTTGGATTGTATTTATCCATTATTTTTTTTTCACTCATTTTTCATTCCTCCTTAAATTTTACCAGTAGGGACACCCATGTTTGGTAACTTTTTTTACCAGTGGGGACACCCTTGTTACCAGTAGGGACACTCA
>CAKPDR010000023.1 GCA_934149075.1 uncultured Clostridia bacterium | reverse complement strand
AGAAAAATGTTAGCAGAAGTTGCTGTAAATGATCCAAAAGCATTTACAGAAATAGCTGAAATAGCAAAAAAAGCATAAGTGATATAAATCATGAATACTAGAAAGTAAAGTTGAATCTTAATTTTCTAGTATTTTTGTTTTGAACTATTAAAAAGGAGGAAAACATGAATATAGGAATAGATATAGATGGAGTACTAACAGATTTAGAAAAATTTATGATAGACTATGGTACAAAATTTTGTTTAGAAGAAGGATTAGAAATAAATATAAAACAATTTGACTATAGTGAAGCAATAACATTTAATTGTACACAAGAACAGGCTGATAGATTTTGGGAGAGATATTTTACAGGATATGTTATTAATGAACCTCATAGAAAATTTGCTCCAGATGTAATAAATAAGCTTAGAGAACAAGGTAATAAGATATATATTATTACAGCGAGAGATGAATATGGTTTATCAAAAGAGTATTATGGCAAAATACAACAATTAACCAAAGAGTGGCTAAGCAAACAAAATATTACTTATGATAGATTGATTTTTTCAAGAGATGAAGAAAAAATATCACAATGTTTAGAGAACAATGTTGATGTTATGATCGAAGATAGTCCAAGGAATATAAAGGATATTTCGAGAAAAGTTAAAGTTATTAAGTATTATTGTAAATATAATGAAGATGTTGAAGGTGCTAATATTATTACTGCATATAGTTGGTGGCATATTTATGATTTAGTTAATAAACTAAATGAACATGTATAAAAATTACATATATGCCAATACTTGTATGTTATTTAAAAGCATGCTATAATATAGGCGTAACAGGTTGTTTTGAATAAAGAAGAAGGGAGATTCATAGAATGTATATGAATCAAGAAATTCTAACAGAAGAAGAGATAAATCTAATAAAAGAAATGGAAAAACCTAATAATCATGGAGGTTTTGAAAGAATGTTCCACTTTTGTGGAGAAGAAAAAGAAGAATTTTCACTTGAGAGATTTCTTTTGCCTTTTTCAGATGTACATGTAGAAGATTTTATACTGGTTGTTTCAGATGTAGATGATGGTATTCCTCAAATGTTAAAAACTTTGTACAAGGAATATGGAGAAAAACAGTTCATATATCGGATAAAATACTTGGCTCAAGTTTCTATAAAAAATAGAGTTTTATCTGGCAAAGTTACAGATGAATTTATTAAGAATGTTGTAGATATAACTGATATCAGCTGGGTAAAAAAAGAGTTGGAAACAAATCCGCAAGTAAAAGGGCTAAAAATTTTATATTTTTTTAGAAGGTTTTATGATGTTTTTTGGCATGCTGATTATCGGTTAAGAGCAAGTAATATACAAAGAAATAAGCTTAGAAGAGAGTATATTAAAAGTGCTCATGTAATATCAATATATATAATTGATTTGTTTAATACGGATGATATGAGAATTTCAGGTCAAATTGCTGAAAAAATTTTAAGAGATTTGAAAAATAGTTTCTAAGTATCATAAAGTTGCTATTTCTTTTTCAAGTCCAAATTATACTGATATTTGTATAATTTGGACTTTTTAATATAATGAAATAAAACTGATGAATATAAAATGAAAAAAATCATAAACTATTAATATAATTATTATATTAATAGTTCAGTGAAAAGTATATTTGCCGAAAGATTAATATCTTTAAAGGAGAACCTGTATTCAGTGATGAAATTATTACCAGTGAAGTAAGAGAAACCGAGAATATTGGAGGCAAGTTATTCAAAATTACTACTTGCGACAGTGTTTACATTGTAGACATTTGTTAAATCATCTAAAAAAGATATATCTTTCTCTTGCCGAATGGCAAGAGTTTTCTTAAATTTAAAGGATACTAATTATTAAAAAAATTCAGTGCATGGAACTAAAAGAGTGTTGATAGCAAATAAAACGGTAAAGGAATGAGTGTTTTGAGAAAAATTGTGTACAAAGTATTAATTGCTATTTTAACATATATAAATATGAATTATTTAAATAAAATAAAAGTTGATGTAAATAATGAGCAATATACGTATGAAAATATTTTTAACCAAAAAAAGAATATTACAAATTTAGAAAATGATGATAAAAATAATCAATTGGTTGAATATAAAAAAGTAAGCTGGTTTGAACGATTATTTAATAAAATATTTAGGAATTTTAGGAAAGGATTTTAAGAACAGTGTAAATTACAAGTTATAAAACAAAATAGTGTGTTTGTGTACTGTTATTTTGCATTAAAGAAGATGTAGATAGAGGATATAATGAAAGCAGTCATTGAAGTGTAGGATATTTAAATATTAAGGAGAGTAAAATATGTGCAGTAATTTAATTGAAAAATCTTTAGAGAATATCAAATTTAGTAATGGAGAAGTAATAGATGCTAAATATGTAACTATTAATGAGTTTAATAATATGATAAAAAATGGAGAAACTCATGAATGGTTGGAGTACTTTAATGAATTATATAAAAAAATTATATAAAAATATGAATGAAAAATATCAAAAAGAAAATGTAATATAGATGTTATAAGTACAGATTTGAGAATGAAAGATAAACCAATAAATAAAATACAATTTGTATTAACATTTGCAGAAGTTCTGGGAAAATTATTACAACTTGACATAAAAACTTGCAACTTATAGAAAAATATGGTATTATATAGATATAAAACAATATTAGGAGGTTAACTTTTATGGTAGACTATGAAGAAATGTCACGGTTCTTGTTTGACTTAGAAAGAGGAAGTACTTATGGATGTTATACAATAAAAGAAGCGTATGACAGCAGGAAATCTGAGTACTTAATGGGAGTTTATTATCCCACGCCTGAGGAAATAGAACAAATCTATACTTATGCAGTCAATGAAGTCAAAAGTAAACTTATGTATTGGGAAGTATCCGACCGAAAGAAAGAGGTTGACCATTATTGGAGGTATTTTCATGGGTTGACCATACTGGGGATTTCAGAGAAATCTCAGGTTATTTCCGAATCATCCACGAATGTAAAACAGCGAATAGCGTATGAGCTGTGGAAACTTGATGATGGAGAGGATGATACTGAAGAAATCCTTACAAATGTTGCTTGGTGTTTTGCTGAGGCATTCAAAAACAGAAAGGACATGAGCCATATGTTACAAGCTGGCTGGAGACACCAGTATGGCCGGAAAAAAAGAGTTCATAAGTCATTAATGGAGAATAAATTCTTCATTAGAGCAGGTATCAATCTTCAAGATAAGGAAGTAGTAGAGAAGTATGTAGACGGTGTTTGCAGTAAACTTGAAAGTGAAAGAATGAACTTAGAAAAGTATACTCAATATTTACATGCTTTGACACTATTGGGAGTTCCCAAAAAATCAGAAAAGGTACCAGCGATAGACACTAACAATGCAATGTATGACATTGCGTATGAGCTGTGGGCATTAGACACTTCCGAAAAAAACTGGAAAGTGATCGAAAGAATTGTAGCTATGTATTCTAAAATGCAGATTGCAAGATAAAGAAGAAGTAGCAAAGTTATCCGAAGGACAGAGACAAATGTTTCTGTCCTTTTTAAGCAATTTGAATAATTTTTATATAAGTGTTTATAGATATCATGTTAAAAATCTAAATATATTATATAAGGAGAACATGGTGTATTTAAGTTATTAAATATATCATACAAAAAATAATGGTAAAAGTAATTGAATTTAATACAGAAAGAGAAGAATTAAAGAAATATCTAGAAGAATGGTTGAAAGAAGAAAATGTATATTATGAAATGAAAATTGAGGAGAGATGGCTTGAAAGATACAAAGAAGCAAGTAAGTATTATCAAGTATATTGTTTATATGTAAATGAAAACAATTTAGACAAAGTAAAACAATTTATAAAAGATTATGAAAATGCAACAATTATTACTGATGGAATTGAAGAATTAAAAAACATAGAAGGGGAAAAAGATGATAATAGATTCAAAATATTTACTAAAAAGAAATTTTTGAACTATTATTATGTTGCCATGATAATAGTTGGAATATTAATAATTATGGCAATTAAATTTACATTATAATTGTAACACATAATCTCTTTTTTCTTTTTAAGTCTAAATTATACTAGTATGGGTATATTTGAATCGATAATAAAAAGGAATATGGAAATCAATTAATTAAAAAATTTTTAAATAAGTGTGAAAAAATATATTGAATACTATATAATTTTATTACATAAGAACTTAAAAAAACTTGCACTTTATGTAAAGTTGTAGTATAATGGAAATGTAACTAATAGTTTAGCAAAAGAGAAAGGAGATTCATATGTATATGGATCAGGAACATCTTAAAGAAAAAGAAAATGAACTATTAAAGGAGATGAATACAGAAAAAAACAGTGATGGTTTTTATGAGCTGATGTTTTTAAATTTCTGCGATTGGAAAGAACTTGAGAGAGAATTGGCTACTGAAGACGAAGAAACTTTCCAGATTTTGAAATCACTGTATGAAGAATATGGTGAAGAAGAACTGAAGAAGGTACTTCGGAATTTAGCTGAAATATCCGTAATAAACAGGGCTATTGCAGGAAATATGACTGAAGAATGGTTTGATGCTGCTGTGTTTGTTATAGAGAATAAGGATTTTAAGGATGAAATTGAAAAAAATCCGCGAGCAAAGGATCTGAAAATTTTATATCTTTATAAAATCTTTATGGGCAAGTTTTCTCAAAAGGAAAGATTTTATCCTTCTTTTAAAACAATAGAATTTCTCAGAGATGAATACTTAAAGTATTCAGAAAAAAAATCTGAATATATCATGAATTTGATTGAATTAAATTATGATATACTGCCAGACTACGTTGATGAGAAAATATTAAAAGGAATCATAGAAAGTTTCTAAATAGTTTAATTCTTTTTAGCCCCAATTATACTAATGTTTGTATAATTGGGGCATTTTTCTTTAAATTTATAACACAATTAAAAATTTTATTCCTTCTTCATTTTAGGTTTAGAAATCAAAGAAGCAATATATCCAAAAAACACAGCAGCAGCAATACCACCAGCAGAAGCGGAAACTCCACCAGTAAAAGCACCAACAATACCAGACTCTTTAACCCCCTTAATAGCACCTTTTGCTAAATTATAACCAAAACCAGTCAAAGGAACAGTAGCACCAGCGCCTGCAAAGTCCACAAGATATTGATATATACCAAGACCACCTAAAATAGTACCAGTAGTAACAAAAATAACTAAAATTCTTGCAGGAGTAAGTTTAGTTTTATCAATCAAAATTTGACCAATAACACAAATAAGTCCACCAGTAATAAAACATTTTAGTAATCCAATCCATGAAATACTTTGTAACCAATCCATAAGAACACCTCCAATATTTTAAAATTACATTTCAATACTAACTGCATGTGCAATCCCAGGAATAGATTCACCCTGTTGAGAAGAAGTTGAATTTGTCAATGCACCTGTAGCAATTAAAAGTAATCTTTTTATTTTTTTATCTTTAAGTTGTTTAAAGAAATATCCTGAAAATACACTAGCACAACAACCACATCCACTACCACCAGAATGTGTATCTTGATTTTCTTTATCAAAAATCATAACGCCACAATCATTATAATTTGATTTAATATTATAACCTTTATCTAAAGCAAGTTCTGTTAAAATTTCCTTACCAATGTGTCCTAAATCACCAGTAATAATAGCATCATAATATGATGGAGCACGACCAGTATCTTTAAAATGACAAACTAAAGTATCAAGAGCAGCAGGAGCCATAGCAGAACCCATATTATTAGCGTCTTTAATTCCCATATCAACAATTTTTCCAGAAGTGATATGTGTTATAAAAGGTCCATCACCAGACTTAGATAATATTGCAGCACCAGCACCTGTAACTGTCCATTGAGATGTTGGTGGACGTTGATTTCCTAATTCTAATGGAAATCTGAATTGTTTTTCAGCACTACAAAAATGACTAGATGCAGCACATAATACATGTTGAGCACATGCTTCTGTAACAATAGAGCCAAGACTTAGACCTTCAACAAAAGTTGAACATGCTCCAAATATTCCAAGAAAAGGAATATTAAGTGCTCGAAGTCCAAAGCTTGAAGAAATACATTGATTTAATAAATCACCAGCAAAACAATATTCAATATCACTTGAAGAAATTCCAGATTTTGAGATGGCCATATTCACAGTTTCTTTTATAATTTTACTTTCAGATTTTTCCCATGTTTTTTCACCCCAAAACTCATCTTCTATACATTGATCAAAATACTTTGCAAGTGGTCCATTAGCTTCTTTAGGACCAACAATAGAAGCAACTTCTGTAATAACTGGGGGAGTATCAAATTTAATTGTTTGTTTTCCTAATTTTTGCATAAAATTTCATTCCTTTCTTTTTATACTAAAGTAATAGATTGAGTGTTAAAAATTAAAAATACAAGTCCAACAATAATAGAAGCTGAAATACCAAAAACAAGAACAGGACCAGCAACGGTAAACATTTTACCACCAACACCCATAATATAACCTTCTGACTTATATTCCATAGCAGGAGAAACAATAGAATTAGCAAAACCAGTAATAGGAACTAAAGAACCAGCACCGGCAAATTTTCCAATTTTATTAAAAATATTAAGACCTGTTAAAAATGCACTAATTGCAATCAAAATGATAGAAACAATGGTACCAGAAGTTTCTTGTGAAAGTCCTCTATATTTACATATATTCATAATTATTTGACCAATTGAACAAATTAATCCACCAACCCAAAATGCATTAAAGCAATTTTTCCATATAGGGGAATTAGGGGATTTTTTATCAACATAATTTTGATAATCTTTTTTAGAATCTAATGGTTTCATTTGTGACCTCCTTAATTTATTATCAACAGTATTTCCTAAAAAAAGAAAAATATGCAAATCAATATGACAAAAATATTACAAAAAATACAATTAAATGACAAATTATAAAAAAATCTTGACATTTTAATTAAAACATATAAAATATAATTAGTATAAAAGAGCCAAAAAGCTTTTTGTGTGAGAAAGGAAATATTTTAACATGAAAAAAGAAAACGGAAAAACAAGTCTAGAAATATTGATGACACTTGTTATATCAATAATTATAGTAGGAGTAATAATTGCAATGGTTTATGAAAAACCAAAGAAGTTAACAAACACCAATAATACAGTTAATACACAAAATACACAGAATATTGCAAATAATTCTATTTAATACAAAAGAAGGGAATGAAAAAAATGAATATATTATTATATGTAGTACTATTTATAATAGGAATTGGAACTGGAGTCTTTTGCCAGGTAGCAATATATAGAATTCCAAGAAATATAAAAATAATGAAAAAAGGTGTAACAAATATTGAACCTGAGGGCAAGCAAAAAATTTCAAAAAAAATAATAAAAATATCATATGAAATATTAATAGGAATCTTATTTGTTCTTTTTGGCAAGGCTTTAGGAATAGATATTAATAGTTTGAAACTATCACAAATAATCATGTACGTATTTACAATAGTATATTTAACAATATTGTTCATAATAGCAGGAATAGATAAAAAACATATCAATATAGACAAAAAGGTTACTACATTTGGAGTAATTGTGTCAATGATATATATTGTATATTCATATACAATTGATCCATCAAGTATATATTTTAATACAGTATGTTTGGGTTTATATATAATATTACTAGTAGTAGACACAATTTTTCTTAGAAAATATGCTCAAAATAGTTATACAATTGGAATGCTAATGTTATTTAATATGATGTTAGTATTTTCAGAGGTAGAAATATTTGCATATACGATTGTAATTACAGCAATTGGAATATTATTATATTTATTAAAATTAAAAATAAATCAAAAAAATAATGGAAATAAAAAAGTTAAAATTGATAATGTTCCAGTCGGATATTTTTTGTCAATTAGTAATATAATTATTTTATGTGCATCAGCAATAACACAAATTGTTCAGGTTTAATTGTATACATTTTCGAAAGGAAAAAGTAAAATATGAAAATAGGAATTGATATAGGCGGAAGTCATATTGCAATAGGGTTAGTTGATGAAAATGGCTCTATTATTTTAAAAGAAGAAAAGTTTATAATTGAAAGAAACAATGTAAAAGAATTAATAGAATTATTTATAATAGAAACAGTTAAAGATATGATGTCAGAATTTGAAGTTGAGAGTATAGGAATAGCTGTTCCAGGGACTATATCTGATAATAAAATTATTAAGTCAGTTAATTTAGATTTAGAAAATTATGATTTAGTAAATAAATTAAAAGAAAAATTAAATCTAGACATTAAATTAAAAAATGATGCAAAATGTGCGGCATTAGCAGAACAAAAATATGGAGAACTAGCACCATATAAAAATAGTGTATTTTTATGTATAGGAACAGGAGTTGGAGGAGCTGTAATTTATAATAATAAATTAATGGAACCTACAGAATTTCCAGGATTTGAATTTAGCCATACAATAATTCATAAAAACGGAAATATATGCAATTGTGGAAAAAGAGGCTGTTTTGAAACTTATGCTAGTTTAAAAAAATTTAAAAGAAAAATTGCAGATGAATTTGAATTAAATACAATGGATGGTGGAATTATAAGAGATTTCATAAGAAAAAATCTAGATAATTGTACATTAAAATATATGCTAAATAAATATATAGAAGACTTAAGTATAGGAATTTCTAATATTATTAACATATTTGAACCAGATGCTATATGTATCGGTGGAAGTTTTGCAGAATATAAAGATATATTATATAATCCATTAAAAAATGCGTTATTACAAGGAAACTTGCTATTTAATAAGAGATGTGATATAATAATAAAACTTGCAAAATTTAAAAATGATGCAGGAATAATCGGAGCAACACTAATATAGTGTTGCTTAATAATAGTTAATTGATAATTGACTGAAAGTGAGATATGAAATTATGGATAGCAATAAAAATGGTAATAAAAAAAGGGTATCTTTCCTTACATTGCGGATGTCCGTGTGTATAATCAAATATGATATAATGAAACCCAAGTGGCTGTAAGAAAAAGTCACTTGGGTATTTTTTAT
>CAKPDR010000022.1 GCA_934149075.1 uncultured Clostridia bacterium | reverse complement strand
ACTTGACCATTTACATGTCCTAAGTAATCTTGTTGCTTTTTAAAGTATTTTTGTGATTTTCCTACTATTATTTTTACAAGGAATGCTCCAATTGGCATAACTATTAATGATATTAATGTCATTTGCCAACTAATTGAAAGCATCATTATCAATATTCCAACTAATGTACATATTGAAGTTATTATTTGTGTCACACTTTGGTTTAAGTTCATTCCTAATGTGTCTATATCATTTGTTATTATTGATAATACTTCTCCATTTGTCTTTTTGTCAAAGTAGTTCATTGGAAGTGAATTTATTTTGTGCGCTAAATCCTTTCTTAATTTATATGTAAGATTTTGAGCAATTTGTGTCATTGCAAAACTTTGGATGAAAGAAAATAATGCACTTACTACATATAGTCCTAATAGTGTAAGTAGAATTGTTCCAACTTTTCCAAAGTCTATTCCACCATTTCCTGATATTTTATTTACTAAACCATTAAATATTTCTGTCGTTGCATTTCCTAATATTTTAGGTCCTATTATAGAAAATATAGTACTTCCAACAGCAAAGATAAATACTATTATTAATCCAATTTTATATTTTGATAGATAATTATTTATTAATTTTTTTGTTGTTCCTTTAAAGTCTTTGGCCTTTTCTGTTGTACGACCGGCTCCTGGTCCCATTGGTCCTGGCATATTATTTTCCTCCTTCCTTTTTATTTAATTCTTCTTCAGATAATTGTGATAATGCAATTTCTCTGTATGTTTCATTATTTTCAAATAACTCTTCATGTGTTCCTTGCCCTACTATTTTTCCATCATCTAAAACAATTATTTTATCTGCATTTAAAATAGTACTAATTCTTTGTGCTACAATTATATTTGTTTTATTATTTGTTCTTTGTGCTAATGCTTCTCTTAATGCTGCATCTGTTTTAAAGTCTAATGCAGAAAAACTATCATCAAACACAAATATTTCTGGGTCTTTTGCAACAGCTCTTGCTATTGATAATCTTTGCTTTTGCCCTCCAGATACATTGCTTCCACCTTGTGCTATTTCTGATTTGTATTTATCCTCTTTCCCTTCAATAAATTCTGTTGCTTGTGCTATTTCCGCCGCTTCTATCATTTTTTCATCTGACATACTTTCATCAGAATATTTTATATTACTTTCAATTGTTCCAGAGAATAATACTCCTTTTTGTGGTACAAATCCAATAGCATCTCTTAATTCTTTTTGAGATAAGTCTTTTACATTTACACCATCAACTAAAAGTTCTCCTCCTGTTACATCATAAAATCTTGGTATTAAATTTACTACAGTTGATTTTCCGCTTCCAGTACTTCCTATTATTGCAGTTGTTTTTCCTGACTCTGCTGTAAAATTAATATCTTCTAGAATTTCTGTATCTGCATCAGGATATCTAAATGATACATTTTTAAATTCTACTAATCCTTTTTTACTTGAATCTAATTTCTTTGTTGTTTCTTTATCTTTAATGCTTGGGTCTGTTTCTAATATTTCTGCAATTCTGTTAGCTGACACAGATGCTCTTGGAAGCATTATAGAAATCATAGATATCATTAAGAAACTCATTACTATTTGCATTGCATATTGAATAAATGCTAACATATCTCCAACTTGCATTACACCATTGTCTATATTGTGTCCACCAACCCATATAATTAAGATTGATACACCATTCATTATAAGCATTAACATTGGCATCATTATTGACATTGTTCTATTTACAAATATATTTGCTTTTGTTAAATCTGTATTAGCATTATCAAATCTTTGTTCTTCTCTCTCTTCTGTATTAAATGCTCTAATTACAGACTTACCCGTTAATATTTCTCTTGCTACACCATTTAGTTTGTCTATTAAGTCTTGCAATTTTTTGAATTTTGGCATTGCAATTGCAAATAATATTGCAACAACTACTAATATTGTAATTACTGCTGCTCCTATTATCCATGCCATTGATGTATTACTTTGATGTATTACTTTTATTACTCCACCTATTCCTATTATTGGAGCATATACTACTGTTCTAAATAGCATTGCTAATAATTGTTGAATTTGTTGTACATCATTTGTACTACGAGTAATTAAAGAAGCGGTTGAAAATTCTCTTAATTCTTTAGTTGAGAATTTTAATACTTTATTAAATATTTTTTCTCTTAGTGTTTTTGCCATTTTAGCACCAACTCTTGATGATAACATCATTATTGTAATACCTGATGCCATACTTATTGCTGCTAAAACTAACATTTTTAAACCAGCAATAATTATGTAATTAATTTGTAATTTATCTGTATCTACACCTGCATCTTTATATATTTCTTTTACATATGCAACTGCTGCTTGGCTTTTTATTGAATCTTGCATTTCGTCTATTTGTTTTGTTGATTCGCCAAACATTTGGTTTAATTGTTCTTCTGGCATTGTTTTTAATATATCTATTATTGACATATTTTGAAGCATTTCTTTTTGCTCATCTGGCACATTTGTCAATATTTGTTCTTTTATTTTGTTTGCCATTTCTTCTTTTTGTACTGTTCTTGATATAATAATTGGTTTTATCATTATTTGTTCAAGTTCTTCTTTTTCATTTTCTTTTAAATCTTTTATAACATAGTTTCCATCTGAATTATCAGTTGTATAATTCTCTAATATTTTCTCATCGTCATTTGAGAGTAGTAATATTGCATCCATATCTTCTGGACTTACTGTTTCTGGTACTGCATATTCGATTCCGCCTGCTTGTATACCTGTATTTACTATTTTAGAAGTATAATTAGGTAACTCCAAATCTACTGCTGCTTGAACACATAATAATGCTACGATTATAAGTACTGACATCCATGATTGTTTTAAGTTTTTTAATATTTTAAGCATCTTTTTCCTCCTTTTTTTCTATTCCATGTTTTAAATATTCTATTTCTTTTAAAAACATTGCTTTACACTCTTCTTTTGATTTATTTTTAAAATTTTTTATTACCGCTCTTCTTGTAATTGCATTTAACATATCACACACTACAGTTAAATCGTCATAATTTTCTATTTTTAAATTTGTTTTGTCTATTTGTTCATAATAGTCTATGATATTTTGTGGTTTAATGTTTTTTACTATATCAAATATATTTTCATCTGAAGATTTCAGGTTAATAAATATTTGTTTAAATAAATCTTGGTCTGAATTGCCTGTAAATTCTTCTAACATTGAATCATATAAAAAAATATATAATTTGAATATATCTCCATTCGTTTTGCTGACTTCGTTTTTTAATTTAATATTCAATTTTTCTGAATTTTCTTTTAATATGTATATAAGTAAATCTTCTTTACTTTCAAAGTATTGATAAAAACTTCCTCTTGCAATATCTGCTTCTTCTACTATATTTTTTATTGAAACATTTTCTATTGGTACTCTTGCAAATTCTTTTTTGGCTGCATTTATTACTTTTTGCTGTTTTTCTTTTGAAAGTTTTAAAAATGTTTCTTTTGGCATTTAATCACTTCCTTTCGACATAAAAAATCAAAAATAACACTATGTCATAATTATAATGACACAGTGTCACTTTTGTCAATACTTTTTTTGTGAATTTTATGTGAATTGTAACTACAAGATAAGGGCTTATTTAAAATTACCAATTTAGTCACCTAAACAAATTCCAATATCTCTAGCAGTTTTTACTAAATCATCATCCATTGTAACTTTTCTTAAATTACTTTCTGCTGTATTTCCAGAAACAGCACCAATTTTTGTATTTCTTCCTACAACATCTTCTAATGAAACACTATCAAGTTTTCCATTTTTTAATACTGCTAAAACACCAAATTGTCCATTTAAAGCAAGTTCCATAGCTTTAGCTCCATATTTTGTTGACAAAACTCTATCAAATGCAGTTGGAGTTCCACCCCTTTGCATATATCCCAATGTTGTATTTCTAGCTTCTAAACCTGTTAATTTTTCTAATTGTCTAGCTACAACTTGACCAACTCCGCCAAGTTTATTATTATCTACACCTGCCCCATTATCTCTTGTTCCTTCAACTGTGATTTCTCCACCTTTTGGTGCAGCTCCTTCTGCTACTACAACTATACTAAATTCCTTACCTTTAGCTCTTCTTTCATTTATTTTATCAACTGCTTTATTTATATCATATGGAATTTCAGGAATTAATGCAACATCAGCTCCTCCTGCTATTGCAGATTCTAATGCTATCCATCCTGCATATCTTCCCATAACTTCTAATACCATTATTCTATGATGTGTTTCACCTGTTGTGTGTAATCTGTCAAGTGCTTCTGCTGCAACAGATACTGCTGTATTATATCCAAATGTAATATCTGTACATGCAACATCATTATCTATTGTTTTTGGAACACCTATTACATTTACACCTTTTGTAGAAAAGTCTCTTGCTGATTTTTGTGTTCCATCTCCTCCTAATGTGAAAATGCAATCAAATCCATCTTTTTTTATATTCTCTACACATACATCTGATAAATCTTTGTATTCAACTTCTCCATTTTCTCCTACAACTTTATAGTTGAATACATTTGCATTTGTTGATGAACCTATTATAGATCCTCCTTTTGGTAGTATTCCAGATGCACTTTGATCATTTGCTGTACTTAATCTTACATAATTGTTTTTTAATAATCCATTATATCCATCTATAAAACCATAACATTCTACATTATTATGTTCTGCAGTTTTTATTATTGCTCTTATTACTGCATTAAATCCTGATACATCTCCTCCATTTGCTAATATCGCTACTTTTTTTAACATATAAATTCCTCCTATTGGGTTTTCCCTCAAATTGTTAAAATTTTACCATAATTGGTAAAACTTGCTTCTTAATTATTATATCAATTTTTTTATTTTTTACAATACTTTTGCGTTATTTTTATATTTAAATATTATAGAGTCCTCATTATAGGACTCTATAAGTTAGATTTCTTTTCATGTTAATCTTCAACTTTTTGCCCAATAATAGAAGCGAAACTTTTAGAAATCATATTATGAATCTCATTTTCATTATCATTGACTTTCTTTTCAATTGTATTGGCCAAAGTTTTTTTTATTTTTTTATTGTATTCAAACTCCTTATCTTCTAACTTATGACCAAAAATTTCTTCTAAAGCCTTTGATACTTCTTGTTCTCTCATAGTAAAGTCCTCCTGTAATTTTTTATGTTTTACTATTTTTCTTAAATGAGATTGTCTTTAATTAAGAAACTTTTCTTAATCTTAAAGAAAAACTTTGTACATTTCCATCATAACATATTTTATGTAAAATTGCAACAAAACTTGCAATTTCAACTAAAGTATGCTATTATAGTTATGTAACCAGTATATAAAAGCTTATGTCAAAATTAAGGAGGTTTATCTTATGTTATTATTACAACGGATTTCTATAAGTCTTGCTTTATTGGTAATTATATTTACCATATTTGAGATTTTTCTTCCCATATGGCGGTTTTTAAGTAGGAAAACTGATGCTATAATGTTATATCGAGTACTAAAAACTAACATATTAGAAAAAAAAATATCGCTTCCAGACGGACATACAATTAAAATATCAACTAGTGGTAGCCATTATACTTTGGCTTTTCATAATGAAAATGAAGCCTTAGCAGAAATCGAAAAAATAGTCATTGATGCACTGACTTACTTTGATAAACTTGGCTGGATTGCAACAGTTGATAATAATTTCGATACAGATAAAGGGGAATTGATTGAGATTCTTTATGAAATTCGAACAATGAAATGGAATAATAGTGAAAAATAAAAACATAAGCAAACGGCAAGAGATAATATCTCTTGCCTTCCTTTAATTATCTTATTAAAATATCATGTAATTCATCAACAAATTCATCTTTTACTATTTCTTTAAAAACAATAGAAATCTTAGTTCTACTAAGATCAATATTAAAAATCTCTAAACTATTTTTATTAGCAATTTCTAATATTTTATTAAGTATTTCATCCCTTGAACTAATCCCGAAACCAACAACAGAAATTCTAGAAACATCTTTTTTCACAATACTTTTTACTCCAGATGCCTCCATTTTATGTGATATTACAGTTCCAGGATTATCATTAAAAGTTGAACCAGTTATTACTGGAACATTATTTCTTTCGGCAATTTCTACACATCTATCATGTAAAACCTTAGCACCTTCGCTTGATAAAGAATGCATTTCCTCATAAGAAATATTTTTTAATTTTTTAGTTTTTGTTACTTTATTAGGGTCTGCTGTATAGATTCCATCAACATCTGAATATATATAACATTTTTTTGCTTGTAATGCTGCTGCAAGTGCTACTGCCGTTGTATCTGAACCACCTCTTCCTAATGTAGTAATATTATTATTATGATCAATTCCTTGAAATCCTGCAACGATAACTATTTTTCCATCCTCTAATTCCTTTTCTATTCTTTTTGTATCTATATACTCAATCTTTGCATTTTGATTTTCTTCATTTGTGTGTATTCCTGCTTGCCAACCCATTAATGATATAGATTCATATCCTAAATAGTTTAACAATATTGATAATTTACTAGCACTAATTTGTTCACCTGCACTTAGTAATACATCCATTTCCCTTGCTTTTGGTTTTAGTGATAATTCTTCTGCTTCACCTATTAATTTGTCTGTTGTTTTACCTTGTGCAGAAACAACAACAACTATGTTATTATCTTCTTCATATAATTTTATTGTTTTGTTTGCTACAGACTGTAATTTTTTGTTATCTGCAACAGAGCTCCCTCCAAATTTAATTACAATTGTATCCATATTTAACCTCTTTTGAATAAAAATAATAGTAACGATATTTAATTAAATATCATTACTATTATTGTATTTCTATAAAAGTTAAAATGTGAAAAAATGTCTCTGTTTCAAAATTTAGCTTTTTAAATATGATTCTATAAATCCATCTATATTTCCATCCATAACACTTTCAACATTTCCAACTTCATAATTTGTTCTATGATCTTTTACAAGTGTATATGGGCAAAATACATAAGAACGAATTTGACTTCCCCACGCAATATCTTTTTGTTCTCCTTTTAGTTCATCAATTGTTTCTTTTTGTTCTTTTTCTTTTAAATTAAGCAATTTAGATTTTAACATTCTCATTGCTGTTTCTTTATTTTGAATTTGTGAACGTTCAGACTGACAAGCTACTACAGTATTTGTTGGTATATGTGTTATTCTAACTGCTGAAGATGTTTTATTTATATGTTGTCCTCCTGCTCCTGAAGCTCTATATGTATCTACTCTTAAATCATCTGGATCAATTTCAATTTGAATATCATCTGTTATTTCAGGTAATACCTCTAATGACGCAAAAGATGTATGACGTCTTCCTCCTGCGTCAAATGGAGAAATTCTAACTAATCTATGTACTCCCATTTCTCCTTTCATATATCCAT
Organism: uncultured Clostridia bacterium; assembly: GCA_934149075.1. Taxonomy (GTDB): domain Bacteria; phylum Bacillota; class Clostridia; order TANB77; family CAG-508; genus CAG-269. The sequence continues at coordinate 3,503 of CAKPDR010000022.1, read as the reverse complement.
ACGCATTTTCTCCAACTATTTCAAATGTTACACTTTTTATTCCAGCTTCGTCTCCTTCTAAGTAGTCTAGTTCTTTTACCTCATATCCATTTTTTACAGCCCATCTTGTGTACATTCTATATAGCATTTCTGCCCAATCTTGAGATTCTGTCCCTCCTGCTCCTGGATGTAATGTTAATATTGCATTATTTTTGTCATATTTTCCTGATAATAATGTTTCTAATTGTAATTTTTCTATTTCATCTTCTAATTTTGTTGTAGATTTTAATATGTCTTTTGCAACATCTACATCATTTTCTAAATTTGCTAGTTCAGTTAATTCTTGTAAATTGATAATTTCATTTTCTATTTTTCTGTATAATTCAACTTTATTTTTTAACTGTTTCATTTGAGAAAGGATTTTTGAAGTTTCTTTAGCATCTTTTTGCCAAAAGTCCTCTTCTGTCGTTTTTAATTCTAATTCTTTTAACTTTTTTTCTGATGCAGTTACGTCAAAGAGACTCACCTAAACTTTGTATTTTTTGCTTTAATATTTCTAATTTTCTCGAATTTTCTTCTAATTCTAGCACTACTTTTCACCCTTTCATTCATAGTCTTGTTCGCTTAATACAGGATATGTAAATACCTGTCCTGCATCTGTAAATTTACCTGATGGGGTATGATTTTCGTTCATTGTGATAGACCCCTTTAAAAAATATTTATATTTCGATTTTTCAGGTAGTTTTCCTGTACCAATCAAAATCGGATCATCCCATGTTACATCAACTGCATACCATTTGTTATCTAATTTTACATAGTTCCAGGCATGGCTTTCTGTTTGACCATTACTATTTGTTCCTGTTCCAATTACTATTACATTATCAATTCCAACTTCGTTCATTAAATATTGAAACGCTTTTGCATATCCCTCGCAGACACATTCTCTTGATACTAAAGCACCATATATATCATATATATGATCTTTAGATATTGAAGAATCATATTCAATTGAGTCTACTAAATAATCATGAACCAACTTAATTTTTTCATAATCTGTTCTTCCATTTAAATTTGATAATATATAATCTCTTACTTTTTCTATTTGAACTTGATAAGAATCTACATCATCTTTTCCATTAAATCCCTTTGTTAAATAGTTTGATTCGCTTCCATTATTAATATACACATCATATTTTACTCCGCTTATTTTAGTTATTTTTTCTATATTGATAAACATTCCTGTTGCTTCTATATAAAACAATTCTGGATTTTCATATATTAATGCTTCTATTGCAGATTGATATTGTTTTTTTAGTTCTTTTTCTCCTCCATCTGATGTTAATAATTTTTGAAATGTATTTCCAAATTCTATTTTATATGTTCCTGTTTTTAAATTTTCTTTATTTTCATACAATTTATCATATATTTTCTGAGCTGTACTATTTAATTGTCCATATAAATGTCTATATCTGTTTGGGTTTGTTACTATTGACTGAGCAGAATTTTCATTACTTTCAATTCCATTAAATATGTCTTTGTCCACTGAAATTGTATCTTCTGTATCTTTATCATCTTTTGATAAAAGACCTCCATATCCTTCGAAATTTATTTGTATTGGATCTTCTCCTGTTATTTCTACAAATGCAGTATATCCAAAAATTCCTCCTACAACTATAATTGCTACTATTATTAGACTTAATATAAAACTTAATATTTTATCTTTCATATTTACCTCTTTTCTTTCCACGCAATTATAACTTGCACTACTTCAATTATATATTATTCTAACATTGTTTTCAAGTTTTTTGAATATTTTTTCCATTATTGTTTATATTATTATTATGAATTTTAAGGAAATTTTTAATAAATTAATTAAATATAATAATAATAATTACTATTTTTCTCTTATGTCACAACCTGATAATTCTTCTGTTAGCACACCAGAAGATAATTATAAGGTTTTTCCTAATATAAAAGAAAACTTAGATTTTTTAAAAAGCAAGTACAATGCTTTAATTTGTTCTGATATTATTATAAGAGAATTTAATATGTTTGCAAATAATTCTGACCACAAATGTTTTATCATTTGTATTGATGGTTTATTTGATTCTATTTCGATAAATGATTTTATTTTGGAACCTTTAATGACTGGAAAAACAAAGCGCAATAAATCCTTTGATGGTAATTTATGCGAATTTGTAGATAATTGTTTATTACCTCAAAACAGTGTCAAAAAGGTTGAAGATTATAAAGATGTTTTTTCTGGTATTAATATGGGAGATTGTCTACTTTTTATCGATACTCTGCCAATTGCTTTTGATATTGATGTAAAAAAATATGCTCAACGTAGTGTCAGTACCTCTAAAAATGAAGCGGTAATAAAAGGCTCGCAAGAGAGTTTTGTTGAAAATATTAGAACAAATACTTCTATTATTAGACGTATTGTAAATAGCGAAAATTTAGTTATAGAGACTATTCCCGTTGGGAAAATTAGTCAAACGAAATGTGGTGTGTGTTATCTTCAGAATATTGCAAATAACGACTTAGTATCTGAGGCTAAGTATAGACTCAATAATCTAGACATTGATTCTTTAATATCAACAGGTCAATTGGAGCAATTAATTGAAAGTGACGAAGGTTTTGGTATACCACAAGTTCTATCTACCGAGCGCCCTGATAAATGTGCCAAATACTTATTTCAGGGGCGAGTAATCATTATAGTAAATGGTAATCCATATGCAATAATCTTACCTGCGACAATTGAAGATTTTCTATTCTCTCCAGAAGATACAAACTTAAGACCATTGTTTGCAAATTTTCTACGAGGTATTAGAGTTCTTGCTACATTAATTACTCTGTTATTACCCGGTGTTTATCTCGCAATTACAAGTTTTCATCAAGAACTACTGCCTACAGAATTACTATTTTCAATTTTGTCAGCTCGAGAAAACGTTCCATTTCCTATAATATTTGAGCTCTTACTTATGGAGATATCATTTGAACTTATACGTGAAGCTAGCTTAAGAGTCCCATCTCCAATAGGTTCTTCTATAGGTATTGTAGGAGCTCTGGTCTTGGGTGATGCCGCTGTTAATGCCGGAATTGTTAGCCCTATACTTATAATTGTAGTTGCAATGACCGGTATTGCTTCTTTTGCAATTCCTGATTTTTCCTTCGGTTTTCATATACGTGTATTTAGATTTTGGTTTGTTGCCTTAGGTGTTACAACTGGATTTTTAGGCATTGGTGTCGGATTATTTATATATGTTTCTATGCTTTGTAACTTGAAATCTTTTGGCGTTTTTTATACTACTCCTCTTGCTCCTCAATATAATACTTATGGTAATGGATTTTTTATACCACCAATCTGGAGACAAGAATATCGAACTAATTTTATTGCTCCTAAAAAGAAAATGTCACAAGATAAAATTAGTATGAAATGGAGACGTTACAAGTAGTTACCAGTAGGGACACCCATAAGTGGTCAAAATCTTTACCAGAGGGGACACCCATGTTACCAATAG
>CAKPDR010000021.1 GCA_934149075.1 uncultured Clostridia bacterium | reverse complement strand
ACAGATTTAGATTTAGAATCACCATGGAAAAGAATTTCAATGATAGAAGCAATAAAAGAAGTAACAGGTGTTGACTTTAATATAATTGAAACAGATGAGCAAGCAATAGCAATTGCTGAAGAAAAGAAAGTAGAAATAGATCCAATTAAGAAAACAAGAGGAGATATAATAAATACATTCTTTGAAGAATTTGTAGAAGAAACATTAATACAACCAACATTTATATATGATTACCCTGTAGAGGTATCACCATTAACAAAGAGAAAACCAAGAGATAAGAGATTAACAGAAAGATTTGAAGTATTTATTGGTGGTAGAGAATATGGAAATGCTTATTCAGAATTAAATGATCCAATTGATCAATATGAAAGATTTAAAAAACAAGCAGAAGCAAGAGACGCTGGTGATGAAGAGGCTAATATGATGGATGAAGATTTTATTAATGCACTTGAATATGGTATGCCTCCAACAGGTGGACTAGGAATAGGAATTGATAGATTAGTTATGTTATTAACAGATTCTGCATCAATAAGAGATGTATTATTATTCCCGACAATGAAACCACTTAATTAAAACTCTGAAAGGAGACAAAAATGGCTTTAGAAAATAAATTAAATATTACTGACCAAGCAGAATTAGCAAGAGAAGAAGAAAGAATTAGCAAATCTTGTGCAAAAAAAATGTTTGAAACAGGTTATTTGAATACCTTAGAACCAGGAACATTTGAAACCTTAAAACAAATTCATAAATATTTATTTGAAGAAATATATGAATTTGCAGGAGAGCTAAGAAAAGTAAATATAGCAAAAGGTAATTTTAGATTTACACCTCTTGCATATCTTGAAGAAGCAATAAAAAATATTGAAAAGATGCCACAATCTACATATGATGAAATAATAGAAAAATATGTAGAAATGAATATAGCACATCCTTTTAGAGAAGGAAATGGAAGAAGTACAAGAATTTGGCTAGATTTAATTTTAAAAAAAGAATTAAATTTAGTTGTTGATTGGAGTAAAGTTGATAAAACAGATTACTTACTTGCAATGGAACGAAGTCCAATAAAAGATATAGAAATTAAAGAATTATTAAAACAAAGTTTAAATGATAAGGTAAATGATAGAGAAGTATACATGAAAGGGATAGATAATAGTTATTTATATGAAGGTTACCTTGCATTTAAAACAGATGAATTATAGAGCGTATTTTATATATGCTCTATTTTTGAATGAAATAGTTGTATTTTATATCAATTTATGATATATTATAAAAGAAAAAAGATAGGAGAAGATTTATGTTTGGATTTAATTTTGATAAAAAAACATTATATATAATAATAGGAATATTAGTAGTGTTATCACTAGCAAGTTATGGAACAGCAGGAATATTTGATTTAATATTATCAGTTCCAGCAGTATTATTAGCAATAACGGTGCACGAATTTGGTCATGCATTTGCAGCATACAAATTAGGAGATGATACACCATTAAGACAAGGAAGACTTAGTCTAAATCCATTTGATCATGTTGATCCATTAGGATTAGCAATGTTACTATTTGCACATATAGGATGGGGAAAGCCAGTACAAATAGACCCAAGAAATTATAACAGAAATATATCAGTAGAAAAAGCAGATGCAATAGTATCATTTGCAGGACCACTAATGAATTTTATAACTGCAATTGTATTTGCACTTATATATTGTGCAATTATGAAATTTGCTGGGGCGGTATTTGTGATGAGCAAAATAGGGATAATAATTGTATCAATAATTATTTATATTATTACAATGAATATTGGTTTAGGGGTATTTAACTTAATACCATTACCACCACTAGATGGATCAAAAATCTTTTTACCAATATTGCCACATAATGCTAAATCATGGTTCATAGAACATGAGCAAACATTTTATTTTATATTTTTAATTATATGGATAACAGGAATTGCAGGAAGATTAATATCACCAATAATTGGATGGATGACAAATCAAATATTGGGATTAGCAATGACAATATTCAAAATATCATAATAGGAGAATAGACATGAAAGATATAATAGTTTTAGGAGTAGAATCAAGTTGCGACGAAACCTCTGTTGCCATCGTAAAAAATGGTAGAGAGGTTTTATCAAATATAATAGATACACAAATAAAAATTCATGAACAATATGGAGGAGTTGTACCAGAAATTGCTTCAAGAAACCATATAGAAGCAATTTCAAGAGTAGCAAAAACAGCATTAAAAGAAGCAAATATGAACTTTGAAGATGTTGATGTAATTGCACCAACATATGGACCAGGTCTAGTAGGAGCATTATTAGTAGGAGTATCATATGCAAGAGGATTAGCATATGCGTTAAATAAGCCATTAGTAGGAGTGAATCACTTAGAAGGGCATATTGCAGCAAATTACATAACACATCCAGATTTAGAACCACCATTTTTATGTATGTTAACATCAGGAGGAAATACTCAAATAGTATATGTAAAAGATTATTGTGATATGGAAGTTTTAGGCAGAACACGCGATGATGCAATAGGAGAGGCTTTTGACAAAGTAGCAAGAGTTGTAGGATTAGGATATCCAGGAGGTCCAAAAGTTGATAAATTAGCACAACAAGGACAAGCAACAATTGACTTTCCAAAAACTCATTTTGAAAATTTAGACTTTAGTTTTAGTGGAATAAAAACAGCAGTAATAAATTTACATCATAAAAATCCCGATATAAGTAAAGCTGATTTGTGTATGAGTTTTGAAAAAGCTGTTACAGAAGTTCTAGTAGAAAATATTCAAACAGCAATTAAACAAACAGGAATTAAAAAAGTAGTTTTAGCAGGAGGAGTTTCTGCAAATACACATATTAGAAGTGAATTTGAAAAATTAGAACAGTATGGAATCAAAATATATAAACCTGATTTAAAATTATGTGGAGATAATGCTGCGATGATAGGAGCAGCAGGATATTATAGATATCTACATGGTGATTTATCAGAAAATACATTAAATGCAGTACCAAACTTAAAAATTGGAGAATAGAAAAGGGAAAATAGTATGTCAATATTTGTAATAGCAGACCTACATTTATCATTTAGAGTGCCTAAGCCAATGGATATATTTGGGGATAATTGGACAGGTCATGAAGAAAAAATAAGAAAAGATTGGATAGAAAAAGTAAAAGAAAATGACTTAGTTGTTTTGCCAGGAGATTTTTCATGGGAAACATATTTAGAAGATACTAAATTAGATTTTGGTTATTTAAAAAGTTTGCCAGGTAAAAAACTTATGTTAAAAGGAAATCATGATTATTGGTGGACTACAGTAACAAATATGAGAAAATTTTTGAAAGAAAATAATTTTGAAAATATAGATTTTTTATATAATAATAGTTATGAATTCGAAAATAAAATTTTATGTGGTACTAGAGGTTGGAGTATTGCAGATGAAGGAACTGACGAAAAACTAATAAATAGAGAACTTATAAGACTAGAGTTGTCTTTACAAGATGGGGTAAATAAATATGGCAATGACAAAGAAATAATAGTTTTTATGCACTATCCACCTATAACAAAAGCAAAAATAGAGTTAGAACAAGAAGCAAAGTTTGTAGAACTTATGAAAAAGTATAATGTTAAAAGATGTTATTATGGTCATTTGCATGGAGCTTCTATAAATGATGCAATTGAAGGTGAAATAGAAGGCATTCAGTTTAAACTTGTTAGTGCAGATGGGTTGGATTTTAAATTAGAAGAGATTAAATAATTGATATAATTATAAAAGGAAGAAAATATGGAATATATTATTCATTTAACTGAAAAGTGCAATTTAAATTGTACATATTGTTATGAAAATAAAAAAAATAAAGAAATTTCGTTTGAAAGTATAAAGGATCTAATTGATTATGAAATAAGTAGAAAACAAGCATATTCAATAATTGTTTTTTATGGTGGAGAACCGCTATTGAAAAAAAACATGATAAAAGATACAATCGAGTATATAAATACAAAGAAATCTAAAACTAATTTCTACTATGGAATAACGACAAATGGAACATTATTAGATGAAGAGTTTATAAAATACATGAAAAATAATAAATTTATTTATGTTGCATATAGTATTGATGGAATGGAAGAAACACAAAATTTGAATAGAAAAACGGCAGATGGAAAAGGAACATTTGATATTGTTGAAAAAAATGCAAAAAAGCTTTTGGAATTATATGATGGTGCTATATCTATGTCAGTAATAACAAGAAATAATTTATCTCAATTATATAAAAATGTTGAATATTTAATAGATATTGGATTTAAAAGTATAAATTTATTATTTGACTATACACAAGATTGGCAAGATGAAGACTTAGATGAAATAAGAAAACAATTTAATAAAATTGCGGAAATTTATGCTGATAAGATTTTGAAGGAAGATGATATAGAAATACCATTAATAGATGATAAAATAAAAACATATATACAAAGTGGATATGATTGTAATAAAGACTGTAAAATTGGAATGAAAAATATAAATGTAGGTATAGATGGAAACTTTTATCCTTGTATGCAGTTTGTAAATAATAAAGATTTTATTATAGGTAATTGTAAAGATGGAATTGATATAAAAGCAAGAGTAAATTTGATAAAAAATTCTAATAAAGAAAATGAAATTTGCCAAAATTGTTCTATTAGAAAAAGATGTAAACATACATGTGCTTGTAGAAACTATGTTACAACTAATAATGTGAATGAATTATCACCAATTATATGTGAAACTGAAAAAATTCTTATTGAAATTTCAGATAAGATGGCAGAAAAATTATATAGAAAAAATTCAAAAATGTTTATTCAAAAATATTATAATGATAAATATGATATATTAAGACAGATTTCTAATAAATATGAAAAAAGGGGAGAATTTTATGGAGATAAGAAATGTAGTAAATGAAGTACAAAATGATTATCCAAAAATGGAACAAGTAAGTAAAAAGAAATTAACTAAAAGTGTTCCTAACAAATGGGTGAAAATAGGAATATCTTCTTTTGTGATGTCTATATTAATGAAAAGTAAATCTTTTGCATTATCGCCATCTGACATTCCTACTGCTAATCAAGCTACATCTGGAGGAATTGTTGCTACACCAGTACATGTAAGAATATGTGAAATAGCTTGTCCAGCAATTCAAATCACATCAATAATAATGTTTATTATAACAGGATTAATCATACTTTTAACTAAAATAAAAACTAAAAATGAATTTAAATTTAAAAATGTGAAAAAATGGATAAGAATAGTGTTTATTGCTTCTATAATAGCATTCATATTAAGCATGTTAATCAATTTTTTTATAAATGGTGTATATTATTAATTAATAAAAACAGTCTATAATTTAGGCTGTTTTTATAATAAAGTATTAATTTTGTTGATTTTTAAAAATCTATATAGTAAAATGTAACTATCTAGAAAAGAGGAGAAAATTATGAAATACGGTTTATCAGAAGAAACATATAACAAAATAAAAGAAGTAATAAAAAAAAATAAAAACTATAAATTTATTTTATTTGGTTCTAGAGCAAGAGGTGACTATAAAAGCACATCAGATATAGATATTGCCGTAGAAGAAAATATTCCAAGGGAAATGCAATATAAAATAATGAACGAAATAGATTTATTAGATATAATTTATAAAATAGATTTAGTTTTTATAGACGAAAAAACGAATTCAGAATTATTAGAATCTATAAAAAGAGAAGGAGTTGAATTTTAATGAAAAGATTTGAAGAGAGAAAACAAGACTTAGCTAAAGCGACTGAAAGATTAAAGGAAGCATTAAATGAAGAAGAAACAGAAATAGCAATAGATGGAACGTTACATAGGTTTGAATTCACATTTGAACTAGCATGGAAGACAATGAAAGATTTAATGGAATATAACGGAATAATTGAATCAACAGGAAGTCCAAGAGAAGTGTTGAAAAACGCATTTCAAAATGGAATAATTGAAGATGGAGAAACATGGATAAACATAATGCTTGCGAGAAATAGTTTGTCACATTTATATGATGAAGAAGCATCTAGAAAAATATACAAAGACATAAAAGAAAAATATATTGTATTAATAGAAAAATTAAATGAGGTTTTAGAAAAACAAATTTAATAGAGGAGTAACAATGTTAGACCTAAACAAAGATGTAAAATATGTAAAAACAGTAGGACCAAGTAGAGTAAAACTATTAAACAAACTTAATATATATACATTAAAAGACCTAATTGAATACTATCCAAGAGATTACGAAGATAGAAGTAAACCAAAGAACTTATACGAATGTGTAGACGGAGAAGAAGTATTAATAGAGGCAATGCCTACAGGAAGAATAAGTGAAATGCACAAAGGAAGAATGACAATCAGTAGATTAATAGTAAAAGACCAAACAGGAACATGTTACATAACATGGTTCAATCAAGGATATTTAAGAGACAAATTTCAGCCAGGCAGAATGTATAGATTTTTTGGAAAGATATCAATAAAAGGCTCAAGATATGAAATGAATTCACCTGTATATGATGAAATAGATAAAAGCAAAAATACGGGGAAAATAATTCCAATCTATCCATTAACATTTGAATTAAAACAAAACACATTAAGAAGAATTATAGAAAATGGACTTTTAGAAGTAAAAGGTCAGTTACCAGAAACTCTACCAGAATATATATTAAAAGAAAATAATTTGTGGGACATAAATAGTACAATAGAAAGAATACATTTTCCAGTAGAATTTTCGGATTTTAATAAAGCACGTGAAAGATTAGTATTTGAAGAATTATTAACAATGCAATTAGCTTTACTAAAATTAAAAAACAATTATGAACATGAAACTGATGGAATTCAATTCAGTAAAGATGCTAAAATGTCTGATGTAATAAATATACTACCATTTAGATTAACAAAAGCACAATTAAGAGTATTAGAAGAAATTGATAATGATATGGAAAGTAATAAACCAATGAACAGACTTCTTCAAGGTGATGTTGGTTCAGGAAAAACAGTAGTTGCAATGATAGCAGCGTATAAAGCTGTAAAATCAGGATATCAAGCAGCAATAATGGCACCAACTGCAATACTTGCAAGTCAACACTTAGAAAGTTTTCAAGGAATTTTAGAAGAGTTAGGAATAAGAACAGAATTATTAATTTCAAGTATTACTAAAAAGAAGAAAACAGAAATATTAGAAAAGTTACAAAATGGCGAAATAGACATACTTATTGGAACACATGCAATATTAGAAGAAAATGTAGTATTTAAAAATTTAGGGTTAGTTGTAACAGATGAGCAACATAGATTTGGAGTAAAACAACGTGGTACAATAGCATCAAAAGGACAAAATCCAGATATAATAGCAATGTCTGCAACACCAATTCCAAGAACGCTTGCATTAATATTGTATGGTGATTTGGACATATCAATAATTGATGAACTTCCACCAAATAGAAAGAAAATAGAAACATATGCGGTTAGAAAAAATATGGAAGAAAGAGTGAACAACTTTATAAGAAAACAAATTAAAGAGGGAAGGCAAGCATATATTGTATGTCCATTAGTTGAAGAAAATGAAGATATGGAAGGTTTACAATCAGTAATAGAACTTGCAGAGAGATATCAAAAAGAAACATTTAGTGAATATAAAGTTGCATATTTACATGGAAAAATGAAACCAAAAGAAAAAGATGAAATCATGTTAAAATTCAAAGATGGAGAAATTCAAATTCTAATTGCAACAACTGTAATAGAAGTTGGTGTTAATGTTCCAAATGCTAGTATTATGGTTGTAGAAAATGCAGAAAGATTTGGCTTAGCACAATTACATCAATTACGTGGAAGAGTTGGAAGAGGAGAATATCAATCATATTGTATTTTAAAATATGAAGGAAATGGTGATACAATAAGACAAAGGATGAAAGTAATGTGTGATACAAACGATGGATTTGTAATTTCCGAAAAAGATTTAGAACTTAGAGGTTCAGGAGACTTTTTCGGAACAGAACAACATGGACTTCCAGAATTTAAAATAGCAAATTTATTTGAAGATATAGGAACATTAAAAAAGGTTCAAGGTTTGGCAATAAAGATAATGGAAGATGATCCATTGCTAGAAAAAGAAAAAAATAAAAAATTAAATGAACTAGTTAAAGAAAAATTTAGTTCAAGAATCGAAATTTAAAATACTGCCATATATGTGTGGCAAAGAAAAGGATGTTGAAGTAAATGGTACAAATTATTTTTAGATTAATTGGAACAGTAATATTATTAATGGGTGTTGTTTTAGTATATGATGCTAGAATAATTACAAAAAAGGTTTTTGATTTTGGAGACCAAAATGAAGCTACCAGTGGATTTAAGATTTTAGGAGCAATAGTTGCTATAGTTGGAGGATTGATTATATTGTTTTGCTAAAACAAAAGAAAGGAACTAGAATGATAGCAGAAGTAGTAATAAATAGATCAGCAAAAAGATTGAATAGAACATTTGATTATAATATACCAAGTAACTTAGAAGAGTTAGTTATGATAGGAAGTACAGTATTAGTTCCTTTTGGCAAGGCAAGTACTTTGGAAGAAGGATATGTAGTAGGAATAAAAGAAAATACCCAATATGAAGTAAAAGAAATAGTGCAAATAAAACATAATCTAACAGAAAAACAAATCGAATTAGCAAAATGGATGTCAAAAAGATATTTTTGCAATGTATCAGATTGTATAAAACAAATGCTAACACCAGGAACTAAAAATAAAAATACTGAAAAAAATGTACAAGATAAAATGGTTAATGTGGTATATCTAAAAAAAGATATTGAAGAAATTCAGTTTGATATTGAAATTGGAAAGATAAAATCTGAAAAGCAGAAAAAAATATTACAATTTTTAAAGTCAAATGAAGGTGTTACAATTCCAGAAATAGAAATGTTTACGGGTGGCACAAGAGCAATAGTCAAAACATTAGAAAAAAATGAGTATGTAGAAATTGTAGAAAAAAAAGTAGAAAGAAATCCACTTGCAAATAAGCAAATAGCCAAAACAGAAAACTTAAAATTAACAGATGAACAACAAAATGCTTACAATAGTGTAATGAGTGCTATGCAAGAGCGTAGATACAGTCAATTTTTACTATATGGTGTGACAGGTTCCGGAAAGACAGAAGTATATTTACAACTTATTGGAGAGGCATTAAAACGAAATAAAACAGCAATTGTGTTAGTACCAGAAATATCACTCACTCCACAGATGATAGATAGATTTATTGCAAGGTTTAATCAATATGAAATTGCAGTGTTACATAGTAAATTATCAATTGGCGAAAGATATGATGAATGGAATAAAATAAAAGAAGGAAAAGCTAAAATTATAATTGGAGCAAGGTCTGCAATATTTGCACCTACCGAAAATATCGGGATAATTATAATAGATGAAGAACATGATAGTTCATATAAATCAGAAGCGGTTCCTAAATATGATGCAAAAGAAATTGCAAAAAAGATTGCAAAAGAAAATTCCTGTCCATTAGTGCTTGGAAGTGCAACACCTGATTTAGTAACATATTATAAAGCACAAGAAGGAAAAATAGAATTATTGGAATTAACTAAAAGAGCTAATAATTCAAAATTACCAGAAGTAGAAATAGTTGACTTAAAAATGGAACTTGCAAATGGTAATAGATCAATGTTAAGTGTGGATTTACATGAGGCAATTGAAAAAAATTTAAAAGAAAAAAGGCAAACAATATTGTTTTTAAACAGAAGAGGATATTCAACATTTATAATGTGTAGAGAATGCGGATATACAGTAAAATGTAAAAATTGTGATATAAGTATGACATATCATAAAACTGAAAACAAATTAAAATGTCATTATTGTGGATATGAGGAAAATGTTGTAACAGTATGTCCGGAGTGTCATAGTACCAAAATAAGATATTTTGGTACAGGAACACAAAGATTAGAACAAGAAATAAACAAAATATTTCCACAAGCATCAACAATAAGAATGGATATTGATACAGTAACCAAAAAGAACTCACATGAAGAGATATTAAATAAATTTAAAAATGAAAATATTGATATTTTAATAGGAACACAAATGGTAGTAAAAGGACATCATTTTCCAAATGTAACTCTAGTTGGTGTAATTGCAGCAGACAGTAGTTTAAATATAGACGATTATAGAGCAAATGAAAGAACTTTTCAATTACTTACACAAGTTGCCGGAAGGGCAGGAAGAGAAAATCTTGATGGAAAAGTAATAATACAAACATATAATCCAGAAAACTTTAGTATAATATGCGCACAAAAACAAGATTATCAGATGTTTTATAATACAGAAATTGCCTTAAGAAAACAGTTGAAATATCCGCCATTTTGCGATATAATGTTGATTGGATTTAATAGTTTGTCAGAAAAAGAGATAATAGAGCTTTCAAATAGAGTATATAATTATTTAAAAAACAAATTAAATGGACAAGAATTTATAGTTTTAAAACCGATGCCATCACCTATTGACAAGATTCAAAATAGATATAGATGGAGAATTATAATAAAAGGTAATATTACTGAAGAAGTAAATTCTACTATAAATGAATGTTTACAAAAAGTATATGAGGCAAATTATAAAAATACTAGAGTTAGTGTTGACATTAATCCTAACAATATGATTTAGGAAAATGGAAACTGAGGTCTAAGGAAGGAATGAGAAGAAATGGCAATAAGAAATCTAAGATATGAAAAAGATGAAATATTAAAAAAGAAATCAAGAGAAGTAGATACAATTGATGAAAAGATTCAAACATTAATAGATGATATGATTGAAACAATGTACAAGTTTAATGGTGTTGGACTATCAGCTGTACAGGTTGGAATATTAAAAAGAGTTGTTGTTATAGATATTGATGATGGAACAGGTGTTAAAGTTTTGATAAATCCTAAAATAACAAAAACAAAAGGAGAACAAGAGGTAGAAGAAGGATGTTTAAGTTTTCCAAATCAATATGCAAAAATGATTAGACCAAAAGAAGTAACTGTTGAGGCTCTAGATAGAAATGGTAAGAAAATCACAATAAAAGCAAAAGATTTACTAGCACAAGCAATTGCACATGAGTGTGACCACCTTGATGGAGTGGTATTTGTAGATAGAATGATACCAGGAACATTAGAATATGTTGAACCAGAAAAAAAGTAAAAAAATGTAGAAAAATCTTGTAAATAAAAAAGATTATTGATATAATAACCAACAGAAATTAGTGTGATTTTGAAAGGTTGGAAAAAACATGAAAAAAAACAAAAGAATCTTTTTTATTGTAGTAATATTAATTATTATAGGAATAATTTTTGGAATAATTTTTGGAATAATTAAATTGGTTGGTAATAAAGAAGATAAAATACAAAAATTAGCAAAGATATATGAAGAATTAAATAATAATCAAACATACTTATTTGAGATGGAACAAAATAGTAACAATAAAACTATCATGGCCAAAAAAGGTAATGAAACAATAATAGATCAATACTCAAAAGACAGTGAATCCAAAGTAGAAAGTCATACAACAACTTTAGTAAAAGACAATAATACATATTTGATTTTACATGATAGAGAAGAATATTATGTGTATCAACAAAATAATGTGGAACAGAATATATTAACAGATGGAATAAAAGATGTGATTGATAGAGAATACACTACAGGTGAAGAGAAGGTAAGAGGAAAAAAATATAAATATGAAGAATATAATGGTAGCACTATGTTTATGATAACAAACACTTTAGAGCTTGATGAATCAAGTATTAAAACAAGATTTTATTTTGATAATAGTGGAAAATTAACATATATTAAAACAATTTATGGTGAGGATTCCGAATTACTAAAAGTAAAACTGGAAAATAGTGTTGATGATTCATTATTTGAAATACCAGCAAATTATGCTGAAAATTAGAATAACAGGTGCTAAAACGCACAAACTAAAGAAGATATAACAAAGTTAAAAAACTTTTTATATATAAAAAATCAAAAGAAGGAGTGAAAAAATATGTCAGTAAACAGATTTGTTTTAAATGAAACATCATATTTTGGAAAAGGAGCAAGAGAAGAATTACCAGAAGAAATTCGTAAAAGAAAATTCAATAAGGTATTAGTAGTAACAGACAAAGCATTATTTGAATGTGGAGTTACAGCTAGAGTAACAGAAGTTCTAGATAGAGCTGGAATAGCTTATGAAGTATATTCAGAAGTAAAACCAAACCCAACAATAAAAAATGTATTAGACGGTGTAGAAGCTTGTAAAAATGCAGGAGCAGATGTAATAGTAGCAGTTGGTGGAGGTTCAAGTATAGATACTGCTAAAGGTATATCAATTGTCATGACAAACCCAGATAGAGCAGATATAGTATCACTAAATGGTGCATCAAATACAGAAAATAGAGGTATGCCAATAATAGCATTACCAACAACATCAGGAACAGCAGCAGAAGTAACAATAAA
>CAKPDR010000020.1 GCA_934149075.1 uncultured Clostridia bacterium | reverse complement strand
ATTTCATATCTTGTACTTGGCCCGTTTCCGATTTTAACCAAAACACCATTTTCAACTAATTTATTTAATATTGTTGATGTAGTTGTCTTTTCTTTATTAATTAGTGCTTAAGCATTAATTCTTGTTATAGAGCCATTTTTTTCAATATATTTTATAATTATATCCATGTCACCTTTACTATTATTTTTTATAGTAACATTATTCAATGATATTTTAGGTAATTTTACAACAAATGCTGACGGTAATACATCTATCTCGAAATATCCACTCCTAAAATTCTATTGATTCATTCTCACTCATACTACTTACATCCATCTTCAATCGTTCAACCATAGTATAACACTTTTATTATAAACTATACAAGATATATTTTAAATTTTTGCATTTTTCAATGCTCCAAGTTGGTCATATTACTTTGATTTTGTGCAATATTTTATATTTTTTCTACTATTTAATCTCATATTATCACCTTCAGCATTAGTATAATTTTGTCTTTTTTTGCAATGTCTAACTTATTATGTTATAATTATTTTTGGATATTTTATAGAAAGGAGTTTTATATGGAAAGTGTATTAAGTTTTTTCAATTCCTTTGGATTTCAAGCAATTATAAAGTTAATATTAGGTTTTATGCTAGCTGGAATTATAGGATTAGAAAGATCTTCATGGAGTAAACCTGCAGGATTTCGAACTCATGCTCTTGTTGGAATAAGTTCTGTTTTAATAATGTTATGTGGCGAATATATGTCACGAGCTTATGATATTGATCCTTCAAGAATTCCAGCACAATTATTATCTGGAATCGGCTTTATTGGTGCAGGAACAATTTTAAGAGATGGATTCAATGTAAAAGGTTTAACAACTGCTGCAGGTCTTTTAGCAGTTACATGTATTGGACTAAGTATTGGAGCAGGATTTTATTTGGGTGGAATTGTTACAACTCTTATTGTTTATGTAATTCTTTCTTACTCTTATAAATTTTCTGATAAATTAGATCATTTTGATTTATTAAATTTACAAATTAAAATTTCTAAAAATTCTGATGAAGCTTTAAAAAAGCTAGAAAAAATATTAAGTAATTCTAATATTGAAATTAAACAAATGAAGAAAATAGAAGATTCCGATAATAATAAAGATTTAACTATTTTTAACATCGTTGGTAATTATAACAAAAAAGGATTCAACAAAAATTTACTTTTGAAAAATATTTCTTTAATAGAAAATGTTTCCGAAATAATTGAAGAATAGCAAAAAAGTATAACAGATATCTAAATAAGTATCTGTTATACTTTTTTACTACTTGTCGTAATGATTAATATACCACTCCATAATAATAATATATTCTGTTGCGGAATCACATCTAAACTTGTATGAATTATAGATATTTGATAATTCATCACACCAGCAATTAGATTTTTGCCATTTTAAAAAATTACAAATTCGACAATATGCTCTATCTATTTCAGCAGCTGCTGGAAAATAAGAAGGAGTCATTGCTTTTAAGCGATTAATTACATTTTTTTTCAATTTAATCGCTGTCATCTTCTCATTACTAAGAAAGCTTTTGTGCATTGCACATATAAGTTCAATTGTTGCATTTGTAATTTTTGTTTCTCCGTTTTCCTCATATTTAATCTCTTCATACCATGAATATATTATAGATGGATTATCTTTTACAAGTTCTTCTACTTTCTTACGATATTCTAATTCTTCGCTATTTTCTTCTAAAAGTTGTATATCTACTTCTTTCATGTTAGCTGTTATTTCCCGCCATACCTGTTGTGTGAGTGAATAAATTTTTGAAGCAGTATATCCTTCATTTACTGCACTTTCTACGAAGGCTTTAGCTAAAGTCTTTAATTCCATATTTGTGGTTGCATCATTCTTGTTAATGTTTCTTCTCTTCAAAATGTTGTCCTCCTGTTTTTTAATATGGATTTCTAAAATTTACTTCCTATATTATAAACGATTTTACATAATTTGTCAAATTACTCCGCTATAATCTCTCTAACTACATCTCCTGCCATCATTAGACCTGCTACTGAAGGAACGAATGAAATACTTCCTGGAACTTGATTTTTTATTGTACATTTTCTCTTAGTTCCAGGAGGGCAAATACAATTTGTTTTGCAACTGATATTACTATATTCATCAATTTTTATAGGTTCTTCTTTTGAATATATAACTTTTAAATCCTTAATATTTCTTTTTCTTAATTCTTTTCTCATAGCTTTTGCTAATGGGCATACACTTGTTTTATATATATCTGTAATTTCAAATTTTGAAGGATCAAGTTTATTTCCTGTCCCCATTGCTGAAATTACCGGAATATTTTTGTCTTTACATTGAGTTATTATTTCTAGTTTTGCAGTTACTGTGTCTACACAATCTATAACATAAGATAAATCATTTGTTATAATGTTTGTTTCTGAACCAGGCATAAAAAATTCTTGATGTGTTTCTACATTACAATCTGGATTTATTTCTAATATTCTTTCTTTCATTACATCAACTTTATATCTTCCAATTGTTTTTCTAGTAGCAATTATTTGTCTATTCAAATTAGTAAGGCATATTTTATCATCATCTATAAGAACAAAGTTTTTCACTCCAACTCTAACTAAACCTTCGACTACAAATGATCCTACTCCTCCAAGTCCAAATATTGCTATTTTGACATTTTGCAATTTTTCTATTCCTTCTTTTTTTATTAATAATTCTGTTCTTGAAAATTGATTTAACATTTCGTTTCTCCTTAAATAATTCATAATTTCAATTCAATATTATATACTCTACTACAAGCATTGTCAATTGTTCTATCTATTTATAATTCTTATTTATCATATATCCCTCTTGACCATTTGTTCTGATACGGACTTTATCCCAAGTATATCCATCAGATTGAGAAACAGCAGGATTTAATACATACAATGTTGTATTAGCTAAATATAATGTTGCATTAGACTTTGTGTTAGGTTCACTTCTTAAATTAGTATTTCTTGCTAAAGTTTTTAAAACTTTTGTTTGTGTTGGCGTTTGCACTGTATTTATTTGATAATTATTAGTATTATATTTTCCCACTTTATTTGGTATTCCCATATAGCTTGCTGGATTTAGTTTACTTATTGCTACCCCATTATTAAACTTTCTAATTTCAACATGAGTATGAGGTCCTGTAGCATTACCGGTACTTCCCATTAACCCTACAACAGTTGTATAGGATACCCTTTGCCCTATTCTGGCATAAATCTTGTCTAAATGTGCTAAATAGATTCTGTTTTCTGTACCATCTTCTTTTATTCTTACATAATTTCCAAATCCACCTTTATCATATCCAGCGCGTTCGACAACTCCATTACATATTGAATATACTTTTTTACTTGTGATTCCAACTAAATCGATTCCTTGATGGCGTCCAGATTTCCAAGCGGTTCCGCTTCTACCATATTCACATGTTACCTTAAAATCCCCTGTAAAACATATTTTCGTTGCCATTATTCTTCAGCCCCTTCCATATTCAATATATCACCTATACTTTCATCTGTATATTCAACTAATTCAGTATTTTCAATTAATATTTCTTCTTCATCATCCATGATACACTCCCCCTTATTTTCATTATATTCAATATAGGTTGTTTTCGTGCATATATGCCAAAAAGAGAGCAAAAGTGCTCTCTTCTTATATTCTATTTATTAAAAATCTTCTTCTTTTTAACAATGAACTTATCAAATGTAGCAAGTATTGCAGGCAAGAATAACATTATCAATATAATAGAACATAATGTTCCCTTACACAAAGTAATACAAATTTTAGCTGTTATAGCTGTTGCAAACATACCAACTACAAATGTTACTATTACTAAAATAGATCCTGATGTAAGTATTGTATTAATAGAATGATTATATGCTTCAATTAAAGATTCTTTTCTACTTTTTGTTTGTCTAAACTCTAAATAATAAGATGTATATAAAATTCCATAATCTATTGTAGAACCCATTAATATACTTTGAACTATTAGTAAAGCTATAAAGTATACAGAACCTCCTGAAAGTGATAATATACCCATTGTCATATATACTGCACATTGTATAACTCCAACTAATATGATTGGTGCTAAAAAGTCTTTAAATGTAATCATTACAACTATATATATTGCAATTATTGTTAATGCAGAAATCTTATCAAACTCAGTGCCAAATGTTTTGCTCATTTCATAAGCCATTGGCGAATCACCTATTATATTAAATTCTATACCTTCTGCATTAAACGTATTTTGTAATTTTTGAATATATTCAAAAGTATCATTTGCTTCTGGTTCAAAACTTGTATTTATAACAACTCTAGAATATTTATCACTTACTAATAACTTCTTGGCATCTGTAATAGTTTCTTTACTATCTGTTATTTCTGTTCTCATTTTATCATCAATAAAATCTGTAAATCTATCATCTTTTAAAATGTCATTATTTAAGAACTCAACAAATTGTTCTACTGTTAATGTCCAATTATTATCGAAATCATAACTGCTTCCAAAGTACATATAGACTAATTCTATTAGTTTTTCATCTAATTCTGTATCAGATAATTTGCATAATACTCCATATATTTCTGTTGCAGAATATTTTTTATTTTCTAAAGATGCTTTCATAACTCCATTAACTGTTTGTAATTTATCTCTTGTACTTGCATCAAATTTATCAGAATAATCCGGATTTTGCATAACATCACTTAATAAAAATTCTACAAAGTTATTTACTGACATTGTTTGATTTGTATTTACATTTTTAGATACATATAAACCATATAATAGTTTTAATTTTTCGTTATCTGTTCCTAATAAACTTCCAAGTTCTTGATATGTATATCTCTTATTGTTTAATACATCTTTCATTACAGTTTTAACTAAATTTAAGTCTGTAATTGTATCTGATGATAATTGACTTTTTAGTGTTGAATCATTTTGATGATTTAGTATAAAGTTTACAAACTCTAATGGTGTTAAACTTAATGTATTATTCTTAGTTGTATAAAGCATATACACACTTTTTAGCTTTGATTCATCACTATTGATTAATGTAGCAAGTTCTGAATATGTATATGTTGTGTTATTTATAGTACTTGTCATGACTTGATTTAATAATACTAATTTTGCCCTTGTTTGTTCATCTATGCTATTTGATACTTCTGCATTATTAATATTGTTTAAAATGATATTTACAAATTCATATGGTGTTGATTTCCAATTTGATGTATTTCCACTTAACATATCTATTAAATTATATAATTGATTAACTTGTTGTGTTGGTAATCCTAAAATACTTGAAATTTGTGTAGCTGTATATAATGTTTTGTTTTCTGTACATGTATCATCAATTATTAATTTTAATAGTTTTAGATTATTTGTTGTTGCTTCATCTAAACTAAATACTCCTGAATCTTGACCACCTTCTGTTGATGTATTTGCAATCTGCATTATCATATCAACAAATTCTTGTGGTGTCATCATATATGAATCAGGTAAGCCTCCAATATAATAAATTGTTTCTACCAAATTAGGTCTTATTGTATCAAATATTTGTGCTAAATTTGCTTTTGGTAGTTTTGTACTATTAATATAGTTTTCATTTTTAGCAAAGAATGATACACTTTGTAATGCAGATAAATCATAAGATTTTAAATAATCTGTTGTACTGTTTATTGTATTAACTTGATTTATAAAATCTGAAATATTCATTTTTGTTTCACTATCTTGTGCAGAATATTTTAAGTACAATAATTTTATTACTGATGATTCATCCAATCCAAACAAGTTTGAAAGTTCACTTGATGTCAGTTCTTTATTAATTGTATTTATATTACTATATGCATTTAATAATTTGATATTTGTTATTGTTTCATTATCAAATTCACTTGCATATTCACTGTTTAAAACATCATTTAATACAAAATTAGTAAATTCGTTTATACTCATTTTAGTATCTATATTGCCACATAAAAAATAATATTTATACAAATCAGATGTTTGTTTTTCACTCATATCAAATAATTTTGCCATTTCACTTGATGTTATCTTTTTATTTATACTACCTTTTGATATATATTTTGATAATTTATTTAAATCTGCTCTTGTTTGGCTATCTACTTCAGGTGCATATTTTTCATCTGTAAGCACCTGTGTATTCATAAAATTAATAAATTCATTTATAGATAGTTTTAAATTATTATTTTTAGAGTTATAATATGTAAATATATCTTTTACATCTGCTTCATCAATCTCTAATATACTTGCTATATCAGAAGCAGTTCTTTGCTTATTTATATTTTCTTCTGTTGTAAAGTTCTTTAATCTATCTATATTATTTTTTGTTGGTTCATCAATTTTATTTTTCATGTCATCTTGTTTTAAAACATCATTTTGAACAAAATTTACAAATTCATTAAATGTCATTTTATTACCTTCATTTGGGTTGTAATATTTATAATATATAACTTTTAAAAGATAATCTTGTACATCTGTATCTGAACCTAAATCATTTAGTTTTGGTACCATTTCATCATATTTTAATTTTTCATTAATTGTATTTGAATATCCTAGCACTTGATCTACATTATCATTTTCTTTGATTTCATTTAAGTATTTTGCTACTTTTTCTTCATCAGCTGTATTATAAATTATTGCTATTTGATTATTTTTACCAAATATTTTTCCAACTTCATCATTATCTGAACTTGTATATGCAATATCTAGATTTCCTTTTAAGAAAAAGCTTGCTATAAATACTGCTACAAATCCTATCGTTAAAGGATATCTTGCTTTATTACTAAATTTTCCTAGCCAATCTAGTTTTATACTAGGACTTCTCTTCTTTGTTTTTGATATAATTTTATCAAATTTTAAAATTAATCCTGGTAATACACAGAATATACTTAATAAGCTAAATAATACACCTTTTGCAAGTACTAAGCCTAAGTCTTTACCAATAGTAAAACTCATAAATACTAAACAAATTAATCCAACTATAGTTGTTATTGAACTACTTGATATTGATTGAATACTATTGCTTAAAGCACTTTTCATTGCTTTTTTAATATCTGGCTCATTTTCTTTCTCTTGTCTGAATCTATTCATTAACATTATTGAATAATCCATTGATAATGCTAATTGTAATATTGCGGATATAGAACTTGTAATATTAGATACACTATCAAATATTATATTTGTTCCGTTATTTAGTAAAATTGCTATTAAAATTGAAAACAAAAACAAAAATGGTTCGACATAAGATTCACACATAAATAGTAATATAATTATTACCCCAGATACTGCAACTACTAATATCCATGTTGGTAGTACAACTTCATTTTCGTCTGCAATGTCGCCATCTGTTTCAATGTCATAATCTTTATACTTTTCTTCTATACCTTCATATACATTTTTAGCAGTTTCTGAATCACTTTTGGCATCTACATTAACAGTATATAATGTATACTCTCCTTTGTTGTAATCTTCACTGTCATCATGATCAACTGAATCAACATTTTCTGTTTCTTCTAGTTCTTTTAAAATTGTTTGTTTTTCGTCATCAGTTAAGCCTTTGAACATTATACTAAATGAACTTGTTGTATTAACATCTGAGAATTCTTCGTCCATTTTATCTAATCCAATTCTAGTTTCAGAATCACTAGGCAAATACTCTGTTATATCTTTGTTTATTTTTACTTTTTGTGATGTGAATACACATATAATTGCGAGTATAATAAATATTGGAATAATAAAATTTCTCTTTTCTACAATAAAATTTGAAATTTTCTTCATCTAATAATCACCTTCCTTGTTACATTAAACAAGAAGCAAATCTCTTTGCCTCTTTACAATTATATATTATACTCCCTCTTTATGAACTCTATGTTAACAAATCCCATTTTTGGAAAATTTTATCGTTCTATTTCTTTGCCATCAATCTCTAGTAAACTTTTTAGGTACTCTCTTTTAGGATTATTAAATTTATTTAATTCTTCTAATATTCTCCCTTTATTTATAAAATGAATTTTACTAAATTCTACTTCTAAATTATTTTCTTTTAAATATTTTAAATAATTTTCATAATATTCTTGCATTTGAGATTTATTCATATTTAGTTCACCTTTTGCAAATAATATATATGTATGAACTTCTTCACTTGGTAAGCTTATATATTTCATTTCAAAATTCTTTACTTGTTTTTTATCTTGTAAATTAATATTTAGTTCTTCTTGACATTCTCTTATTATTGTATTAAATATATCTATCTTCCCATCTTTTATATCATCATTGTCTGCACTTCCTCCTGATATTTGCATACAATGTGGAAAAGAAGTATTATCTGCTAACTCCCCTACTATATAATAATTGTCACTGGTTTCTAATAAACATCCTGCTACTAAACTACTACAAGCATATTCTTTAGGTAATCCTATTCGTTCATCATATAAATAATGTGCATAATTTGTTTTCTTGCAAGTAATTATTATTTGATTGCCTTCTCTTGTGCATTTTTCTACACACATTAATTCTCCATTCCATAAATTTGGGTTTTCATATTCACATTGTTTCCAAAATTCATCTATTTTTCTTTTTATTTCTTCTGGTAATTCAAGTTGTTCATCTTTAATTTCTACTTTTATAATTGTTTTTTCAATATTTTTTACCATAATTAATCTCTCCTAAATATTTTTTTATACTATTAGCTAGTTCAGTATCCATTCTTTTTATTGCTTCTTCTGTGACTCCTGCTATATGCGGTGTAACTATTACATTATTTTTCTCCTTACTAATTGCAAATATTTTTTATTTTATATATTACTTTCTAAATACTCATATAACATTTTTCTTTAATAAATTTTTTTATTTTTTCCTCATCTTGTCCTTCGTAATAATGAATAAGTAAATCTTTAAATTCTTCAGTTAATTCTACTGGAATTGCAATTATACCTTTCCCTTTGGATATTAAATAATGATTACAAAAGATTACTGAAGTTCTTTTATTTCCGTCTATAAATACTTGTTTTTTCATTATATATAAAAGAATTTCAACAGCTCTATCTACATCATCCATTTTGTTATTAAATATTACTTCTAATTCTTCTTTTATAACACTTTCAATAGGAAAATCTGGTTTCCATGTTGTGCCTCCTATTGTTACAGGAACATTTCTTACTTTACCAGCTGAATAGTAAAATCCTTCTTCTACCATTTTATTTATTTCACATAATAATGCAAAATTGGTATCACTTACTATAACATTTTTGTTTAATATAAATTCCCAAGCATGTTTTAGATTTACTATTTTCATAATATCTTCTGATGTCATATTATTTACTTTTCCGCCTTCAATAATGCTTTCTGTATCTGCAAATGTAGTTGCAACACCTTCTAATATTGCCTGCTTATAAATTGTATCTACTAAATGTCTTTTAGCGAAGTCTATATTTTGTTTTACTTTCTCTGAAAGTTCTTCTTCTATATAATTTAATTGTTTTAATTTTTTGTTTATTTCTCTTATTTGCTTTTTTAATTCTTTTGCTTTAATACTATTATTTAATACTAAATTATATAATTTCTCTGAATATTCTCCAACATATTTAGTTAAAGCAACTCCATCTTTTCTATAATGCACATAAATATATTTATTTGAATCGTTTTCTCTTATCTCAACTGAACCATAAGCAAGCGATTGTAACTCTTGTTCAATTAATTGTTTATTTTGAAGAAGATTCATAATTTCTATTTTTTCTTCCATGATATACCTCCCTTTAAAATGTGAAACATTTTTTAAAAAATTCATCACTTTTGCTTCACATTTATATTGTACCACAAAAACCAAAAACGTGAAACTTTTTTATGAATTTTCATCAATTTTGTTTCACATTTTTTGTTAATTTTATACCAATAATATCACTTTTTTAATACTTTTAATACTAAACTTATGGCAATTTATACAAAGAAAGATTTTAAATATAAACTTTGAATAAAATGACGAATGTGCATGGAGAAATTTTAGAAATTCTTATGTAGTTTTATGGTAAGAGTTCACGATAGTGGAAAGGACCCATAAAACAAATTAGAATTTCTTAAATTTCGTAATAAGCCGAGGAATGTAATGAAAAGTTTATATTTCAAGTCTTTCTTATAAAAATTCAATCAAAAATATAGTAACAAAAAAGATTAGCTAATTCTCATTAACTAATCTCTCTAATTTATTTAGTCAAACTATTAACATTCTTCAAGAAGATAATACTTTCAATAATATCCAATATAGAATAAATTAAAATAATAGTTCCAATTGTAACGACAATAGCCCCAGAATTACATATAATAAATACACCACATATTATCATAGCAAATGCAATAATTAAACTATAAATCCAAGTATTTGATTCTATTACTTTTAATTTAGCAGATAAACTCATTCTAATAATTGCACTATATACAATCCAAATTCCTATCATAATTCTAAAAATAGCACCAATCTGATTACTATATGCTATAGTAACAGCACCTATAATAATAGCTATAATTCCTAATGCCATATCATAATTAAACATATTATAAATTTCTTTATTTTTTATATAATTTATTCCCTTATATAATCCAACTGCAATAAACATTATTCCAATTACATAAGATATAAACTTAATAGTTCCTTCTGGATATGCTATTAATATTATTCCTAATATTGCAAATATAATTGATGATACTAAAGATGCCTTACCTGTCTTTTTTAAAACACTATCTAAATATTCCATAAAAATTCCACCCTTCTTTTATATAACAATTTTATTTGTTTCTTCCTTTTTGGGAAGAACTACAGTAAATGTTGTTCCCTTTCCTTTTTCACTTTCAACATTTATTTCTCCATTTGAAATTTCAACAATCCTTTTTACAATTGCAAGACCAAGTCCGCTTCCTTCGCCTGAATGAGATTTATCTATTTGATAAAACCTTGTATATATCATTTCTAGTTCATCACTATCCATACCTATACCATTATCTTTTATACTTACCTCAATCTTATCTTGCACAATACTAATTTTTACTGATATTTTTCCATTTGCATTCGAAAATTTAATAGCATTATCTAATAAGTTTGTCCATACTTGAAATAATAAATCTTCATCACCATAAAAATAAACTTCTTTTGCATCTATTGAAAAATTAATATTTTTGTCTTTCCACTTCGGTTCTAGTAATAGAACTGCCTTTTTTATTTGTTCTGATAAATTGATTTCTTGATTATTTATTATTTTATCTTGATGTTGCAATTTTGCTAATTTTAATATGTTGCTTGATAGTTTTAGTAATCGATTCGTTTCTTCTAGTATAATGTTTATATATTCTTTTCTTTCTTGTTCTGATAAATTATTATCATCTAAAAGCTTTGTAAAACCTTGTATAGAATTAATTGGTGTTTTAATTTCATGTGATATATTGTCTATAAAATCTTTTTGCAATATTTCTGTTTTCCCCAGTTGTTTTACCATTCTATTAAAATTATCAACTAATTCTTTTGTTTCATCATCTCTTTTAGTTTCCAGTCTAACTGAAAAGTCACCTTCTGCAACTTTTTTGGTTGCGTCAATACTCTTTTTTAATGGATCTGCTAACATTTCAGTTGATATTCTTATAATTGCGACACTAATAAGTACAGTATTTACAATTATTATTCCTACACCCAATTTAAATATTTTCCATAATTCACTTTTTTCTGTCTCATCATCTAAGTTAAATACTAAATATTGTGATATAGCTTGATGTGTAAATATATATAATCCTATTGCTGAAAGAATAATTACTAATATAATTGCAACAGCTAATTGAACAACTAATCTTCTTTGTATTGTTCTTTTTGTTCCAAAAATTTTCTCTTTCATTTTTAATCTCGTTCCTTTCTCAATGCACAAATCAGGTCTTATTTATAATAACTTTATAGCCTGCTCCTCTTACAGTAACAATTTCAAATTCATTTAAATCACTTAGTTTTTCTCGTAGTCTTTTAATATGAACATCAACCGTTCTGTATTCAGATTCACTTTCAAGTCCCCAAATTTCTTCTATTAATTCTTGTCTACTAAATATAGTATTTGGTGTACTTATAAGTTTATATAATAAGTAAAATTCTTTTTGAGCAAGATTATATACTTTACCATGTTTTGTTACACTTAATTGATCATAATCAATTACTAAATCTCCTATCACAATTTTTCTTGTATTTGCACTTTTTACGCGTTTTAATAAAACAGAAACTCTTAAAATCATTTCCTCCATATCTACTGGTTTTACCATATAATCATCTGCACCTAGAATGAAACCTTGTTTTTTATCGCTTATATCGCCTTTTGCTGTAATAAGCATTATTGGTATTTCATAATTTGATGTTCGTAATTCATTTAGTAATTCAAATCCATCCATTTCCGGCATCATAACATCACTAATTACTAAATCTATATATTGTTTGTCAATTATATCTAATGCATGTATTCCATTATTTGCTTCAAATACCGTATAATTATTTCTTTTTAAATATGTGACCATTAGCTTTTTTAGGTTTTTATCATCTTCTACTACTAAAACATTAAACATATTTTCACCTCTTCGACAAAAATATTATATTAAATCTATATGAATTCTATGTGAACTATTTTATTTACTTATATATTCCTCATATCCATATTCTGAAGAAGTTCCTTCAAGTTCTTTAATAGTTAATCCTATTTTTAATTTTTCCCTATCGATATTTATAATTTTAGCATTAACCATTTGACCTAATTGAAGCTCATCTTCTGGTTTTACTACTCTTCTTAATCCAGTTATTTCTGAATTATGTACTAATCCTTCTAATCCTTTTTCTAGTTCTACAAACGCCCCAAATGGTGCAAATTTTACTACTTTGCAAGTAACAATATCATTAACATTATATTTATTAGCCAATGTCAACCATGGATTTTCTCCTTTTAGTGGATATTCTAAACTTATTCTTTTTTCTTCTTTGTTGAAGTCTTTTATTTTAACTTCTATTTCATCACCAATTTTAAATTTATTTTCAAGTTTTTCATTTTTATCCCATACTAATTCTGATTTATGTGCTAATCCTGTTACTAAACCTAAATTTACAAATACTCCATAATCCGCAATTTTAGTAATTGTTCCTTTATATGTTTTTCCTATTTGTAAATTACTCCAAAATTCTTCAAGACTTTTTGTTCTTTCTATTTTTTGTCTCTTTCTTTCTTCAGCTTGTTTAATTTTTAATTCTTTTTCTCTTTTTGCATCTTCCTCTCTTTTGTATTTTTTGTAAGATAATAGCACATTTCCTAATCCATCATTCCATTTTAATACATCTGCTGTTATTTTGTCTCCTGGTTTAAATTCATCTTTTGGATTTTTAGTTTCATCATCTGAATATTCTTTTCTTGGTATTATTCCATCTGCTTTGTATTTAAAGTCTACAAATATTTCTCCTTTTCTTGAAATTTGAATTACTGTTCCCGTTATTCTTTTGTCAAATCTCTTTTCATTTAATGTTTCATTATATAATTTTTCAAAGCTTTCTTCTTCCATGTTATATACATCCTTTCTTTCGATTTTTGTTTACATGAGTATAATAACACAAATGATTTTTTTTAGCAAGTAATAAAAAAGACAGACATGGTTTTATCCACATCTGCCTTTTTATAATGCTCTATATTATAGAGCATTTCTGGACTTATCCTACATGTGTCTTGATGAGTTTTTTCAAACGTTCATCATCAACAAGCACGGAATATTCGACACCTTCTTTACAAGCATATTCTGCACAAAGCATAACAAATCTAAGTGCTTCACTGTATTCCTTATAAGAGTCATAACCTGCAATAAGCATTTCTTTAAGTTCAGGCTCAATAGCAAATTCTGCATTTGTCTCTACAATAGAAAGCGTTTCAAATTCTTCTATTTTTGCTGTAGAGTAGAATGTGCCATATTCAGGCTTTTCACCAGAATAACCTGGAGCAATTAAATAGATATTTCTATTTTTTAATTCTGTAATTTGGTTTTCAACATCTTCTTTCTTAGCTTTCAAATCTTTAATACTACTTACTCTTTGTTCAACAAGTTGTTCTGCTGTTTCTTTTTGTTTTTTAGCTGTTTCAAGATTTTTTCTTGCCCAATCAAAAACCTTTTGCTTATCGTTTAAGACTTTTTCTGCGCTTGTAAGTGATAATTTATCAGTATCAAGCTCTTTTTCCTGTTTAGATAATTCTTCTTCAATTTCTGCAACTTTTTTTTCAAGAATTTTCATTTCTGACTCTGATGATACCTGTTCTTGACCTTTTAGATCTTCTAAAGTCCGTCTCTTCTCCTTAATTGAAGCTAATTTATCCTTTTCAGATTGTTGTTGTCTGTAGTTTAACAGTGCCTTTTCTTCGCCTTTTCTAGACATTTCTTCTTCCTCCTGTCTTTCAATTGTTTTTACTGTTTTACTTTTTTTTGCCCTTTGCCTGTGCTTAAGGTTCTTTTCACTTGCACTTATAGCATTTGAAAACAATTTGGGTTCTAACCCCATTTGTATCCGTTTGATAAA
Organism: uncultured Clostridia bacterium; assembly: GCA_934149075.1. Taxonomy (GTDB): domain Bacteria; phylum Bacillota; class Clostridia; order TANB77; family CAG-508; genus CAG-269. Next base: position 2,858 of record CAKPDR010000020.1, on the reverse strand, counting down.
TGCATCCTCTTCCATTTCATACTTTTCTGCCATATCTGGAATGGTTTTTCCATATTTGGCAATCTGAGTATAAATGTGTTTGTAGTTTAATTTCTTAGCACACCGTACTGCCATAAGAAGTCCTCCTTAAATTATTTTTAACAATACTATTGTACTACAAAATTCCAAAAAGCGCAAGATATTATGTAAAATAAAAATTTTTTATTATAAAAATTGTTACAATTCTCCGTCTTTAAAAATATTATCTGTGTTGGGTGCCTTCCAAGTTGATTATATATATTTGAAATTTTCCCCGTTTGATTGGAGTGAAAAATAGAAAATCTTAAATAAAAAAATGAGGAATGCTCACGGAAAAATGCATATATGTATATAATTTGAAACATTTTCTCGGCTCAATACGCAACATAAGAATTTCTAACATAAATTTATGGCACCCTTCCACTCTCGTGAACTCTTTCCATAAATTTATTTAAGAAATTCTGATATTGCTCCAATCACATTCGAAAAGTTTAAACTCATATACATATATGCATTTTATGCCTGAGTGAGAGAGGCTCAGGTTTTTATGTTAGATTTTCTTTTTGAACATAATGAACAGGGGAAAATCTCAAATATATATAATCAACTTGGAAGGCACCCAACACAGATAATATTTTTAAAGACGGAGAATTGTAACAATTAGTATAATTATAAGCTTTTATTTTACATTATCCAGGAATATATAATTTGATATTTCCTTTTTTATATTCTTCTAGGATTTTTAAATAAATCTCATCTTCTACAATTCTAGACTTTTTAGGATGAACAATATATCTAATATATAGTTCAACATGAGAATCAACTATTTCAGTATAAATAATAGGATCTAGATAGTTGTAATAAATTCTATACTCTACAGTAACATCAGCAACTGCATCTTCCATCTTTTTAGGAATAGTCTCTAAAATTTCATTACTATTAACAATATCATATAAAACTTCTTTGGTTTTTTCAATATCTGCATCTAATGGAACTTTTACAGTAATTTCATCCCATATGTATTTAAATGCTTTTGTATAATTCTTTAATGAATATAAGAATACGAATGAGTTTGGTATATGTATTATTCTACCAGTACTCTGCTCTGCATGTACTCTATCTCCTACTTCTAATACTTCAAATCCTAAAGATCTAATATTTACTACATCACCTTTGATTCCATTAATTTCAACTCTATCTTCTAATTCGAATATTTTCTTCATGTTAATATATACGCCTGCAAAAAAATCAAATATTATTTCCTTAACAGCAATAGCAATTCCTGCTGACAAGAAACTGATTATTGTTACCATTCCGGATATTCTATGTCCCCATAGCAATATAACTAATATAATAGATATAATATTTAATGCTATTTTTAGCATTCTGTTTCTAAAATACTTCTTTTTATTACTTACATCTGCTCTTGAATATAATGCTCTTACTATAGCCTTTAAAATTCCAAATACTATAAATATTAAGGTTGTTAATATAAACAGTTCAACATATTCACTATAAAAACCAAATGTTTTTCCTAAATATTGTGATATATCTTGTATTATATTCATTCACATCACCTCTTATATATAATTATAGCACAATGTCTAGTTTTATTCAACTTCATCAATACAATCTTGGAATTGACTATTATATAATTTATAATAAAATCCTTCTTCTCCTTTTTCAAGAAGTTGTTCATGTGTACCTTGTTCAACAATATCTCCATGGTCCATAACTAAAATTAAATCAGCATTTTTTATTGTTGATAATCTATGTGCAATTATAAAAGATGTTCTACCTTTCATTAAATTATCCATAGCTTTTTGAATTTCTATTTCAGTTCTTGTATCTATACTTGATGTTGCTTCATCTAAAATTAATATTTTAGGATCTGCTAAAATTACTCTTGCAATTGTAAGCAATTGCTTTTGTCCTGCTGAAACTCCACTTGTTTCGTCTCCTAAAGCTGAATTATATCCATTAGGTAATGTTTTTATAAAATGATGTACTCTAGCTGCTTTAGCTGCTTGAATAACTTCATCATCTGTTGCATCTTCTCTACTATATTTTATATTATCTTTTACTGTTCCATCAAACAACCATGTATCTTGCAATACCATTCCAAACATTTGACGTAATTCGCCTCTTTTGAAATCTTTGATGTTATGACCATCAAGTAATATTGCACCATCTGTTACATCATAAAATCTCATAAGAAGTTTTACCATTGTTGATTTTCCAGCTCCTGTTGGTCCTACAATTGCAATTTTTTGACCTTCATGGACATCTGCATTAAAATCTTTTATTACAGTATTTTCTGGGTTATATCCAAATTTTACATGTTCGAATTTTACATTTCCTTTTAATCCTTCTGTTGTCGTTCCTTCTACATAAGTTTCAACTTCTTCATCTTCTTCTAAAAATTCAAATATTCTTTCAGTTGCAGCAACCATTGCTTGTAACATACTTGATACTTGTGCAATTTGATTTATAGGTTGTGTGAATTGCTTATTATATTGTATAAAACTTTGTATATCTCCTACTGTAATATTTCCATTAATAGCTAGATACCCTCCTGCTATTGCTACACCTACATATCCAATATTTGATATAAAGTTCATTATTGGATGCATTAATCCTGATAAAAATTGTGATTTCCATGCTGAACTATATAATTCAGAATTTGCCTTTTCAAATTCTTTTTGTGCATCTTCTTCTCCATTAAAAGCTTTTACAATTGTTAAACCTGAAAATACTTCTTCTACTTGACCATTTACATGTCCTAAGTAATCTTGTTGCTTTTTAAAGTATTTTTGTGATTTTCCTACTATTATTTTTAC
>CAKPDR010000019.1 GCA_934149075.1 uncultured Clostridia bacterium | reverse complement strand
AACAAAGAAAATAAAAAGAAAAAGACCGTTGCTCTAATTACATTACGGTTGTAAAGTAAATCAATATGAAACAAATGCAATGATACAGAAATTCAAAGAAGCAGGGTATGAAATAGTAAATATAAATGATGATATATCAGACATTTGTATAGTAAATACATGTACAGTAACAAATATGTCAGATAGAAAGTCAAGACAAGCTTTAAGAAAAGTAAAAGAAAAAAACTACAATGCAATAATTGTAGCTGTTGGTTGTTATGCACAAGTAGCAAAAGAAGAACTTGAAAAAATGCCTGAAATAGATGTGGTACTTGGAAATGAAGAAAAAAAAGATGTAGTAAAATATGTTGAGAACTTTATAAATGGAAACAATAAAGTTGTTGAAATAGAAGATATTGCTACACAAAAAGAATTTAAAGACATGGGGCAAATTACATATACTGAAAAAACAAGAGCAGTAATAAAAGTACAAGACGGATGTAATCAATTTTGTTCATATTGTATAATTCCATATGCAAGAGGTAGAGTAAGGAGTAGAAATCAAGAAAGCATTATTAAAGAAATAACTCAAATAGCTCAAAAAGGAATAAAAGAAGTAGTAATTACAGGAATACATGTTGCATCATATGGAAGAGATTTCGGAAATGAAAATGGGCTAATAGAATTATTGGAAAGAATAAATGAAGTTAAAGGAATTTCACGAATTAGATTAGGCTCATTAGAACCTAAGATTATTACAGAAGAATTTATGCAAAGATTAGTCAAATTAGAAAAAATATGTCATCATTTTCATTTATCATTACAGAGTGGATGTGATGAAACATTAAAAAGAATGAATAGAAAATATACAGTTTCAGAAGTAGAAGAAATAATAGAAAGATTACGAAGATATTATGATGATGTAATTTTAACAACAGATATAATTGTTGGATTTCCAGGTGAAACTGATGAAGAATTTAATAAAACATATGAATTTTTAAAAAAAGCAAAATTATATAAAATGCATGTATTTCAATATTCACCAAGAAAAGGAACAAGGGCTGCTGTTATGCCTGGACAGGTAGATGGAAACATTAAAGAGAAGAGAAGTAAAAAATTGATACAATTATCAAATGAGAATGAAAAATATTATCATGATAAATTGATTGGAAAAACTGTTGAGGTTTTATTTGAAGATAAAGAAAATGACAATGGAGTTACTTATTATAAAGGCCATACTCAAAATTATATTTTGATTAAATATAGATCTGATGAGAATTTGGAAAATACTTTAAAAGAAATTAAGATTTTAGATGATAACTTTTTTGAACACTAATAATGAGTGTGTCAAGTGGAAAAACACCCACCTTAGAAAAATAATTCTAAGGTGGGTGAAATTAATAGAGTTGGTTATATGGATCGATAGATGTTTCAAGACCAACTTTGTCCTGAAGTATTCCATTAACAAATCCATAACCGTGAATATTGACATGTTCTCGGTCAAGAATTACTTGGTCAAACTCAACTCCATCATATCTTCTTGAATTATATTTGTCATGAAGCGAGTCAACCCGTAAATCTGTTGCAAATGTACGAATTTGTACTTCAATAGGAGAATATCCATCAAATACTATATGAAGTGATTGGTAGCCATCCGATTTAGGAGTAATGTAATAATCTTTGACGTAACTAGAATAGGTTGGCTTAAATAAGTCAGCTATATCTTGAGATTGAGGTACTACAACTTCTGGGTGTTTTTGAGATTCAAAGTTTAAATCAAACATATTTCCTTTTTTGCGAGGATTATATCCTTTTTTGAAAGTGAAAAAGTTGATTGTTTCATCAAGAATCTTATAACACATTTTTATAGATTCAAGTGTATCAATATTTCCAAAACAAGGCATTATTCTAATACCTAATGTATCCTGTATAGAATCCAATGTTACATCTTCACCATAAATATATTGCTTAGTTAAAAGCAACCTTATTTTAGTGTGACACTTAGTGTCACTTTTTTTCCTTCTTTCGAAGTAAATAGGAAAATTGTAGCCCATTTGTTTTTTCCACACTGTTAAGTGACGAATAAGTCCTTCCAGATCTTTTTTGACTAGAGATAGATTATGAGGCTTTAACATATTTCTAATTTCTAGTAATTTATTAGAATAAAGAACATTATAGTCACTTTCGGTTTCTAATAGCATTTGCCGGTAAACATTTTCTGCTTCATAAATTGTTTTTATGTCTTTGCCACAAACAGCTAAGTTGAAGTCTGGAAAGATTAATTTTTCGTTTGTACTATTCATATTGAAATCCTCCTTAATTTTTTATCAAAAATTTTATATGGAATATTATACCATATTTTAGCAAAAAAGGCAACATAAACCAAAAACAAAGCCCTTATATTAAAGACTTTGCTTTTTCAATAATATTATTAAATTTTATTTTACTGGTACTAATTTTTCTTTTCCACCCATATAAGGCCTTAAAACTTCTGGAACAGTAATACTTCCATCTTCATTATAATTATTTTCTAAAACTGCAATTAATCCTCTAGGTGAAGCAACAACAGTATTATTTAATGTATGTACAAAATAGTTACCTTGTTCTCCTTTAGCACGAATACCTAAACGTCTTGCTTGAGCATCTCCTAATGTAGAACAACTACAAACTTCGAAATATTTTTGTTGACGAGGACTCCAAGCTTCGATATCGCATGACTTAACTTTTAAATCAGCTAAATCCCCTGAACAACAATCAAGTTGTCTAACAGGAACATTAAAGTTTCTAAATAAATCAACACTCAATTTCCACATCTTATTATACCAATTCATAGAATCTTCTGGTTCACAAAGAACAATCATTTCTTGCTTTTCAAATTGATGAACACGATATAAACCTCTTTCTTCTAAACCATGTGAACCAATTTCTTTTCTAAAACAAGGAGAATATGATGTCATTGTTATTGGTAAATCTTCTTTTTTAATAATTTGATTTTTAAATCTTCCAATCATTGAATGTTCAGAAGTACCAATTAAGAATAAATCTTCACCTTCAATTTTGTACATCATTGCATCCATTTCTTCAAAACTCATAACACCTGTAACAACATCTGAACGAATCATGAATGGGGGAATACAATACGTAAAACCATTGTTTATCATATAATCTCTTGCATAAGCAAGCATTGATTCATGTAATCTTGCAATATCACCAACTAGGTAATAAAAGCCCATACCACTAGTTCTACCAGCACTTTCTTTATCTAAACCATTAAATTTTTCAATAATATCTGCATGATATGGAATTTCATAATTTGGAACAATAGGCTCACCAAATCTTTGAACTTCAACATTTTCACTATCATCTTTACCAATAGGAACAGTTGAATCCATAATATTAGGTATTTTCATCATTCTAGATTTTATTTCTTCAGAATATTTTTCTTCAAGTTCTTCATTTTCTTCTAATGCAGAATTTATTTTTTGAACTTCTTCTTTTAAATGGTTAGCTTCTTCTTTTTGACCTGATTTCATAAGTTGACCAATTTGTTCACTTAATTTTTTTCTATCAGACCTTAAATTATCACCATTTAATTTAGCTTCTCTATTTTTCTTATCTAATTCTAAAACTTCATCAACTAAAACTAATTTTTGATCTTGAAATTTCTTTTTAATGTTTTCTTTTACTAAATTTGGATTTTCTCTAATTAGTTTAATATCTATCATTTTATTCACATTCCTTTCTTAAAGCATAGATTTTCTTAATAAATCTTAATAATTTGAACATTAATGAAAATATTATATAATAAAAGTTAAGAAATATCAATAAAAATCAAATAATTTGTGAATAATATGTTTACGTTAGTAAGAGAGTTAATGGAGGAACAAAAAATGGAACTATTATGGGAAATAATACAGTTTATATTTTTTTCAGGGCTCATAGTAATAATTTCGAAAAATATATTAGTAAAAACACTTAGAAATTTGGCAGAGAATTTGAATTTAAAGCCTAAAACAGTAGGAGATATTGCTGGAATTGCAACATCTGTACCTGAACTACTTACAATAAGTGCATCAAGTTTTAATGGATTACTAGGAGCAAGCATTTACAATGTATTAAGTTCAAATGTAATTAATTTTATTCAATATGATGCTGCAATAATGCTGAATAAAAATCAAAAAGCATTGAAGAACAAAGCAATTAAAATTGATATAATACTTGTAATTATAACAATAATATTACCAATCTGTTTTATATTTGTTAAAAGTGAACTTCAATTTGCTATGGTGCCTGTGTTAATATTGTTATATATTGGTTTTAAAAAAATAAATAGTAATGTTCATAAGCTATATTTGCATGATGAAGACAAAGAGATTGAAGAACAAGAAGCAAAAGAAAATATATGGGAAAGAGGAAACAAAAAGAAAGTTGCTAAAAATATATGTGTATTAATAATAACTGGATTACTTTTATTTGTAGTTGGAGACTTATTGGGAGATACACTTGAAACACTTTGTAGTAGGTTTAATGTACCAGAATTTATAGTTGGAATTGTTTTAGGATTTGTAACAAGCATCCCTGAATTAATAACATTTTTTGAAGCTCAAAAACACCATAAGAATTCACAAAATAATATGCTTGGAGTTATTGAAGCAACTAATAATTTGTTAATGTCTAATGTTATGAATTTATTTATAATCCAATCTGTAGGGATTACAATTTATTCTTTATTTAGTTGAATGGGACAAAATGTACCGGGTACATTTTGTCCCAAATTTATTTTATAAAAAGGATAAAAGGAAAGGATATGCATATAATATTATCAAAATATAAAATTATTGGAGGAGATAATTTATTATGCAAGAAGAATACTTGATAGAAAAAATGGTAAAAGGAAAAACAGATAAAGAAAAAGAAGTTGAACTTATGAAAACAATTATTGAAACAAAAGAAATGCTTAAAAATGCAAGATGTAATTTTGAGTATGCTGAAGATGATATGATAGATTATTATACGTATCAAATAAAGGCAAATCAATCTAAACTAGATTACTTAATAAAAATAGCTAAAAGACAAGGCATGGAGTTAAGTAGAATTGATGAATTAAAATATAGATTATTTATGGAAAATAATAAAGTAGGATAATAGAATATTTGTCCAAATTACAACATAAAAATAGTAGTAATATATTACTACTATTTTTATGTTTGGGGTGATACAATGAATATAAATATTCTTATAGTTATATCTTGCGTATGTATGTTATTTGTTATTGGAAAAATTTTTATAATGCCAATAAAAAAAATTCTGAAGATAGTTTTTAATTCTATTTTGGGTGGAGGAATTATTGGGATTATAAATTTAATTGGAGGTGTATGGGGATTTCATATTGGACTTAATATATATACTTCTGTTTTAGTTCGGCATTCTTGGTGTGCCTGGGGCTATAATTCTGATTATTGCAAAGATTATTTTAAAGTAAAAATGTACCGGGTACAAAATTTTCCAAGATTGCTACTAAATATAAAACAAGAGCTAACAAATGATATGCTGTAGCTCTTGTTTTTGAGGCTTAATTGTCGATTCTGTTAAAGTATAACAAATCTGTAATAAAATTGGATGCTTCGTGTGAAAAAATCATGTACTCTACGTTTATAAAGTAACTTTTTAATTTCTTATAAAATTCACTTTCATATTTAAAAAAGTTACCCCGAAATTCAGAAGATGATACTACTACTTTTTGACCTGAAGCCAAGTTGGTAATGACAAAAGAGTCCTTTACCCGATTTACTGTGATAGTTTTTTTGAAATTTGTAACAGAATACATAAAAAATCCTCCTTAAAATTATTTGATAAATTTATTATACTACAAAAATTAACATAATGCAAATGCTTTGCTAAAGAAAATAAAAATTTTTAAATATATAATATTGCTAAAAAAAAAATAATAGTGTAAAATATAATTGCATATTTACAACAAAAGATAAAATTATAAAATAACAAATGAAGGGAGAAATAAATAAAAGATGAATATTCTGCGTAAGCATAGAAAATCTAACAAGAAAAACAAACTAAAAAAATACATACTATTTATCTTTTCTCTTATAATGACGACTTTTGCATGGCTTACATATTCAAAAGTATTAAATGGAAACCTGAATATACATGTTGCAGCGTGGGATATGGAATATTATATTGGAGATGAAAAAAAAGAAAATCCTATAGGTATAACAATCCCTACACTATATCCCCAGATGCCGGAACAAACAATAAAAGTTGATATAAAAAATAATGGTGAAGCATTAGTTGATATTGATTACCATATACAATCAATATCTATTGCAGGGGTAGATTATGAATTGGTAAGTGAGGGAAATCAGAATACTACTGAAAATTATATAAATATACCCAATTCTACGCTTGAAACTGACCCAGAAACAGGAGTGTTAGTCGCAAAAGGGAAGATAATAGATGATGCTACAAGATTTCCATTTACAGTAGAACTTGAACATTCATTACAAGTTGTAGCAAAAGATAAGGGATACTTAACTTTAAAAGTTAAGTGGAATGGTGATAATGATGAACTAGACTCTGAGTGGGGATATAAAGTTGGAAAATATTTTGCAGATAATCCTACCGCGACATCTGCAATGAGTATAACCTTAAGTATTGATTCTTATCAGGCAGACAGTGAGATACAAGGCGGTGTTGGTAACTTACCTACAGGACCAGGAACCAGACCATATTTACCAAGTTCTGACTTTACACAAGTCGAAGGAACTGATTTAGATACTGGACTAGTAATAAAAGATTCAGCAGGAAATGAATATGTATGGATAGAAGTTCCAAAACTTGCGAGTGTATATCCAAAAGCAGGTATAAGTATAACAGAATTTACTGATGATGAGTATGTGAAAATTGAGAAAGATTTGCAGTCATATGTATCAACATATAGAAATGAAATCACGTCAAGTGATACTTACAATTCAGACGATACAACAGGTTTGACAAATTCTGAATATAATACATTGAAGAAAAAGATGTTAAAGAGTGTTTATCAAAATGGAGGATTCTATATAGCTAGATATGAGGCTGGAATAGATAATAAGAGAACAAATCATGCATCAATATCTGGATTAACTCCAAAATCACAAGCCAATAAATATCCATTAAACTGGGTAACATGTAGCGAAGCTCAAACATTGGCAAGTAAAGCAAGTGTAAATGGACATTCAGGTAGCTTAATGTTTGGTATACAATGGGATTTAGTACAAAAATATATAGAAGCAAAGGCTGTGACACAGGGAACAGCAATAGGAACAATACAATCACAATTAATTACAAATAGTACATCATGGGGAAATTATAGTTCTAGTAAGTATAATATAACAAATGAAAATGCTCAATATTCAATGAATAATGGAACAACTTGGTTGCCAAGTCCATTAGACAAAACATCAACAGAAGATATATTACTAACAACTAAAGCAAGTAATAGTTTTGCAAAACAAAATATATTTGATTTAGCAGGAAATGTATGGGAATGGACATTAGAATATTCTTCTAAAGCAAGTACTCCTTGTACAATTAGAGGAGGTTCTTATGACAGTACATTAGCAGAAAGCAAGGCTAATTATAGAAACAACGGAAATACAACATTCTCATATTACAGTGTTGGATTTAGAGTGACAATATATTAAAAATTGAATAAAGGACAGTTACAAAAGGTGACAGGTACAAAATTACATTTTTAAAAATGATAATTATATACCGGTTACCTTTTTATGTATCTTTTTTTTTGATGTCATTTTACCATTGATAAACTTTATAAAATGTAGTATAATACCAATGGATAGGGGAGATTAAGAATGAATGACAAAATAATAATAAAGGGAGCAAAAGAGCATAATTTAAAAAACATAAATTTAGAAATACCAAGAGATAAATTAGTTGTAATAACAGGACTTTCAGGTTCAGGAAAATCTTCACTTGCGTTTGACACATTATATGCAGAGGGACAGAGAAGATATGTAGAAAGTCTATCATCATATGCACGTCAATTTCTGGGATTAATGGAAAAACCTGATGTAGAATCAATAGAAGGACTTTCGCCTGCTATATCAATAGATCAAAAAACAACTTCTAGAAACCCTCGTTCAACAGTTGGAACAGTTACTGAAATATATGATTATATACGTTTATTATATGCAAGGGTTGGAACACCGTATTGTCCTATTTGTGGAAAGAAAATTGAAAAACAATCAATAGACCAGGTTGTTGATAATGTTATGAAACTAGAACAAGGAACAAGAATACAAGTTTTAGCTCCAGTTGTACGTAGTAGAAAAGGGGAATACACTAAACTATTTGAAGATTTACAAAAAGAAGGATTTGCAAGAGTAAGAGTTGATGGAGAAATTTATGATTTGGCAGATTTAGAAGAAATCAAGTTAGACAAAAATAAAAAACATGAAATCGAAATAGTTGTAGATAGATTAGTTATAAAAGAAGAGATTTTAGGAAGACTTACAGAATCAATTGAAGTAGCACTAAAACATGCAGATAATTTAGTTCTAATAGATGTAATAGAAGACAAAACAATTTTATACAGCTGTAATTATGCATGCCCAGATTGTGGATTTAGTTTTCCAGAATTATCTCCAAGAATGTTTTCATTTAACAATCCATATGGAGCTTGTCCAAAATGTTCAGGAATTGGATACTTAATGAAAATGGATGAAGATTTGATAATACCAGATAAAGATAAAACATTATATGATGGTGTTAAAGCATTTGGATCAAGCACTATGAAAAAAGGTGATACAATGGCCAGAATGTATTTTGAAAGCATAGGGAGACATTATGGCATTGATATAAAAAATAAAAAAATCAAGGATTTACCAAGAAAGTTTTTAGAAAAAATCCTATATGGTACAGGAGATGAAGAAATAGATTTTGAATTTTCATCTTATGCTGGTGTAAGAAAATTCACAACACCATTTGAAGGGGTTTTACCAACACTTGAAAGACGTCATAATGAAACTAAATCACAGGGAATGAGAGATTTTTACGAATTATACATGAGTGAACTTCCATGTGATGAATGTCATGGCGCAAGACTAAAAAAGGAAATCTTATGTATCAAAATCGGTGGAAAAAACATAAATGAAGTTACAGATATGTCAATAAGACAATTACAAGAATTTCTTAGAAATGTTGAATTAACAGCATCTCAAAAGATTATTGCAGATATGATTTTAAAAGAAATAGATTCTAGGTTGCAATTTTTAATAGATGTAGGACTAGAATATTTAACACTTTCTAGAAGTGCAGGAACATTATCAGGAGGAGAGGCTCAACGTATTAGACTTGCAACACAAATTGGTTCAGGATTGACAGGAGTGTTATATATATTAGATGAGCCAAGTATTGGATTACATCAAAGAGATAATGATAAACTGATTGCAACTCTAAAAAAATTAAGAGATTTAGGAAATACACTTTTAGTAGTAGAACATGATGAAGACACAATGTATGCTGCAGATCAAATAATAGATATTGGTCCAGGGGCAGGTGTTCATGGTGGACAAGTAATGGCTCAAGGAAGTGCAGAAGAAATAAAGAATATTCCTAATTCAATCACAGGAGATTATTTAAGTGGAAGAAAACAAATTCATGTACCATCTACTAGAAGAAAAGGAAATAAAAAATGTATAGAAGTAGTAGGGGCAACTGAAAATAATTTAAAAAATATAAGTGTTAAATTTCCACTTGGAGTATTTAACTGTGTTACAGGTGTATCTGGTTCAGGAAAAAGTACTTTGATAAATGAAGTATTATATAAAAATCTTGCACAACAATTGAATGGAGCAAGTGAAAAACCAGGAAAATGCAAAAAAATAAAAGGCTTAGAAAATATAGACAAAATAATAAATATTGATCAATCTCCAATAGGACGATCACCTCGTTCAAATCCAGCAACATATACAGGAGCATTTGATTTAATCAGAGATATTTTTGCTGGAACAAATGAGGCTAAAATTCGTGGATATGAAAAAGGAAGATTTAGTTTTAATGTTTCAGGAGGAAGATGCGAAAGTTGTAATGGAGATGGAGTTCACAAAATAGAAATGCACTTTTTACCTGATGTATATGTTCCTTGCGAAGTGTGCAAAGGTAAGAGATATAATAGAGAAACATTAGAAGTAAAATATAAAGGAAAAAATATTGCAGATGTACTAGATATGACTGTTGAAGAAGCTTTAGAATTTTTTGAGAATATACCAAAAATAAAACAAAAAATTCAAACATTATATGATGTAGGATTAGGATATATAAAATTAGGTCAACCATCAACTACATTATCAGGAGGAGAAGCACAACGTGTAAAACTTGCAACTGAATTATCTAAAAGAGCAACTGGAAAAACTTTATATATTTTAGATGAACCAACAACAGGACTTCATATTGCTGATGTTCATAGATTAGTTGATATTTTACAAAGACTTGTTGATACAGGTAATACAATTATTGTTATTGAACATAATCTTGATTTGATAAAAACTTGTGACCATATTATTGATTTAGGTCCAGAAGGTGGAGATGCAGGAGGAGAAATTGTTGCTGTTGGTACACCTGAACAAATTTGTAAAAATGAAAGAAGCTATACTGGTAAGTTTTTGATGGAAAAAATGTACCCGGTACAAAATTGCCCATAAAAAATACTCGCTTAATTAAATTTAATTAAGCGAGATTTTTGTACACAAGAGTTATCTGATTATTGTATGCTCAAAAAATTTTTCCTGAAATTCAGTCAATGCATTTATCTGAGCATCGGTATAATTTTCATCATTTGGTACAATGATTAGAGTGTCCTTCTTATCATGTAAATGATGTAGAATTGCAATACATGTTCCTTCAAATACTTCAACAGGTTCATAAAAGCCAAGCACATAAGCACTCAATTTTTTCGAACCAATAATTAAAAATCCATAGTTAATTGGGTAGAAAAAATTCCCAACAGGATGTTTACTGCCTAATGGCCGATTGATTTTTAAAGCTACTGTTTTGTTTAAGAAATTACGTGCATTCATTTTCAATACCTCCTATTGTAATAATTCTTGCTTTTACTTAACAAATATATATTACCATTAACTGGAATTAAAGTCAATATATGGAAATGCTTTTTTGGAAAAGTTATTGCAAAAAATGTCGAAAATTAGATATTGATAAATACTTCTGTGAAGTATATAATAGATATAATAATAAAAAAATAAGGAGGAAATTTAAATGAAAGAAGTAAAATTAAATATAGAAGGAATGCATTGTACAGGATGTTCTACAAGATTAGAAAAGGTATTAAATAATGTTGATGGAGTAGAAAGTGCAAAAGTAAGTTTAGAGGAGAAAAAAGCAAATATAAAATATGATGAAACACAAGTAAATGAAAGTGAATTAAAAGAGGCAATTGAAGATGCAGGTTTTAAAACAAATTAAGAAAGGTAAAAAATAATTATGAAAAAAGTATTATTAAAAATAGATGGAATGACATGTTCAGCATGTTCATCAGGTTTAGAAAAATACTTAAACAAACAAGATGGAATAAAAATAGCAACTGTAAATCTTGTTATGAATAATGCAAATATAGAATACGACGATAAGAAGTTAACTCTAGAACAAGTTGAAAAGTTCGTTGAAAAAGCTGGTTTTGCAAGTTTGGGGATAGATAATTTTGAAAAAGAAGAAAAGAAGAAATCAAATGAAAAATATAAATTAATATGGATAAGTGTAATATCAATAGTAATATTATATATTTCAATGTCTCATATGGTGGGCTTACCAGGTATTTCATTTTTAAATATGATGACACATCCTATTAATTATGCTATTTCATTATTAGTATTAACAACAATTGTATTATTATTTGGAAAAGATATAATAAAAAATGGATATAAAAATCTGATTCATAAAACACCCAATATGGATACATTAGTAATGATAGGTGTTTTAGCAAGTTATATATATAGTATTTATGGAACAATACGAATTTTACAAGGTCATACAATGTATGTTGAAAAATTGTATTATGAATCAGCTGCTATTGTAATATTTTTTATAAAAATAGGTAAATTTGTTGAAAACAAAAACAAAGATAAAACAAAAGAAGCATTACAAGAATTAATGACAATAACACCAAATAATGCAACAATTATAAGAGAAGAAAAAGAAGAAGTTGTAACATTAGACGAAATCCAAAAAAAAGATATTGTGATATGTAAACCAGGAGAAAAAATTGCTGTAGATGGCGAAATTGTAGAAGGAATAACACATATTAATGAAGCATTTATAACAGGAGAAAGTAAGCCTGCAAAAAAGAAAGTCGGATCTAAAGTTATAGCTGGAAGTATTAATTATGAAGGTACAATAAAATATAAGGCTGAAAAAATTGGTAAAGAATCAACAGTTTCAGAAATTGTAAGATTAGTGGCAAATGCAACATCGACTAAAGCTCCAATTGCTAAAATAGCAGATAAAATAAGTGGATATTTTGTTCCAGTAGTATTAGTCATATCTGTCATAGCATTTTTAATATGGTTAAGTATTTCAAAAGACATAACACTTGCAATAAATATATTTGTAAGTATATTAGTAGTTGCTTGTCCATGTAGTTTAGGGCTAGCTACACCACTTGCAATAGTAATAGCTTCAGGAAATGCAAGTAGAAAAGGAATATTAGTAAAAACAAGTGAAGCATTAGAAAATTTTCATAAAGCAAAAACAATATGTTTTGATAAAACTGGAACATTAACAAAAGGAACATTGAGCATTTCTAAAATTTATAATTATAGCAATTTAGAAGAAAAAGAACTTTTGAAGAATATAGCAAGTATAGAAAAGAAATCAGAACATCCAATAGCAAGAGCAATTGTAAATAAAGCTGATGAAGAAAAAATAGAACTAGAAGATTTAAAAGAGTTTAAGGCAATAGCAGGTTTTGGGGTTGAAGCAATAATGCAAAATGATTATAAATATTTAATTGGAAATAGAAAATTAATGACTGAAAATGGAGTAATAATCCCAAATGAACAAGATGAAATACAATTAGTTAATGAAGGAAATAGCATATTATTTGTAAGCTTAAATAATAAATTAGTTTCATTAATAGGTGTAAAAGATATCTTAAAAGATAATATTGAAAATGTAATAAAAGAATTAAAAGATAAAAACATTAATGTTGTAATGTTAACAGGTGATAATGAAAAAACAGCAGAAATTGTTGCGAAACAAATTGGCATAGATAAAGTAGTTTCAAATGTCACACCAAAGGAAAAAGCAGAAAAGATAAAAGAATTCAAAAAAGATGGAATTGTAATAATGTGTGGAGATGGAATAAATGATAGTATAAGTTTAGTAACAGCAGATATAGGTGTTTCAATTTCGTCAGGTACAGATATTGCAATGGATTCGGCAAGTGTAATATTAATGAATGATAATATAGAAAAAATAAATGAATTGATAGATATTAGTACAAAAACAATAAGAAATATAAAGCAAAATCTATTTTGGGCATTTTTCTATAATATTTGTATGATTCCAATAGCTTGTGGAATATTAGAGCCTATTGGAATTGAAATGAATCCAATGGTTGCTGCTTTTGCTATGACGATTAGTAGTTTAACTGTTGTTTTAAATGCTTTAAGATTGAAAAAATAATGATAATAAAACAACTTCAAACTCTAATAATACTGTAGAAACACAAAAAATAGTAGTAATAATACTGAAAGTAGATCTATAAATTTAGAAGCGGAAATATCAAAATTTTTAAAAGGTGAGAATTAATGAATAAAGAATATATATATTTAGATTTTGCAGCAAATACACCAGTAGATAAGCAAGTTTTAGATGTTTTTAATGAAAATACATTAAAATATTTTGCAAATCCAAACTCAACACATAATCTAGGAAAAGAAGTAAATAAGAAAATAGAAGAAACAACAAACAATATAATAGAACTATTACATAAGAATACTAAATTAGACGAAGATACTGAAATAATATATATACATCAGGTTCAAGCGAATCTAACAATTTAGCAATAAAAGGAATTACACAAACATACAAAGTTTGAATATTAATTTTATAAAGGGATATAATAACAATATTTACTTCGCAAAAATAAAAATATTTACTTTTTGCGAAATGAATGCTATAATATATTTGAGGTGAATAATTACTATGAAATTAATAAAGAGAGAATATTTAAAAGAATTAATAGAAGTAATAGGAACACCAGATATTAAGGTTATAACAGGTGTTAGACGTAGTGGAAAGTCAAAGTTGTTGGAAATGTTTAAAAATTACATTGTAGAAAACATAAAAAATTATAATATAATTGATATTAATTTTAATTTAGTGAAATTTGACAATTTGAGAGATTATATATCTTTAAATAATTATATTGAAAAGCATTATATAGAAGGAAAAAATAATTTTGTGTTAATAGATGAAGTTCAAATGTGTAAAGAATTTGAACGAACAATAAATAGTTTACATGCAGAAGAAAAATATGATATATATATAACTGGTTCGAATGCTTTTTTATTAAGTAGTGATTTAGCAACATTATTTACAGGCAGAACATATGAAATACAAATATATCCATTCTCTTTTAAAGAATTTATGAAATACTTTAATTATGAGAGTACACAAGACGCTTTTGAAAAATATGTTCTTGAGGGAGGAATGGCTGGCTCATATGTTTATAAAGATGTAAATAAGAAATATAATTATATAAATGAAGTGTATAATGCTTTAATTGTTAGAGATATACAACAAAAATATAATATTCAAAATATTGGACTAATGGATAGTTTAACTGAATTTATGATGGATAATATTTCAAATTTAACTTCATATAGAAAAGTCGCAAATAGTTTAAATCAAACAAGTATAAATACTAATGATAAAACAATATCTAATTATATAAACTTTTTGTGTGATGCTTTTGCTTTTTATAAAATAAAAAGATACGATATTCAAGGAAAAAGATATTTGTCATCTGTGGATAAATATTATTTAGTAGATCAAACTTTTAAATATGCAAAACTTGGGACTAAAAATATGAATTATGGAAGAATATATGAAAATATAGTTGCAATTGAATTACTAAGGAGAGGATATGAAGTTTACGTTGGTGAACTTTATAACGCAGAAGTGGATTTTGTTGCAATGAAGATGAATGAAAAAATATATATTCAAGTTTCTGATAATATAAGTAATGATAAGACTTTTGAGAGAGAAGTGAGACCATTGCTAAAAATAAAAGATGCATATCCAAAGATATTAATTGCAAGAACTAGACATGATGATTATCAGTATGAAGGAATTCAAATATATGATTTAGCAAATTGGCTTTTGAAATAGAAAATATAAAATTAATATATGAGCAAAAAATTGTGACAAGTATCAGATATTTTTTGATAT
Source organism: uncultured Clostridia bacterium (assembly GCA_934149075.1). Lineage (GTDB taxonomy): Bacteria > Bacillota > Clostridia > TANB77 > CAG-508 > CAG-269. Next base: position 9,877 of record CAKPDR010000019.1, on the reverse strand, counting down.
CATAGATGTTATGATTGAATATAATTGTAAATTGGAGAAAGAAGTTCTAATAAGTAAAAATTAAGTTATTGTTATAGGTTAATAGTTTTGATTAACTTTCTTTATATTAGTTTTAAAAAATTAAATACATTTTTTTAGAATATATTTACATAAACAAAAAAGCATGGTAATATAATAAGGCATATATTATTAGAAAAACCTTCTTTCTTAGCATCATCAAGAGAGAATTTTCATAGATGAAACCATTAATAAGTATGAGCTAAAAAAAGCAGGAGGTAAAATTATGCAGAACAAATTATTAACTTTAATGATTGTATTTATTATTATATTGGGCTTTGGGGTAAGCTTTGCGGAATATGGAATATTTTATCCCAAGTTGAATCTTATTATGATAATAATAGGAATATTGGGAACATCAGTTACAGGAGTTAAAATCTGTAAAAAAGCCAAAAGTAGTAGAAAATATAATATTGATAAAGAAGAATAATATGTTTAATTAAGATAAGAGGTCACTATTTGTGGCCTCTTAATCGTTTTGATAAGCATTATGTGACCAATGATCTGTGATTAAAATGATTATTAATGTAAAATAAAAATGGGGAGAAGGTATGGAAAAGAAAAATTTAAAAGAAGTAAGTATTGAAGAATTAATCTCTTATTCAAAACAAAAAGATACACCAGCAGTAACAATAATAGATAATGTGTCAGAAAGAGAGTTTAAATACATAAATTTGTTATCTGATAGATTATTCATAGAACCAATTATTGTAAAAGAAACAAATATGATTGCTTTTATTGGAAATTCTTGTGTATTGCAAAAAATTGCAAGAGATTTAAAAAGAAGAAGCCAAACAATGTATTATGATTTTATACAAAGGCCAAGTGGAAGTATAACAATATATGCATTAACAGGATATACAGATCATTGGAAAATAATAAGAAATAATGGATATCAAATAATTGCTTATGATGAAAATGGTTTGAAAATTGAGCCATGGATAAATATGGATATTAAAGTAATTGAACCTAAATTTTTAAATAGTTTATGTTTTAGCAAATATAAAGTTTCAGTATATCTAAATGGCATAAAAAAGAATATTAATGTTGAAATATTAGAACATTCTATACAAAATTTTTTAAATGGCGGAATTTATAATGAGGAAAGAAACTGCTATTATCCATCAGAAAATAGTAATAAAGATATTGCAGAAAAAAATAAGATAAATAAATTATTTAAAAAGTGGGGATTAAGAAAATTATAGAATTAGAAATACTTATAAGGTAATTGTTAATCATAATAGTTATGATGGGGGATGCCATGTAGATGTTTTTAGGGAAAATGAGTTGGAACTTTATGAAGAAAAATTACCCAAAGATTCTCCGTTAATATTTTTGAGCGGATGTCTTAAGGGAGAAATCAAACTTAAAAATATAAAATGGAGTGATATTGAATGTGGAAAAATAACTCTAAATGAAAATAAAAGTTTTAGAGACATTGATGAAATAATGAAACAAATGAATATAGGAGGGGATAAAAAGTGAAAACAGGATTTGATGATTTAGATAGTATTATGCAAATAAATAAAGGAGACTTGATTGTAGTTGCATCAAGACCTGCAATGGGGAAATCAACTTTAGCACTTAATATATTAAGTAATGTAGCAATTAAAGAAAAAAAGCCTGTATTAATGTTTAATCTTGAAAGTAGTAAAGAGAATATAATTAATAAATTAATTATAAGTAATTCTATGGTTGAAGCTGATAAATTTGAGATATATGATAAATATCAAAAAGGAAAAATAATGAAACCTGAATTAATAGATGATGACTGGGACAGAATTTTTTATGGGTTAAATATATTAAAAGATGCACCAATTTTTATAGATACTACTGCACCATACACAATAGAGGATATTTGTAAGAAATCACGTGAACTAAAATTAAAAGAAAATATTGAACTTATTATAATTGATTATCTTCAACTTATACAATTTGATAAAAGTAAAGCACTAAGTAGAGATAACGAGACTAGAGAGATATTAAAGGAGTTAAACATATTAGCCAAAGAATTAAATATTCCAATAATTGTTACATCACAATTATCCAGAAAAGTAGAAGAAAGAAGTGACAAAAGACCAATTATAGCCGATTTCTCTAATACTTCATCTAGCATTTTTACATATTCTAATAAAATTTTATTTTTATATAGAGATTCATACTATAATAAATCCCAAAAAAGCAATATAACTGATATTATAATCGCCAAAAATGAAAATGGCAAAATACGGTACAATAAAATTAGGGTGGATGCCAGAATATTGTATGTTTGGAAATACTATTGTTTTTGAGTAAGAATAGAGATATTGAAAAAATATATTGTTTAGCAAATTGGGTTTTGAAACAACAAATTATGTTGACATCTCTGCAATGCGATGGTATAATACTACTGTAACTTTAATGTATGTAAATAAACAGGAGGTCTATTATGGTAATTAAAGAAGAACTAGAAAAATTACGGAAGGAACAAGAGCAACTAGAAAGAGAAATAGAAATGAAAAATGATAAAAAAGAAAATGAAATGAGGAGTTTGCAGAAAACAGAGCAGAGATTAATTCAATTCGAAGGTAAAAATTCAAAGATTGCAAAGAAAATTTATGAAGAATTATACCAAGAAACTATGAAATCTAAAGAAAACATTAAAAGAATTGAGGAGTATATAAAAAAATGCAAAAATAAATATTTAACAATCAAAAGTAGAATTGATGAACTTTGTTATGATACCTCATTATATATCAATGAACAAGTTAATTATTTGATTTTAGAATTCATGAATTATGTTAAAAAAAATGAAATAAGACTAGGCAAAAATATAATAAATGAATTTAGAATAGAATCTTGTAAGTATTGTGTAGGTAAAGTACCTTATCATTATATGGAACCTGATGGATATTTTGAAATAGAACAAGGCTCTGAAAGAGTTGCTGTAACAAAGGACTATTATTTTAATAATGAGATTATTGTAGGACATACTGATTGGGACTGTGTATTATCTGATTGGTATAAAAAGTACGAAAATGATTTCATAAAATCTTTTTTGAAAAGTTTAAAAAAGGACTTTTATTCTGAGAATTTTAAAGTAGTTGATGTGGATGATAGACTTGGAAAATTTACAATTGAATTAATTTAAATAAGTTAGTTTATTGATGATAACAAACTGATGGTCTTATAATAAGAACCAATATAAAGAGGTCGCAAATTGTGACCTCTTCATCATTTACAGTATAATTTTAGGTTGATATTTTTCAAGCCACATATTAACTTGGCAAAGATAAGCCATAAGTTGAGGACCAGTCATTAATTGACCAAACCAAGGGCGAGAAAAAGCTTTACCATCAGTCTCTAAAATATTTAAGATATAATCTCTATTTAGAAGATAATTAATAGGTGCATGAGGATTAGACATAATTTTTGCAAGCATTGACTTAACTTTAGCAAGGTAAGTTGGGTTATGAGTCTTAGGATAAGGACTTTTTTTTCTATCTACAATTTCAGGTGGTAAGAACTTACGAGAAACATAACGAAGTAGTCCTTTTTCACGACCATTAAGAGCCTTAATTTCCCAAGGGATATTCCATACATATTGAGCTAATCGATAATCACAAAATGGAACACGAAGCTCAAAACCATTGTACATAGCCATTCTATCAGATCTATCAAGAAGAGTTTGCATAAACCAATTTAAAGTAAGATGTGAGATTTTTCTTTTTTCAGCAGTTTCTAGTGAATCAGAATCTAATATATCTACTTCAGATAAACTTTCTTGATATCTATAATTAATATAATCTTTTAAATCAACCTTTTTAGCAATACTAGGATTTAGCAAGGTTTGACGTTCATCAATTGCAATTGACCAAGGGAAAGTACCACTATTAAGTGCATCATCTCTGAAAAACCAAGGATATCCACCAAATATTTCATCAGCACATTCACCTGTAAGAGAAACAGTCGCAGTAGGCTTAACATATTTGCAAAATAGTAAAAGAGAAGAATCAATATCAGCCATACCAGGCATATCACGAGCAATCATTGCATCTTCAAGATATTCAGCAAGTTCTGGTGTATCAATAACAATAGGGTGGTGGTTAGTATGCAATTTATTAACCATTAAATCAATATAATAATTATCAGAATTAGGTTGGAAGTCACTTTTTACAAAATTCTTGTCATTATCAACATAATCAATAGAATAAGTATCAAGTGGAGGCAAACCATTTTCATGACAGTAATCAGATGCATATCTTGTAATAATACTTGAATCTAAACCGCCTGATAAAAATGTACATAAAGGAACATCAGAAACAAGTTGTCTTGTGATTGCATCTTTTAAAAGAAAATTTAAATGTTCACAAGTTTGTGCAAAATTTTCTGAATGTGGTTCACTTTTTAATTTCCAATATCTTTCTATATGTAATCCTGAACGATTAAAAATAGCAAAATGAGCAGGTTTTAATTCAAAAATATTATCAAAAATAGTAGTTCCCGGTGTATGAGCAGGACCAATTCCAAATAATTCAGAAATTCCTTGAGAATCAAGTATTCTTTGTACACCTGGATATTGAAAAATTGCTTTAATTTCAGATGCAAATATAAATGAATTATTTTGCATTGTGTAAAATAAAGGTTTTACCCCAAAATGATCTCTTGCCATAAATAATTCTTCATTTTTTGAATCCCAAATTGCAAATGCAAAAATACCATTTAAATGATGAACGACGTCTTTTCCATAATAGATATAGCTTTTTAATAATACTTCTGTATCACTATAACTATCAAATGTAAAACTATTTTCTTCTAGAGTTTGTCTTAATTCTTTTGTATTGTAAATTTGACCATTATAAACAATGGAAAAAGTTGAATTGCTATTTATGTCTATAGCTTGCATAGGTTGTTTTCCGCCATCAGGATCTATAACAATCAATCTTTTGTGTCCGAGTGCTACATGAGATCTAAGATAATAGCCTTCCTCATCAGGACCTCTTCTTGAAATTAAATTATTCATATTAATTAAAGTGCTTCTATATTTTGAAACATCTTGTTTAAAATTTACAAAACCAACAATTCCACACATAAAATTCCTCCGTTCTTATTTATTGCCTTTTAAAATATATTCTAAATAAATGAAAAGTTGCATAAATTATCAAAAAAATGTTGACAAAATTCGAAAATGCTTGTATAATTTTATAGTGACAAAAATAAGGTAAAAAATGATGGATATATACATATATCTTATATGCGAGGAGGGATTAAGATGGCACAACCAAAAAGAAGATGGTCAAAAGCTAGAACACATTCTAAAAGATCAACATGGAAAGTAGAACAACCTAAATATGCTACTTGCCCACATTGTCATGAACCAGTAATGCCACATAGAGTTTGTTCAAAATGTGGATATTATGATGGAAAAGAAATAGTTGCAAAAAAAGTAGAAGAATAGTAAGACAGCAAACGCCGACTTAGTGGGCGTTTTTGTGGTGGAAAAGTTATATTATAATGAATAAGTTTTTAACAAAAAGGTATAATAACAATAATTGTAAAAATTAGGGAGGAATTTAAAGTGAAAAATTTAAGAAAAACAAAAATTGTAGGAACAATAGGACCAGCAAGTGAAAACAAACTAGAAGAATTATTTAAAGCAGGATTAAATGTATGCAGAATAAATTATTCACATGGAAGTTGGGATGAACAATCAGAAAAATCAGAAAGAATCATAAAATTAAGAGAAGAATTAGATTTACCAATTCCAATGTTATTAGATATGAAAGGTCCTGAAATAAGAACAGGAATGTTATATACAGGAAAAAATACAAAAATTCAATTAAAAGATGGACAAAAATTCACTTTAGTAAATGAAGATATCACAGGTGATGAAGAAAAAGTTTCTGTAACATATAAAGAATTATACAAAGATGTTCAACCAGGAACAAAAATCTTAATCGATGATGGAGCTATAGAATTAAAAGTTGACGAAGTTGTTGGAAAAGATATAGTTACAACAGTAGTTCATGGAAATGGATTAGGAAGCAGAAAAACAATGAATTTACCTGGAACAGTAATAAGATTACCAGGACTAGCTGAAAAAGATATAGCAGACTTAAAAACAGCTTGTGAACATGATTATGATTTTGTTGCAATATCATTTGCAAGAAACTTAGATGATATTAGACAAGTTAGAAAAGTATTAGATGAAAATGGTGGAAAAGATATCCAAATCATAACAAAAATTGAAAATGTTGAAGGTTTATCAAACTTAGATGATATATTAAGAGAAGCAGATGCTCAAATGATAGCTCGTGGAGACATGGCTACAGAAACAGATTTTACAGAACCACCAGTAGTTCAAAAGAGAATTATCAGAACAGCTAACAAAATATTCAAACCAGCTATCACTGCTACACAAATGCTTGAATCAATGACACATCAACCATTACCAACAAGAGCTGAAGCAAGTGACGTAGCAAATGCTATTTATGATAGAACAAGTGCAATAATGCTTTCAGGAGAATGTGCACAAGGTGATTATCCAGTAGAATGTGTTGAAACAATGGTTAAAATAGCAAACAGAGTAGAACCAGAAATTCATTATTGGAAAAGATTTGATAACAATGAAGAGCTTGATTTATCAGATGATGAAACAAAAATTGCTTATTCTTCATGTGTAACAGCTAAAAACTTCAATGCTGATGCAATTGTTGTATATACACATACAGGTGATTCTGCAAGAAGATTATCTGGATTAGGAGCTGGATGCCCAATCTTAGCTATAACAGATAATAAGAGAACTTTCCGTCAATTAGCATTAGCTTGGAATGTTACTCCAATATTTGTAGAAGGTGAAGAAACAATCGAAGAGACTGTTGAAAAAGGAATTCAAAAATTAAAAGATAAAGAAATCCTTGAAAAAGGTGATGTTGTAGTTCTTTTAGGTGGAGCACAAACTTTTTCTATGGGTTTAGACAAAAAAGTTCTTGGAGGAATTGTAAGAATCTAAGAATAAATGATTTTATGATGAAAATACTATAAATAAAATAGTTTAATAATAGAAGTTGGTGTAGAAGACTTACATATAAGTTTTCTACATCAGCTTTTTTGTTGACTATCTTGACTATTCAGTCTAATTGAAAAAAAGATTTATTAAATATATAATACAAAATATTGAATTTATGAAGATATAAATTTAGTAGGAGGAAATAATAATATGGTAATTGACAAAGTAAAAAAAGTCAATAAAGAGGAAAAGAGAATAAAAAATGAAAAAGCATCAGATATGTTAATAGGAAAATGGATTAAATGTGATAATTGTAAAGAAATCTTATATAAAGAAGATGTACACAAAAACTTCAGTGTATGTCCCAATTGTGGTAAGCATTTCAGAATATCTGCAAGAAGAAGAATAAAACAAATAGCAGATGAAGGTTCATTTGAAGAAATTGGAGCAGATATTTTAACAAAAGATCCATTAAAATTTGAGGGATATTTAAAAAAAGTAGAAGCATTAAAAGAAAAAACAAAAATAGAAGAAGCAGTTAAATGTGGGACATGTAAAATTAATGGAGAATCAGTTGTAATAGCAGTTATGGATGGAAATTTCATGATGGGAAGTATGGGAAGTTGTGTTGGAGAAAGAATAACATTAGCAATAGAAACATCAATAGAAAAGCATATACCATTAATAATATTTTGTGTATCAGGTGGAGCAAGAATGCAGGAAGGGATAATTTCATTAATGCAAATGGCGAAGACATCGTCTGCATTGGCAAGACATAATGAAGCAGGCTTATTGTATATATCAGTTCTTACGGATCCAACAACAGGAGGAGTTACAGCTAGTTTTGCTAGTTTAGGAGATATAATTTTAGCAGAACCTGATGCTTTAATTGGCTTTGCAGGACCAAGAGTAATAGAACAAACAATAAAGCAAAAATTGCCAGAAGGATTTCAAAAATCAGAATTTTTATTAGAACATGGTTTTATAGATAAAATAGTTGAAAGAAAAGATATGAAGAATACATTATACAAAATAATAAAATTACATTAATATGAAAAAGGAAAAAATGTACCCGGTACAAAATTTCCTGATTAGTGAAAGGAGTTGAAACAGTTGAAAACAGCGTGGGATAGAGTATGTATTGCAAGAATGCCAGAAAGACCAAAAGCAATGGATTATATAAATGAAATTTTTACAGATTTTATAGAGTTACATGGTGATAGAAATTTTGGAGATGACAAGTCAATTATTGGAGGAATTGGATTATTAGAAATAGATTCAAATAAAAGTATTCCTGTAACTATAATAGGAGAACAAAAAGGAAAAAATGTTAAAGAAAATATGGAAAGAAATTTTGGAATGCCAAATCCAGAAGGATATAGGAAGGCGTTAAGATTAATGAAACAAGCTGAAAAATTCAACAGACCAATAATAACATTTATTGATACGCCAGGTGCTTATCCTGGAGTTGGAGCAGAAGAAAGAGGACAAGGAGAAGCTATTGCTAAAAATATGATGGAAATGTCACAATTAAAAGTACCAGTAGTATGTGTTGTAATTGGAGAAGGATCAAGTGGAGGAGCTTTAGCTATAGGAGTCGGTGATATAATTATTATGCTTGAAAATGCAGTATATTCAATACTTTCACCAGAGGGATTTGCTAGTATTTTATATAAAGATTCTTCCAAAGCAGGTGAGGCTGCTGAAAACATGAAAATAACAGCTCAAGACTTAAAGGAGTTTGGAGTTATAGATAAAATAATTGCAGAACCTAAAAATGGAGCACAGGAAGATTTTGTGGCAGTTTCAAATAATTTAAAAATATATATTGTAAATGCTATAAAAGAATTAAATAAAATTTCCAAGGAAGAGTTGATTGAAAAAAGATATGAGAAATTTAGAAAGATTGGAAACGGGAAAAAATGTACCCGGTACAAAATTTCCCAATGATTAAATTTATTATACGTGGAGGTTATAAAAATGATTTTAACAGGAAAAAAAGTATTAATAATGGGAATAAGAAATAAGTGGAGTATTGCATGGGGAGCAGCACAATCAGCTTATGAACAAGGTGCACAAGTAATATTTACATGTGGTTCTAAAGAAAAAATTGAAAAGGTGAAAGAACTTACTGATGAAATTCCTAATTCTTCAGTTTATGCATGTGATGCTAGTTCAGATGAAAGCATAAAAGAGTGCTTTGAACAGATAAGAGCGGAACATGGCAAAATTGATGGTATTCTTCATGCTATAGCACATGCAAATACAGAAGACTTAAGAAATAATTTTATATTGACATCAAGAAGTGGATATGCGCATGCTTGTGATGTTAGTGCATATTCTTTAATTGCTATTGCAAGAATTGCAACAGAATTAGATTTATTAAATAAAAATTCAAGTATTGTTTCATATACATATTATGGCTCTGAAAAAGCGATTGAAGGATATAATGTTATGGGTGCTGCAAAGGCAGCACTAGAATCAAATATAAGATATTTAGCAAAGGATTTGGGAAAAGAAAATATTAGGATAAATGGTATATCCGCGGGTCCAATTAAGACTCTTTCTGCAAAAGGAATTAAAGATTTTAATGAAATTTTAAATGTTGTTGAAAAAAATTCTGCATTACATCAGAATATTACTCCTAAACAGGTTGGTGATGCAACAAGCTTCTTATTTAGTGATTTATCTTCTGCTATTACTGGAGAAATAATTCATGTTGATAATGGATTTTCTATAATGGGAGTTTGCCAATAGTTATCAGTAAAGACATGTTACCAGTAGGGACACCCATAAGTGGTCAAAAAAGTTACCAGAGGGGACACCCTTGTT
>CAKPDR010000018.1 GCA_934149075.1 uncultured Clostridia bacterium | reverse complement strand
GTTATATATAGTGTTTGACATACTTTGAAATAAAATCAAATTATGTTCAAATCACTATATTTAGGTTGTTTTTGCCAACCATTGAAATCTTTTCCATCATATTCAATTGTTAGTTTTATATTTCTCATTTTTATCACTTCCTTTAATTAATAAAAGTGGCTATATTTGCCACCTTTTTCTTAATTTGCTTTTTTATCTTCTTTTTTCTTAAACTTTCCCAAAAAATCCTTTACAGTTTCTTTAATATTTTTTTTAGCTTTTTTCGCTTTAGCTTCATTTAATCTTTTGGTAACTATATTACTAATTAAAATTTTTTTCAAAACATCTTCTCTAACATCTGCAATTAATGTTCCATCTTTTGCAACTGAAACTTTTCCAGTTTCTTCTGAAACTATTATTGCTATACTATCTGATTCCTTTGATATACCAATTCCTGCTCTATGACGTGTTCCAAGTTCTTTTGCTATGTCTTGATCACCTGCTAGTGGTAGCATACATGCTGCAGCAGCTATTTTATTATTACTTATTACTACCGCTCCATCATGTAAAGGCGTATTTGGTATAAATATATTTACTAATAATTGTGGTGATACTTCAGCATTCATAGGAATTCCTGTTGATATTATATCTTTTATTTGTATGTCTCTTTCTATTACAATTAATGCTCCTGTTTTATTTTTTGCAAGTTCATATGTTGCTATAACTATTTTGTATATGTCTTCTTTGGTTTTCGTTATTATATCCTTATCAAAACCAAAAAATCTTGAAAATTTATTTGTTCCACCAAGTTGTTCTAAAGCTCTTCTTATCTCTGGCTGAAATATTATTATTATAAGTATTACTCCCCAATCCATTACTGTTGATAATATATAATTTAATATATGTAATTTTAATATTCCACTTAGTGCTGTTGCTATTACCAAAAATGCAATTCCTTTCACTAATTGCCAAGCTCTAGAGTCTTTTACTATTCTTAATAATTCATATGCTAAAAATATTACTATTGCAATATCAAGTACTAATGAAATTATTTTTACTGGATATTCTTGATACATTTTTATATATGTTAATATATTTTGTTCATAAAAATTATTTAATATTATTCCTATGTTACTCATATTCATCTCTCCCTATGTATTTATTTTATATTTTGTATTACAAAATATATACATGTTGAGCATGATGCTAATACCATTAATACTAATAAAAATAATGCCATTGCCTTTGAAAATATTTTTTGTACATCTATTTTATTTTTAACTTTTACTTTTACTTGTTCTTGTTTTTCTTTTTTATCTTTTTTCATTGTCTATCTTCCTTTCTTTTTTCCTAATTTTTATTACAATATATATTATAACATAATTTTTTTCTTTTTCAATATGTAAACTAAATTTTTTAATAATCCTGTAATAGTAATATTAATATTAATCAAAGAAATATCAATTTAAAGTTCAACAAGGTGTTTAAAATTTGCTGTAAACAAATTTTAAATAGCGGAGCGTCCGCAGTTGAACGTCAAAATGATATTTTTTTGATTATATAATACAATCATTTTTTATTTTATATATTTCAAGCAATTTGTCTTCAGCATATCTTAATTTTATTTCATCATTTGCACATATATATGCTAAAAAATCTCCTTCTAGTACTTCATCTCCTACTTTTTTATTTAAAATAATCCCAACATTAGCATCTATTTTATCTTCTTTTTTTATTCTTCCAGCTCCTAGATAACATGCCAATTTTCCGATTTCTTCAGCATTTATTTCTTGAACTTTTCCTATCTTTTCAGTTACAACTGCTGAAATATATTTTGATTTTTCAAACTTTGTTGTATCTTCTAAATATGATACATCTCCACCTTGATTTTGTACCATTTCTACTAATTTGTTATAAGCAGAACCATTTTCAATTGTTTCCAACATTTTTAATTTATTTTCTTCTATATTGTCTCCTTTTCCTGCAAGTTGAAGCATGTTAGCCCCAAGTTCGAATACAACCTCTTTCAAATCTTTTGGCATATCTCCTTTTAAGAAATTAATTGCTTCTATTACTTCTAAAGAATTTCCTACAGCATATCCTAGTGGTTCATCCATAGGTGTTAAAACACATCTTACTTCTCTTCCTGCAAGGTTTCCAATTCTTATCATTTGCTCAGCTAATTTTTGAGCATCTTCTTTTGTTTTCATAAAAGCACCTTTTCCAACTGTAACATCTATAACAATTTTATTTGCACCACTTGCTATTTTTTTGCTCATTATGCTAGATGCTATAAGTGGAATATTTTCAACGCATGAAATTGTATCTCTTAAGGCATATATTTTTTTATCTGCTGGTGCTAAATTCATTGTTTGACCTATCATACTTATTCCTATTTTTTTCACATTTGAAATGAATTCATCAATTCCTACATTAGTTTGATATCCTGGTATTGATTCCATTTTATCAACTGTACCACCTGTAAATCCAAGACCTCTTCCAGACATTTTTGCAACTGGTATTCCCATTGCAGAAATTATTGGCAGTAACACTATAGAAACTTTGTCACCAACTCCTCCTGTACTATGTTTGTCAACTACATTTTCTCCAAAACATGACAAATCAAGCACTTCTCCTGAATATGCCATTGCTAATGTTAAATCTGTTATTTCTCTATCATTCATACCATTTATATATATTGCCATTACTAAGGCTGATGCTTGATAATCTTGTATTTCTCCATTTGTGTATCCTTTTATAAAATATTCTATTTCTTCTTTACTTAATTCTCTTGCGTCTCTCTTTTTAGCTATAATTTCTAATATATTCATTCCTTCCTCCATTTTAATTTTATACAAAGTGTGTTGTAAAACTTTTCCTATGTATTGGACAAAGTCCATATTCTTTAATGGCCGCAATATGTGCGGCAGTTCCATATCCTTTATGTTTTTCAAATCCATATTCAGGGTAAACTTTATCCCATTCGCGCATAATTCTATCCCTAGTTACTTTTGCAATTATTGATGCTGCTGCTATAGAATAACATTTAGCATCTCCCTTTATAATAGATTCATATGGAATCCCTAATGTATCAATATGATTTAATGCATCAACTATAATTAAATCCGGTTTTACAGTTAATTCTTGTAAAGACATTGTTAATCCTTTTTTTGTTGCATTTAAAATATTAATTTCATCAATTTCGTCTTGTCCTACAATTCCTACTCCATAACTAATTGCTTCTTCTAGAATTTGATCGTATAATTTTTCTCTCTTTTTCTCTGAAATTTTTTTTGAATCATTTACTCCTTCAATCATAGAATCTGCCGGCATTATTACACAGGCTACAACAACAGGTCCTGCTAATGGACCTCTACCCGCTTCATCTATACCACAAATTGTATTAAATCCTTTTTTTCTTAATTCATTTTCTTGTTCTTTTAATAATATTAGTCTGGCTTCTTCTTTTTCTTTCATTTTTATTTCATTCCTTCCACTGCTACTCTTCAATTAACTGTGTTAATGTATATTTTCCTTCATATCCTTTTGTGTTTATTACTTCTACTGTTATATTTTCAAAATTATATTTTACAATAAAATATCCGTATTTTTCTGGGTTTAAGTCTTTTACTCCAATTTCATTTAAATTTGTTTCATCTAAATAATAACAATTTTCATCTATACTAATTTCTTGTGGTATACTGTCTTTCACTTCTGATTCTTGAGCTATTATCCCTTTTAATTTTTCTTTTTTAATTTCATTTATTTTTGCTAAGTCTTCTTCTTTTTTTGCATCCAAATTGGCTGTTTGAAAACAAACTTCTTCTAAATCCTTTTTTGTTTCAGCCTGTATTAATAACATATTTGTTCTTAGGTCTTGTAATCTATTTTCTTCTACCATATCTTCTGCATAGTGTACTATAATTGATGCAATAGCTATTATTATAACTACTCCAATAATTAGTACCGGTATTGCTACACCTTTTTGTTTTTCCATTTTTATTCATCCTCTCATCCCAAACTTACATATATTATATATATTGTAGATTTTATTTTCAAGGAAAAAAGAAATATTTTTATTTATTTACACTTTTTTCACAATTCTTTCACAAATATTGTGTATTATATAAACAGTAAAAAGATAAAAACAAAGGAGGTCCTAAAAATGGACGAAAATGAAAACAGATTTGAGGTTATTTCAAGTAAAACTTCAAAAGCAAATTTTAATAAATCAAATTCAAACGGATTTGGAAAGTCAATATTACTACCATTTTTTAGCGGAGTAGTTGGTTGTTCTTTAGTAATTGGAACTTGTTTTGGCGTTCCATCAGTAAAAGAAAAATTAATAGGAAAAAATACTACTAATTCAACAGTGCAAACTTCTACATCTGCTTCTAATGCAGAAGGTACTTCAACAAATTTAATATCGCTTTCAAATTATTCAAATACAGCAGTTTTTGCTGCTAATAAAATTTTACCTTCAATTGTAGGTATTGAAGTAAGTTACACAACTACATCAAATTCTATCTTTGGATTTGGTTCACCATCTACTTCAACCGCAACAGCAACAGGTTCAGGAATAATAATTAGTGAAGACGGATATATCGTTACAAATAACCATGTTGTAGATACAAGTTCATCTAATTCTTATTCATATTATGACATTTCTGAAGCAACATCTGTTAAGGTAAAATTATATGGTTCTGATGAGACTTATGATGCAAAAATTGTAGGTAAAGATTCACAAACTGATTTAGCTGTTTTGAAAATAGATAAGACTGATTTAACAGCTGCTGAGTTTGCGGATTCTGATCAAGCTGTTGTTGGAGAATTTGTAATGGCTGTTGGTAGCCCTTTAGGATTAGATACTACAGTTACTACAGGAATTATCAGTGCTGTTAATAGAGAAGTTGAATCTGAAGGAACTAAATATGTATGTATTCAAACAGATGCCGCTATAAACTCTGGTAACAGTGGTGGTGCTCTTGTTAATAGTGATGGAAAAGTTATTGGTATCAATACTTTGAAACTTTCTGGCTCTGGTGTTGAAGGAATTGGATTTGCTATTCCAATAAATTCTACTCTTGATGTAATTTCACAATTAAAAGATCACAATAAAGTATTAAGACCATATATTGGTATTTCAGGAATTGATTTGGATGATTCTACTGCTAAAAGATATAATTTAGTATTAGGTGTTTATGTAAAAACTGTTCAAAGCTTTTCACCTGCTGAAAAAGCTGGATTACAATCTGGCGATGTTATAATTCAAGCTGATGGAAAAGATATTAAGACAATGGATGAATTAAATGAAATTAAAAATTCTCACCAAATTGGTGATACAATGACTTTGAAAGTTAATAGAAGTGGACAAGAAAAAGAAGTAACTGTTACACTTGAAGAAACTCCTTAATTTTTCAAATTTTCACTTTAAGTTCACACAATGAACAAAATTAATTGATATATTATAAGCATAGTCAGTAAGAACTGATTACAAACATCCCCTTTTATTTTCAAAAACGGCCTAGTTAATCTAGACCGTTTCTTATTACATTACTATTACATCCATTTCATTTGTATTATTTTCATTTCCATATGCATAAATTATGTATAGCGCATTATTCTCTCCTAAGAAATATTCTGTTACATTATTTATATTGTATATATCACTTGTATAATCTCTTGTATATGTAGATGCTCCTGTAATTTTTTGTAGACTTTCTGATTTTTGCTGTGCATCTTTTATTTCTTCTTTTACCTTTTGATTAGCTATTTTTTTAGTAATTCCTTTGGCTTGAAGAATATCATCTATTGTATATTCTTTTTGATTTATTAAGTCATAATTATATGTCTGAACTATATCTCTTTGCGGATTTGTTCCTTCTTTTAACGTTGATCTTATAACCAATGATAATATATTATTTGATATATATGCACTATATTTTACACTATATACTATATTTCCACTTTGGGTATTTAAAATACTTTTTGCTTTTTTCTCAAAAATATCTTTTATTTGTGTATTGAATTCATTGACTTTTTCATTGTTTATGTTTATATATGGTATGTTTACATCTAATTCATAGTCGTTTAACTTCTTTTCATTATTTTGATACCCTATATAGACAATTTCTTCTTTTGATTCTATTTTTGTAATTTTATAACTGTTGTTTTCTGCATAGTTTACTTTATTTTGAAATATATCATTAAATTCATTTTTATATTTGTCTATTTCACTTTCACTTAATGCATGTAACAATTCTTCCTTCTTTTCTTTATTATTTTTTACAATTTGTAAAGTTATTGTTAATATTACCGCTATTGCACATATAGCAAGTATTGTGATATATAGTATTTTTAATCTTTTATTTTTTTTACTTTCATCTTCTATTACAACATTCATATTTTTTCCTCCGTAATTATATTTTATAATCTTTTGTAAAAAATTGCAATACCTTTATTATTTTTTCATATATTTTAATTTTGTTGCCATTCCTCCTCTTATATGCCTTTCTGCTTTATTTTCATTCAATATACCTCTTACTTCTTTTGCAAGTAATGGATTAATTTGCATAAGTCTTTCTGTTACGTCTTTGTGTACTGTACTTTTACTTATGCAAAATTTTTTTGCCGCTCCCCTTACTGTATCTTTTGAATCTATAATATATTGCGCCAAGTTTATTGCTCGTTCTTCTATTTCCTTTTTTCCACTTACTGACGCATTATGTGAAACTATTTTTTTCATTATGAAACCCCCATATGAATACTTTTTTGTTTAATTGTATTCACATAGGGGTTGTATTAGAACATTTGATTTTATTTTATCTCTATGCGTTCAATATATTCAATAATATTCTTTATATTAGTCTCTTCATAACTAGCACTTCTTTCATTACCAATTACTTTACAATTACTCTGTAACTCTGCAGAAATTACTCCACTTGTTTTACAAACATATTGACATAGAATCATTAACTATTATACTTCTTTTAGTTCTTTCAACATTTGTACAATATGATTCTTTCTTTTTTCAGTATCAATATTTAATTTCTCTGTTTCTTTTTTATATAAGTCACATAATTTATCAATTTCTTCTTCAGATAAATCTTCCTCATCTATTTCTCCCTGTTCATATTGATGTTTTAATTGAATTAGTCGTAAGTCTTCTTTATTTTCTCTTATTCGAACATTCTGGATAAAGCTGTTATTTTTATCATTATTTATTATAACATCTTCATTTTGCAATGTTTTTTTCTTTGAAAATATATTCTTAAAAAATTCACTTATTTTTCTAAAGATACTCTTTTTATAAATTATTAATTTATTGTTCTTCATGAACTTGACCTCTTTTCTTTAGTTGTTCTGATACTTGTTTTTCTAATTCTTTTGCCTGATCATTCTTAGACTTAGCATTATCTCGTTGTTTTTTAGCTTGTCTTAATTTACTTGGCTTAGTTCCCAACCCATAAGTTCTCAATTTTGCTATTTTTTCTCTATATTCTTCAGGCACATTTTCTAATGGCTGACCCTCATATTCTTCAAGAATTTTCTTTTCTTCTGTTCTAATCCATTTAGCATATAAATTACATTCCTCTCTTTCTTTTTCTGTTATCTCTGATGTTTTTTGTTTTGAGACCTTTGGCATTCTTCCATTTTCTTCTGCAAACTGTATTACCTCTTCAAATGGAGTTAATTTATCTATTTCTAAAATTTCTTTGTTCATTCAATCGTCTCCAAAAAGATATATTATACATTTCTAAGTATATCATAAACACTTCCGTTTTTCTTTACATTATATAATAAATATTTAAAATTTTATTTTAATCTTAAATATCCCAACTCTTCCCACATGTTATATGCAAGATTTAATCTAAAAACAACTTTAGGTTTTGCACCAGCTCTGTTTTTATCAACAACACATGCATAATATCTGACATCTGGATCTTTAAATTTTTTCAAATCATAAAATGTATTATCGACTTCTTCTAACGAATATTCATATTTATCCAAATCTTCAGTATATATTTGTTTTATTAAACATAATGTATCTAATACTTCTTTGACTGTTTTACTAACTGCCAAATCATTTATGCTTAAGTTTATTGGCAATGTTACACTTTCTGTTAATTGTAGTGATGATGCAATAAATATATTTAAATTTTGAGCTAAATTAGAAAGAATTGTTGCTGTCTTTTTTAATTCTTCTCCATTTCCTATATTTTCTGTATCTGTTTTTAATGTGTCATAAAACATATATTCAATCTTTTCTTTATAGTAATAATTTAAAATAACTTTTTCTAATTCATCATTTGTATGATTTGTAATATTAACAAAATATATTGAATTATTTATTTGTGTTTCTATCCATTTTGTAACTGCTATTGTTTGTCTAAATTCTTTAGATATATCCATAAGCCTTTTTGCAAAGTTTTTTTGGCTTTCATTTGGTTGTTTTTTTATAAATCCTTCTTCATCAACTTCTACGTTTACCCCTTCATCTGGTCTAAACTTAAATTCTAATAGTTCTCCTTCTGTTTTAGATATATTTTGTCCATGCAATTTTTGAATTTCTTTATTATTCAGAATCGTCGTTATTAAGCATAATTTCATTTTTTCTTCTGACATTTCATTAGATATTATCAATACTTTTTTCTTGTGTATAAATGCTAAATATGATGCTAAATTTATTGTAAATCTACTTTTACCAGAGTTTGATGGCATTGCATATGCCATTGTTTCACCTTTTCTAATCCCTTTAAAAACACTACTTAATATTGCAAATGGTAATTGTAAACCTGTTGTTAAGCTATTATCCCCTGTTATTAAAAAATTTGTAATTCCTTTACTTAATACTGCTCTTTTAAATTTTTCTGTTGATGTTATTTGTACTATAGCATTTTTTACTTCCTGTATTGTCATTTGATCATATAATTCATATTTTAAAATCTCAATTATCTGTTTTTGAGTTTCTTTTATAGGGTTTGATAAATAGTTTTTTCTTATTTCAAATAATTTACGTAATTGCACATATATTTTTTCTAGATTAAGATCTTCATCTTCCACTTTTTCTTTTAATTCTATTTTCTTTTTGTATGTTTCTGGACTTTCTTTTGCAAAATTAAATTCATTTTTTGCAATTTGTGGTGCATATGCTTGTCCTTCTGTAAATAGTATACTTTTATATATATTTAATAATTCATCACTTTCAAAAAAACAATCTTCATGTAAAATATAATACATTGATATTACTTTTGGTGTTTCTAATAATAATCCTATATAATCCTCTTCCAATTCGATATTTGATAGTGCCTTGGGATAGATTCCATCGTCTTCACTATCATCATATTCTTCATCAATTGTTTCAAATTCTTCTCTAAAATCATCATCTTCTTCATCTTCGTCCTCATCCCAATTTTCAGAATCATGTCCGTTTTATTTTTAATGGTATATTTTTTAGTTTGATTTTGCCTTCATCTTTTAATTTGTTTAATATTTTTATAACTTTTGCATAATCTTTTTGTTCTATTAAATATTTCATTTCATCTACTTGTTCTTTGTTCTCATTTGTTACTTCTATTCTATTTATTAAATTAACTAAACTTTCTATTCCTTCATTTTCCATTAACTTCATCCTTTCACTCTACATATAATAGCTTTTTTATAATTTTAGTATACACATTTTTATTTTTATTTTCAAGTCTTTCTTTGTATTATTTAAAGTAAAACATTATCCAGTATTTCAATTCACAGCCATTTAAAATATTATGTATGTTGAGAGCCATCCTAGGTGATTACATATATTTGAGATTGTGTCCTGTTCATTACGTTCAAAAAGAAAATCTACCATAAAAAACTGAGCCTCTCTCACTCAGGCTAAAAACGTATATATGTATATGAGTTTAAACTTTTCAAATGTGATTGGAGCAATATTAGAATTTCTTAAATAAATTTATGGAAAGAGTTCACGAGAGTGGAAGGGTGCCATAAATTTATTTTAGAAATTCTTATGTTGCATATTGAGCCGAGAAAATGTTTCAAATCATATACATATATACGTTTTTTCCGTGAGCATTCCTCGGTTTTTTATTTAAAATTTTCTATTTTTCACTCCAATCAAACGGACACAATCTCAAATATATGTAATCACCTAGGAGGGCTCTCAACATACATAATATTTTAAATGGCTGTGAATCGTAACTATCCAGTAATTAATTATATCATGTTAAATATGTCCTGGCTATTTGTTATTATATTAGCACCATCTTTTATTAATTCATTACACCCTTCACTTTGTTCTCTTGTTATATCTCCTGGTAAAGCAAAAACCTCTTTTCCCTGTTCTAGTGCAAAATCAGCAGTTATTAAAGCTCCACTTATTTTACTAGCCTCTACAACTAATACTCCATTTGATAACCCACTAATAATTCTATTCCTTTTGGGAAAATTTAATTTTTCCGGTTTGGTTTCTTCTGAATATTCAGTAATTATACATCCTCCTGATTTTATTATTTTCCTTGCTAAATCAATATTTTCTTTTGGATATATATTATTAAATCCGCTTCCCATTACTGCAATCGTTTTACCTATTTTTCTTGAATCTATAACTTTACCTTGAGCCTGTATTGTTCCTAAATGTGCATATGAATCAATTCCTTTTGCTAAACCACTTATTATATTAATTCCCTTTTCAGCAAGTTCTTTCGAAAATTTATAAGCCATTTTTTTACCATATTCTGTAGCTTTTCTCGCTCCAACAACTGCAATTGCTTTTTGATTTAATATTTTCTTATTTCCTAACACATACAATTGTAATGGAGAGTCATATATGTATCTTAACTTCTCTGGATATTCATTTGAATTTATTACTATTTTTTCTATTTTCATCAATTTACTCACTCCAATTCTACCTTTTTAAACGCCAAAAAGCATATATAGACTCAATAATCTATATATGCCCCTAAACCTAATTATTTTTATTTAAAATTCCTGTTGTTGCTTTTATTACATTGTTCATAAGCATTGCTATTGTCATAGGTCCCACCCCACCTGGAACCGGTGTTATATAACTTGCTTTTTTACTTACATTTTCAAAATCAACGTCACCTGTTATTTTTCCATCTTCTCCTCTATTTGTGCCAACATCAATTACTACTGCCCCTGACTTTATCATGTCTTCAGTAACAAATTTTGATTTTCCAATTGCAGAAATAACTACATCTGCATTTTTAGTATGTTCTTTTAAGTCTTTTGTTTTTGAATGACATACTGTTACTGTTGCATTTTTATTTAAACAACATTGTATTAATGGCTTTCCTACTATATTACTTCTTCCTATAATTGTAACATTCTTTCCTGTTAAGTCAATATTGTATGCTTCAAACATTTTCATGATTCCATATGGAGTGCAAGATACGAATGTATCTTGATTTAAGCATAGTTTTCCAATATTTGCAGGATTAAATCCGTCAACATCTTTTTCAGGATTTATTGTTTTAAATGCTTCGTTTATATCTAAATGTGCAGGAATTGGACTTTGTAATAAGATACCATGTATATGGTCATCATTATTTAGTTTTTCTATTAAATTTATTAATTCGTCTTGTCTTATATCTTTATCTAATATAAATTCTTCAAATTCTATTCCTATTTCATTACATGCCTTACTTTTATTTTTCACATATACTTGTGATGCTTTATCGTCTCCAACCATTATTACTGCAAGCTTTGGATTTATTCCTTTTTCTTTTAGTTCATTACTTTTTAATTTTAATTTTTCTCTAATTTCTTTTGCTAATTTTTTTCCATCTATAATTTCCATATACTAAATACTCTCCTATTTCAATTTCAATCTTAAGGTATTGTATTTTACTTTGTTCTCATAAAAATTTATTCTTTCTTTAAATTATCCTCATCATATATTCCTATTTTATATTCAATGTCTTCCATATTAGGGAATATCTCTTTAACTCTTTTTAATGTTAGCATTGTCATTCTTGGTTGAGGATTTTTAGGATTATCTGATAGTAATTTTTGCGTGTAACAATTTTTAGCTGTCTTAAATAATACATATCTATTTCTCACATATGTGTAATATATCTGATATCCATTTTTTAAATCTAGCCACATATCTTCAAATGTATAATTTTCCATATAAATTCCTTTCTTTTGATTGGGCAATTTTGTACCGGGTACATTTTGTCCCTTTTATAAACACATTTTTTCAAATTCTTCCTCAGTTATAATTTGTACTCCTAAACTTTGTGCTTTTGTAAGTTTACTTCCTGCATCTTCTCCAGCTAAAACATAGCTTGTTTTTTTAGATACAGAGCTTGAAGTTTTTCCTCCAAATTTTTCTATTATATTAGATGCCTCTTCTCTTGAATATTTTTCTAAAGAACCAGTTAATACAAATGTCATTCCAGCAAATCTGTCATCTTCATTATCGTTTTTTTGTCTTTGCATATTGACTCCTGCATCTTTTAATCTTTTAATTAAATCTTTTGTTTGTTCCTGCTCAAAAAATTCTCTTATACTATTAGCCACAATCGGGCCAATATCTTCTACTTGGCTCAAATTTTCTATAGTTGCTTTCGATAAGTTATCCATATTGTCATATTGTTTAGCTAAAATTTTTGCAGCTTTTACACCAACATGTCTAATTCCAAGTGCTGTAATTAATCTATATAAGTCATTTTCTTTACTTGCATTTATACTATCAATTAAGTTTTGTGCAAATTTCTTGCCATTTTTCTTTAATGATGCTATGTCTTCAAATTTTAAATCATATATATCAGCAATATTGGAAATCATCTTCTTTTCAAGTAATACTCCTATTATATTCTCTCCAAGGCCATCTATGTTCATTGCTTCTCTTGATACAAAATGTACTAAATTTCTATATAGTTTAGCTGGGCACTCAATTCCTGTACACCTTACAGCTGCTTCGCCTTCTTCTCTAATTGCTTCAGCACCACATACTGGACATGTGCGAGGCATTTCAAAATCTTTTTCTTCTCCTGTTCTTTTACTAATAACTGTTTCAACTATTTCAGGGATTACGTCTCCTGCTTTTTGTATTATTACTTTGTCTCCAATTTTTAATCCTTTTTCTTTGATGAAATCCTCATTATGAAGCGTAGTTTTTGATATTGTAGATCCTGCAACTTTTACTGGATCTAATATTGCCATTGGAGTTATTACACCTGTTCTTCCAACTTGACATACTATATCTTTTAATGTTGTTTCTTTTCTTTCTGGCGGATATTTATATGCTATTGCCCACTTTGGAACTTTACTTGTTGTTCCCATTATTTCTCTTAATTTTAAATTATCAACTTTAACAACAGCTCCATCTATTCCATATGTTAATTTCTCTCTATCTTCTCCTATTTTATTTATTGCTTTTTTTACTTCTTCTATAGTTTGACAATAAATGCGTACAGGGTTTACATTAAATCCTAATTTACTTAAATATTCAAGTTCCTCAAAATGTGAATTAAATTCTTTTCCTTCAATTTTTTGAACATTAAATATATAGATGTCTAATGGTCTATTTTTTGTTATATTACTGTCTAATTGTCTTAATGAACCAGCTGCTGCATTACGTGCATTAGCAAATAATTCTTCCTCATTTTCTTCTCTTTCTTGGTTCATTTTTTCAAAGTCTTTTTTAGATATAAATACTTCCCCTCTGACTGTTATGTTGATTTTCTCTGGTAATTCTTGTGGTATTGTTTTTATCGTCTTCAAATTTTCTGTTACATCTTCTCCAACTAATCCATTTCCTCTTGTTGCTCCTCTAACAAATTTTCCTTCTACATATTCTAATGCTGCAGATAATCCGTCTATTTTTGTTTCTACAACATATTGCGGATTCTCTATTTCATTTTCTGATGCCTGTTTTTTAACTCTTTCCTCAAATGTCTCTATTTCCTCAAAATTAAAAACATCTTGTAAACTCTGTAATGGTACTTCATGTTCTACCTTTTGAAATCCCTCTTTTACAGTTCCTCCTACTTTTTGAGTTAAAGAATTTGTTGTTATGAGTTCTGGATATTGACTTTCTAATGTCCTTAGCTCTAACATCATCATATCATATTCAAAATCTGTTATTTCAGGTTTATCTTCATCATAATATTTTTTTGCATGATATTCTACTGTTTTTCTTAATTCTTTTATTCTTTCCTCTGCTTGTTTTTTATTCATCTTTTTGTAACCCTTTCTTACATTAAATAAAAAATAGAAGACATGCTATATTAAACACATGTCTTCTTTGATTTTCTATGAATCTGCTCTTGCTAATATTATTGTTCTTGCTTTACTATCATCTGTACATGTTGTTAATGATATTTCAATTGCTCCTTGTGTATCTCTTGTTATGTAATCTGATTCATTTTCCGCTGCTTCAAATTTATCATATATTGTATATGGTAATCTTTTTCCTGTAGAATCTGTTATATATATTTTATCTCCATTTTTTAATTTTTTATTATTTGAGAAAAACGTATTGTTTCTATAATTATGTCCTGCTATTGTAGTATTTCCTACTTGATTTAACCCTGCACCATATAATACAACAACTGAAGTTTCTAACGCTTTTGGTGAATATTCATATTGTTCTAGCACTGGGCATTTTAATCCTGTTGCTGGTATTTCTATTGTTCCAGCCACATCAAATCCATTATATTGTTTTTTCTTTCCTCCTGTTGATGATGCTGTATTTTCATTACTTCCACCTTGTTCTACCCCATCAAATGTGATATCATCGTTATTTGAATTATCTTTTGTCTTATTCTCACTATTTGATGTATCCTTTCCAAATGTATCTACGAATTCTTCCGAACTATTCTTTGTTACATATGTTTTATAATATTTATATCCCAAAAAACCTATTATTCCTATTATTGCTATTATTACTATTACCAAAAGTATTGTTAAGAAATTGCTATATTTACTATTCATATCAAATACCTCCATTCTTTCCATATATATCTATTATAACATATTTCTATAAAAAATGGTAGTATTTTATACTATTTTTTCTCCTAATTGTGTTCCTGCTAATAAATGAAAGTGTAAATGCCCTACCTCTTGACCTCCGTCTTTTCCACAGTTTACTATTACTCTATATCCATTTTCTTTAAATCCTTGTTTTTCTGCAATTTCATTTATAACTTTATAAATTTTGCTAATAATCTTTTCATCTCCTTCTTCCATTTCTGCAAGTGAAGTTATATGCTTTTTAGGGATAACTAATACATGAATTGGTGCTGCTGGATCTATATCATTAAATGCTAGTATTTCTTCGTCTTCATATACTTTACTTGACGGAATCTCTCCTTTTATTATTTTACAAAATATACAATCTTCCATAATTTTTTCCTTTTCATTTAATTTATTCTAATATAGCTTTAATTCTTCTAACTCCTGAAGAACTTGACTCTTCTTTTTTAATCTTAAAGTGTCCTAATTCTGAAGTATTTTGAACATGAGGTCCTCCACATAGTTCAAGTGACTTATCTCCTATTTTATATACTGATACTATATCGCCATATTTTTCAATAAACATTGCTTCTGCTCCAAGTCTAATTGCTTCATCTTTTTTCATTTCTAAATGTTCAACTGGAATTGCTTCTTTTATCCATTCATTTACTAAATCTTCTGTTGCCTTTTTCTCTTCTTCTGTCATTTTAGCTGGATGTGAAAAATCAAATCTCATTCTTTCTGCAGTTATATTGCTTCCTCTTTGGTGTACATGTGATCCTAATACTATTTTTAGTGCTGCATTTAAAAGATGTGTTGCTGTATGATATTTCGTTTCCATTTCTCCAGTTGATGCAAGTCCTCCTTTAAATTTTTGCTCTGCTCCTGCTCTTGATTTTTCTTGATGTTCTTTGAATAATTTTTCAAATTCTTCTTTATCAATTTTCATTCCATTTTCTCCAGCAAGTTCTTCTGTTTCTTCTGGTGGAAATCCATATGTGTCATATAATCTAAATACCATTTTACCTGGTATTACATCTTTTCCTTGTGCTTTTACTGTTTCAATTTCTTTAGCAAACTCTTTTTCTCCTTTTGCTAAAGTTTTTACAAATTTGTCTTTTTCTTCTAGAATGACTGTTTTTATTGTTTCTCTATTTTCATTTAATGCAGGATACATTTCTTTTAGATTATCCACATTTAAGTCTATTAATGTTGATAATTCGTCTAAAGCTATTTGTAGTTTGTTCATGTGTCTAACCATTCTACGAATTAATCTTCTTAATATATATCCTCTATCAACATTACTTGGTCTTCCACCATCACATATAATCATCATGCTTGAACGCAAATGTTCTGCAATTATTCTTCTGCTTGCTATATTATCAACTTTTTGTAACTCTACTAGTTTGCCCATTATAGGTGCAAATAATTCAGTTTCAAATGGTGTTTCTTTTCCTTCAAGTAACATTGTCATTCTTTCAAGTCCAAGTCCTGTATCAACATTATGTTGTTGTAATTTTGAATATTTTCCTTCATGGTCTTTATAAAATTCCATAAATACATTATTCCAAATTTCTACATATTTTCCACATCCACATGAAGGATTACATTCTGGACTACATTTTGGCTTACCTGTATCATAGAACATTTCTGTGTCTGGTCCACATGGTCCTTCTTCTCCTGCTATCCACCAGTTGTCATCTTTTCCAAAATAATATATTCTTTCTTCTGGTATTCCTGCTTTTTTCCAACACTCTGCTGTTGTATTATCTCTTGGACAGTCTTCATCCCCTGCAAAACATGTTACTGATATTTTTTCAGCCGGTATATTTAATTCTTTTGTTAAGAAATCATAGCTCATTTGTATTGACTCTTCTTTAAAATAATCTCCCAATGACCAATTTCCTAACATTTCAAAATATGTTAAATGACGGTTGTCTCCAACTTCTTCTATATCATTTGTTCTTACACATTTTTGATAATCTGTAAGTCTTGTTCCTGCTGGATGTCTTTCTCCTAATAAATAAGGTACTAATGGTTGCATTCCTGCTGTTGTAAATAATACTGATGGATCATTTTCTGGTATTAATGGTGCTGATGGTATAACTGCATGTCCATGATTTTTGAAAAATTCTAAATACTTATTTCTTATTTCTATTGCTTTCATTTTCTGTCTTTCCTTTCTATGTATATATTTTATAACTTTACTTTATTTTTTCTCTTTTGGCTATTTTTACACTTATAAATTATACTTTAATTTATGCATAAAATCAAGTATTTTACTTTACTTTCTCTAAAGTTATTCTTCCAAATTTTCCGCTTCTAAAATCCTCTAAAATAATTTTTGCTGTTTTTTCATCATCAATATTTCCACCAGATATTATTGCACCTCTTTTTTTACCTATTAATTGCATAATTTCATATATATTTTGATTTTCTGGTTGTTCCTGATTTAATATCTCGTCTATTGTTTCTTCATTAAATGAATATCTTTCAATAAAGCTTTTTTTATAGTTTTCTAGTAAAAACTTGGTTAATCCATATGCAATTTCTGTAATTTCCAATATATTATCTTTTATTGTTCCAGTATATGCTAAATTTAATGCAACTGCTTCACTTTCAAATTTAGGCCAAAGTACACCTGGTGTGTCCATAAGTTCAATTTCATTATTAACATGAATCCATTGTTTTCTCTTCGTAACTCCTGGTCTATTTCCTACTTCTGCTGAAGTTTTTTTGGCTATTCTATTTATAAATGATGATTTTCCTACATTGGGAATCCCTACAATCATCACTCTAATTTTTCTACCTATTCTTCCCTTTTCTGCGTATGCTTGATTTTCTTCTTGCATTATTTTTTGTATTTGCCTTATTACCTCATCTACTCCTTTTCCTGAATTTGAATTTACTAATACTGCCTTATTTCCTTGTTTTATAAAATATTCCATCCATTTATTATTGTCTTTTTCATCTGATAAATCACATTTATTTAATACCACTACTTTTTTCTTGTTTTTGGTTATTTCTTTTATGTCTGGATTTTGACTCGAAACCGGTATTCTTGCATCTAATATTTCTACTATTACATCTATTAGTTTTAAGTCTTCTGTTATTTGTCTTCTTGTTTTTGCCATGTGACCTGGAAACCAGTTGATGTTTGTTTTATTTTCATTATTCATTATTTTCACTTCCTTATTTTTTTAGATTTTTACAAAGAAAATTTACAACATCACATTCATCTTCATTTGTCTTTTTTCTATCTTCATCTGTCATATCTGTAAAATATTTATTCAATTTTTTGTTAATAGATATTGTATTTAAAGGATATCCTGGATTAATTTTATCAGAAGGTTTATCTACTATGTAAAAATCTTCTTTATTCCAAGTATATGTAAATTCAATTCCATTATTTATAACTGCAATTCCATATACCCATCTACAAGTTAATTTTCCGTTTTCACCATAATCATGAGCTAAATTAGAATAATATTCTATCATTTCATTATCACTTAATCTTTTTCCATTAACTCTTCTCACATACATTCCTGGTTGCTTGCCTTCAGGTATTCCTTCAATGTACAAATTATCATCCATAGCAAATACTGGACAGTCCATTACTTTAGTATATGTTCTTGCTTTTATTAATGCATTTTCTATTGCATTTCTTCCATTTTCTTCAATATCTATTTTGTTTTTTATATCATTAATTGTAATTATTTCTATATTATTTTTTAATAGTTCATTTTTAAATCTTTTTGCTTTGCTTTCATTTTCAGTTGCAAATAATACCTTTATCATATTTAAAGCTCCTTTCTATTACTAACAAATTAAGCATGTGTTTTTACATGCTTAATCTTAATAGAATTTATATTCATTCTTATCTTCTCTTTGGTCTCTTCCCTTCAATTCCTCATCATATTTCTCGTTTTTAAAATACCAATCTGTTTTTTTATCAATCGGATTAACTTTTCTTCCTTTATCAACTAACATATCTACTACTGAAAATAAAGCAAGTACAATTGCAATAAGATCTGAAATCAGGTTCATACTTGCATCTACTGTTAATGCGGTGTTACCTTGTAACAATGTTATTAAGTTTGCAACAAGATGTTCTCCAAAATATGCACCATACATTACAAGATAAATTAATGATCCTGCCATTATTCTTTTTACGACTAAAACTATACAAATTACTGTTGCAAAAGCTATTATTACTTCCAAATTAAAATTATATGCTTCTAATCCTAAAAAATCAATTGAATATTGCGTGCATAATGCTACTATTGCTCTAAATATCCAAAACATTATCATAAAAATTGCAATCATCCATGTTGAAAAATTTGACATATTATTACTTCCTTTCTTTGTTCTTTCTTGATTAGAGTTTCTTACTACTCCTATATATAAAAATAGTTGGGGATTGTAGAAATTCAATTTCCACCCCCAACTTCTTTAGTCTTCATCTACAAAATTAAATTCATCTTTATATTTTTCTTTAAATATTGAAAATACTTTATTTAATATTTCTTCATCTTCAATACCAATATATGATTCTTCTTCTGATTCGTCATCTGTATCTTCTAATTTTAGTATTACTACCTCTCCCTCTTCTTCTTCTCCTTCGTCTGTTACTGGTAATAATACAACATACTCTTCATTGTCTAATTCTACTAAGTCTAAAAATTCGAATTGTACCTCATTTCCATCTTCGTCATTTAGACGTATTATATTATCTAATTCCTCGTCTTCCATTACTTGCTCCTTTCAAATTTAATTTTCCTTTATATAATACAATATTTTTCTTTTTTTGGCAACTAATTTTTGATTTTATTTAAATATGTTTCTAGAATATATACTGCAGATATAGTATCTACTATATTTCTTTTTTTATTCTTGTTTACATCTAAGAAATTCATGGTTTTATGAGCTGCAACCGTTGTAAGTCTTTCATCAATTATTTCTATTTTTAATTTGTTATATTTACATTTTAATTTATGTATAAATTTTTCTGTAATTTCTGTTCTTTTCGATGATGTCCCATCCATATTTATTGGCTTGCCTATTACTATTGTATCTATTTCATACTCTTCAAGTATTTCATCTATTCTTTTTAATATAATCTTATCTGAATTATTATTATGAATAGTTTCTAATCCTTGTGCAGTAATATTTAGCGCATCTGTTATAGCAATTCCAGTTCTTGCATCTCCATAGTCTATTCCTAATATTCTCATATATTCCTCTATTCTTCCAATCCAATATAATCTCTAACCATACTTCCAAGAAGTTCATCTCTTTCTATCTGTCTAATTTTATTTCTTGCATTTTTATGGCTTGTTATATATGTTGGATCTCCTGATAGGATATATCCTACTATTTGATTTATAGGATTGTATCCTTTTTCCACTAGCGCCTCATATACCTCTTTTAATATTTCTTTTGTTTTTGTATTTTTTTCTTTTTCAAAATTGAAACTCATTGTCTTGTCAAAATCCATAATACTTTACCTCCTTTTGTTTTAACTAGATAACTGTAATATCATTTTCACTTTTGTCAGCATTATCTATATATTGTTCTAGCTTTTTCAATACCTCTTCCATTCCTGTTCCTTTATAATATGTTGTTAATACAAAATTAAGTTTAGCTTTTACTATTTGTGGTTCTTCCTCTTTTTTCTTTTTCTTTTTTCTATCTATTGCTTCAATTTCTATCTCTTCAACATCGTTATTTGATGGCAATGATATTTCTATATCTTCTGCACCATTTTTCATATCTGTTACAAATGTTGTTACTGATTCCACATCTACACCAGAAAATACTATTGCAAACTTAGGACCCATATATCTTACAAATAAATAATCATTAGATATATTATTTTCTACAAATTCACTTACATCTATCACTACTTGATTTCCTAGTTTTCTTGAATAAGTATCATTTATTTCTTCCAAATTAGTTATCCTAAACATGCAAACTGTTGACGTTGTATATTTGTCTATTATCTTTTTTCCTTCTCCATACAAGTATTCTTCTGAATATAGACCTGTAAATAAATCTTTTCTTACTATAGCTTCCAAGGTTTTTTGATGTACTACAGTTTTTAATACTGATACAATATTTTCCTTTACTACTTCAAATATTGTGGTATCTATATTATCAAAATCATGTGGAACCCCACTTTCTATTATCCAATACCCGATATACACATTATCTATATATATTGGAAAGAATATTGCAGATTTTGCTCTCCCAAATTCCATTTCTTGATATGGTAATCTTTCATTTTCTCCATTTACTGTTACATATTTGGGTGTTGCAGTAGCTATGCTATCTTTAAAAATTGGAACATCTTGTAATTTACTAAGCGTATTCCAATGCTTTGGCTCTACATTTGATGCTTTTACTTGATATTCAGCTCCATTGAATACTACAATTGTTGAATATTTTATTTCATATTTTTCAATTAATATCTCATTTATTTTTTGTATCTTTTCATCTACTGAAGAGCATTCTCCAATTGTGCTTAAAAAATCTTGTAAAACCCTCAAATTATTAGCTTGTCTATTTAAGTTATTAAATTGTTGTATTTTTTTGTGTATCGTTATATTATATATCAGTAGTGCAATTATAATGGCTACTAGTATTCCAACTATAAATATCAACTTATTCCCCTCCAATACTAATAATTTTGTTTCATTTGATTTAATGTGTTGTTCATTCTTGGTGAAAAACCATTATTACTGTTATTTCTTATTGACGGTGGTGCATATTTTGCATCTTTTTTACTTGTCTTTCCTATTTTATATACCATACTTGCTAAATTTTGCAAGCATTGTAAAAATTCTTTTGTATATCCTTTTAATGATATATCGCATGTTACTAAACCATCTAAATATTTTAAATATGACTTTAAGTCAAATGGTATAGTTACATGTGGCACTGTTCTTCTATTAAATAATTCTTTCCTTAATGTCATTGTTGCATCATTATATATTGAAATTCCTCCTATTAGTATCTCCTCACTAATTTCTTTTGTTCCAATAAATTTATTTAATACAACTCTTGCTTTGTTTTCTTCAAACATTTCTTTATCCGCTAATTGTCTTAAAAAAGCTGTAAGTGGCTGTATTGTTAATATATCCATTGATTGAACTAAATATATTTCTTGTGAATATTTAAAATATCTTCCTGGTGTTAAAAAGTCACAATCCATTAATACTACTGTGTGTGTTGCTACTAATGTTTCAATTATTGGTTCAACCGCATATAAGTTCTCATCATTTTCAAAAGGTGAAGTATATACCGTTAGATTTCTATGTACCTGTATTCCGTTTGCTTTACCAACCTTTAAATTTTTAGTTATATAATTAGATTGATTTCTTAATACTTCTTCATTTTTTGTATATATATAATATGAATTTCTATTTTGAGTTAAATCTAATATTGCTGTATTTATGCCATTCATGGATAATATTTCTGCAACATTATTAACTAGGAATGAAGTTCCATTTTTGCTTGTTCCAACAAATGATACAATTTTTTGATTTGATTTTATTATATTATTTATATTTAATTCTGGATATTCAACTTTTTCTTCTTTTATAAGTTGATTATTACTTTTTTCTTCCAATTCATTTTCTATTCTTAAATTGTTTAATACATTTGTATATTCATCATCTACATCGCTATCTTCAAGTGTTGGTAATTCTATTTTTTCTTCACCTTCAAAACCTGGCAATGTTGTCTCTTCTTCCTCTTCCCTATTTTCAAAACCTGGTAATGCTGTTTCTTCTTCCATATTTTCAAATCCTGGTAGTGTTGTTTCAATTTCCTCATCATATTCAGGTTGTTCTGGTTCTTCTACAACTTTCTTTGGTCTTCCTCTTTTTCTTTTCACTTGTTCAACTACAGGTTCTGTAGGATTCTTTCTTGGTCTTCCTCTGCCTCGTTTTACTGGTTGTATAGCCCCTTCTTGAACTTCTTCTACATCTTCTTCAACATTTTCATTTAATATTGTATTAATATTTTTAGTGTTATTTTGCATTTCAGTTTTTATAGTTGTATTAGGTTTTATGGCTTGATTGTTTACAGGTCTTGTTAATATTTTTTTCTTATTAACTCCTATTTCTGATGGTATTACTACTGGTTCATTTGTTTTTATTGTTTGAGTATTTTTTAGTAATATCTCACTTGTACCAATATCATCTTTTTTCTTTTCTACTCGTATTTTATCTGAAATTTTATTTGTATATGAATTTATCTGTTGATATTTTTGAGATCTTTCTTCAAGTACTGCTCTAACATTTAATGGCAGGCATTTACTAATTACTCTTAGTTGTGCATCATTATATTGGCTAGCTATACTATCAAAACTTTCAACATATCTATCTTCATCATTTCCTAATCTCTTATAATGTGCTAATATATTTTGTATTTCTAACTCATTTACATCATTTTCATCATCTTTTTCATATGATACGTCATCTGCGTCTATTTTGTAATATATTTTAGCATCTTTTTTAGAACGTGGTCTGTTTATTAACTTACATACTTCACTTGCACTTCTATCATTTCCTAATATAGCATTATAAATTCCTATTCCAAATAATTTGACCAATATTGGTTCTGATTTATTTCTTCGTTCTGTACATATTAAAATAATTGGTATATCTTCCCCTTTAGAGTTTGAAGCTTCATCACTAATACTATCTAATCTATCAAATAAAAATTTATCCATTTGTTCATAGTCTGCGTTAACATATTGTTCCAAGTCTTCGCTTATTACTACTCTATCATATGTTTTATCTCTTTGTAATTCTTTTAATATTGCATTAAAGTAATAAACATTTTTATATGATATTATTTTTTTATACTCAGCTTGATATTTTTTTATAATAGCCTGTGACGTATTTTCATTACTTACTGCAAATAAAACTTTCATTTGTTACCCCCTTCCAAATTTCACTACAATTGCAAATGCAAGAGGTAAAATTTGGCATATTACTAATATAGTTATAAATGATATCATCATTACTAATCCTTTTTCTTGCGTATCTAATTTTCTGATTCCTATAATATATTGATATATTGCACTTATTGCTATTCCTAAGAAACACAATGGGATACTATATATCCTTATAATATTTAATATATACGCAGTTAACCCATATGCATCTGAACCATATTTTTGTTTATATTCTTCTAATGATTTTGCTGTATTTTCTTTTATTTTTATTAATTTGCTTTCATTTTGTTCGTCTATTATGTTTTCTGCTGCATATACTTGTCCACATCCCAATATTACTGTTGCCATTAGTAACATCATTATTGCAACTATTTTTTTCATACCCATTTTCATTCCTTTCACTTGGTTCGTATATTTTCTACTTATATATCATACACTAGAATTTTAAAAATAGCAAGAAAATCTTTCTAATTTTTTATTTTTTGTCCTAATATTTTTTATATGTATATAAAGCTAAAAAGCACAATGATTATCTGTCAATTATCATTGCACTTTTTCTTCATGAGTTACTCTCTCATTCTTTTCTATTTATTTATATATTATCATATTTTTAGTCTTTAGATGAATATGGTAATATTGCTATATGTCTTGCTCTTTTTACAGCAAGAGTTATGTCTCTTTGATGTTTTGCGCAAGCTCCTGTTGTTCTTCTTGGTAATATTTTTCCTTTATCATTGATGAATTTTCTTAATTGTTCTGGATTTTTGTAATCTAACACAAAGTTTTTGTCATTACATAATGCACAAACTTTTTTTCTTTGTTTTCTGAACTTTGGATTAAAATCATCATCATAATTGTTATTTCTATTATTTCTTTTTTTACCTTTTTCTGCCATTTATTTTCCCCTCCTTGTTTTAAAATGGTTTTCTCATAATTTTTATATTTTAATTTCTAAAATGGTAAGTCATCACTTGAAGACATTTCAAAGTCTGAACCCCCTAATGGAGTTGAACCTGGCATTGTACTTCCAAATGTATTTTCAAATGAAGAACCTGAACCTTCTCCATCTCTTTTACTATCTGCAAAGTATGCCTCTTCAGCAACAACTTCTGTAACATAGTGTTTTTGACCTTGATCATCATCCCATGTTCTTGTTTGAATTCTTCCTATAATTCCAACTTGTTGGCCTTTTTTAAAGTATTTACCGCAAAATTCTCCTAGTTTGCTCCAAGCAACTATGTTTATGAAATCTGCTTGTCTTTCTTCACCTTGTCTTACAAATCTTCTATTTACAGCTAACGAAAATGATGCTACTACTGTATTATTTGTTTGTGTATATCTTACTTCTGGGTCTCTTGTTAATCTCCCCATTAAAATTACCTTATTCATATTTTATCACTTTACCTTCCTACTCTATTTCAGGCCCCTATGTTTCCTATCATTTTTATCTTTTAAATTACTTTTTTATTGTGATGAATTTTAATATTTCATCTGTTATTCTGTAGATTCTTTCTAATTCAGCTATAGCTTCTGGGTTTGATTCAAAATTAATTTGTACATAGAATGCTTCTTTATTCTTTTTGATTTCATATGCTAATTTTCTTTTTCCCATGTCTATAACTTCTTCTACTTTTCCATTTTCATTTATTAATCCTGTAAATTTGTCTTGTAAAGCTTTTAATCCTGCTTCGTCAACATTTGGATTAATAATGATAATACTTTCGTATTTGTTCATTATTTTCACCTCCTCTTGGATATATAACTCATACTCTAACATATGAGTAAGGTTTTAGCTTTATTGTTAATTTATAAAGCTTGATTTAGCACATTAAGTTTTTTGTTTAACCTTTCTTAATGCTAAAAATAAAAACAAACGATTTTCCGTTTGTTTTATCTGGAGCAGGTAGTGGGAATCGAACCCACGTCATCAGCTTGGAAGGCTGAGGTTCTACCATTGAACTACACCTGCATGTACAAT
>CAKPDR010000017.1 GCA_934149075.1 uncultured Clostridia bacterium | reverse complement strand
CCCCGCCTTAGCCGTAAGTTGTCTGAATTTTTAAGGACCTGTCTTCGACAGGTGGGTGCCTGCTTGAATATTCCTGGGCTTCTTACTACTCGAAATGTAATTATCATTTGCTAAAAGTGTAAGCTTGCACGCCATATCCAAAGTTTTGGCCCCTCTTTAAACTTGTAGGTTCTAAAAATTCTGTGCTACACGTACTATGCAGGGCATTGTTTTTTTCTTTTTTGTTATTAATATAATAGCATATTCTTTTACTTATTGCAACCCAATTATGGTTCAATTTTTTTAAATTTCATATGCTAGTTATATTATTTCTCATTTTTTTTAATTTATTCTCTCTATTTTTCTTTTTCCTTCATTTGACATTTTTAATTTCTTCTAGCAATTTTGAAAATGCTAATGCTCTGTGATTATGTGCCTTTTCATATTCTTCTGCACTTAATTCTGACATTGGTATATCATATCCATTAGGAATAAATACTGGTGAATAAGTTAATCCTCCAAGCTTTTTTGCATTTAAAGCAATTTTTCCTTGGCATTCTCCTCTTGAAACAATCTTAGTTCCATCTTTAAGAAAACTTGTAAGTACACATACAAATTTTGCTTTTCTTTCCTTGTCTCCTGTTTTTTCTATATTTTTTAGCAATTTATTTAATATCTCTTCTTGGCTCGCAGAATGTGATCCAGTATATCTAGCAGAATAAACTCCTGGTTCACCATTTAAACAATCAACACATAATCCCGCATCATCTGTTGTTATTATGTCATATTCTATATTATTTTTTTCACAGAATTCTTTAACAGCTCTTGCTTTTATTTCAGAATTTTCTTTAAATGTTGTTCCATTTTCCTCGATTTCACCTACAAATCCAATATCTTGTAAAGATTTTACTTCCCATTTTTCTCCATTTGCTTCTATTATTGATTTTATATCTTTAACTTTATTTGCATTTGAAGAACCATATATTATTTTCATATCAATTCCATTCCTTCTTTTCTTACTTACACTATATATAACAACTATAACCCCATTATTTCTTTTGCTACTTCATTTATTATTTTTCCTTCTGCAGAAGCACCCATTTTAGCTTTTGCTTCTTTCATTATCGCTCCCATATCTTTCATTGATGTTGCGCCAATTTTTGCAATTATTTTTTCTAATTCTGATTTTATTTCTTCTCTACTTAATTGTTTTGGTAAATATTCTTGAAGTACTGATATTTCTTGATTTGTTTGGTCTATCAAATCTTGTCTTTCTGCTCTTTCAAAATCCTTTAATACATCTTTTTTGCTTTTTACTTCTTTTGAAATTATCTCTAATATTTTATCATCTTCTACTTCAATTCCTTTATCTTTTTCTATTTGCAATATTGCTGCTCTTACCATTTGAATTGTATTTTTTCTTATCACATCTTTATTTTTCATAGATTCTTTTAAATCATCCATTAATTTTTCTTTTAACATATAAATTCCTCCCTACTGTGCCTATATTATCACAATTTAAGACTATTTTCAATATATTTTAACTATCTAAATTTTTTCCCCAGCATTTAGCTTTCTTACTCTTTTATAGATTTCTCCATCTTTCTTAGAATATTTCTTTTCTTGAATTCCGTCTTTTGTACATAACTTTACATTTACATATCCCTTATAAATCTGAGGATGTCTTAAAATTCTACTCTCCGTATTTTGAGTAGGTACTTTTGAAAATGCTATATACGAAAACTTTTCGTCTTCATATCCCAATTCTCCTTTTTTGGCTTGTTTATGAATAGAACTCCTAAACACTCTTGCATAAAATGCACACCAATCATCTTTTGATATTTGGCATTCACCTTGATGAGTACAAGGAGTCACAATATATCCACCATCTTCTAATAGCTTTTTTCTTACTTTTAAAACATTTTTAAAACCTGCAGGTGTTCCTGGTTCTATAATTATAAGCAATTTATTGGTAACTTTCCACAATTTTTCGATTACAAACTCTTTTTCATTTTCAGGCAATTCGTTTATCATATATGATGTTACAACAATATCAGCTTTTTCTGTAATATCATCTTGTAAAATATCAAACTGTTCCCATTTAACT
This sequence comes from uncultured Clostridia bacterium, assembly GCA_934149075.1. Taxonomy (GTDB): domain Bacteria; phylum Bacillota; class Clostridia; order TANB77; family CAG-508; genus CAG-269. The sequence continues at coordinate 25,517 of CAKPDR010000017.1, read as the reverse complement.
TTGTTCAATTCTGTGTTGCTCATAAGTTTTTTTCCTATTTTTATCATATTTTTTTCACATTCAAAACATTTTACATCAGTTATTTCTACAAGGTCATTTACAGCCCAAGCTGCAGCTCCTGTTCCTGCTCCTATATCAAATAATGTTTGTAAGTTTTCATCATAGTTATCTATTGTCTGACTCACTGCTGAATATACAGCAGCATATGTTGCTGGCATTCTTGATATTGCATATGATATCGCTTCATTCTGTTCTGTTAAAAGTTTCTTTCCTTTTCCATCATTATTTCTATATCTATTACTTATTATTTGAGCATTTTCTATTATTTCATTTTTTTTGTTTTTTGATAACAATTCTTCAATTGCATTTTTTAATTCTTCCGGAATATCCATTTTTCAACCTCTTTCAAAATATTCTTAGCTTGCTTTAAAATTTTTTATTTGCACAATTCATCAACTTATTTCTACAATTCCACCATAGTCTATTACATCAAGCCCTTGAAAATCAATTATTTGAATTCCTTTTTGATTTATGAATTCTTTTATCTTCTCATTTATATCAATCTTATTTAAATCTCCAAAAACAATTATTTTGTCTCCAATTCTAGAAATTGCGCCACCGATAAAACCTTTGCGATTACTGTATTTTCCTGAATTTAACAGTTTTATATCTGGCTCATATTCTAAATACAAAACCTCCACATTATACTTATTCAATATTTTATATAACTCTTTGTCTGTAACAATTGCTGAGTTCTCATTAATTACTGCAATTGAACAATTTGTATATCCTTGTGTTGTGTTTATCAATTCATATCCTTGTTTGATTAATTCCTCTTTTAATACTGTATCTGTATATTTAAAATTGTGCAAAGCTTTCTTTCCTATTGTACACACATTGTATTTTATATCGTAGGGATATTGAGTTTCAATTTCTTCATTTCCTTTTATTATAGCCGACATTTTTGCCATATTAACATATTGTGATGGTTCTACAACAATTTTCTTTCCAATTTTACATGTAAATATATCTACATGTGATGATATTTCTTGATATACTTTATCACATTTCTTTATTTCAATTATTTCATAACCCATCTCTTCTAATTTTATTTTTTCAATTTGACGCATTCTCTCATCTACTATTATTTTTTTCATTTATACACCTGCTTTTTATATTTAAAAAGCTATTCTAAGAAAGAATAGCTCTTTTACCAAAATACATTCTACTCATCAAGAAAGAATATTTGTCCTATTTTCCACAAACAAAACAAAATAACCATTAGCATTGGACAAAATATAAATATTTTTAATATATCCAATATTACTGGTACGATTTTCCAAGTGCCATATGTTTGTATCAAGTTCATAATAGACTGTATAAACAAATGCCATATTCCTTCATACAGACCTATTGCCGTTGATACAATCATCATAATAATTCCTACAAACCGTCTTTTCGTCATATTTTTCTTCCTTTCTATTTTGGATTTTATATTATGGTTACATATTTATTTTACCAAAAAATTGTTTGAAAGTCAATGATTTACCTAGTCTCTAGCACTTTTATAGCACATTTAATTCCATCAACTGCAGCAGTCATAATTCCACCAGCATATCCTGCACCTTCTCCACAAGGATATAAACCTTGAACATTTGCAGAATTAAGATCAGTTTTATCTCTTGTAATTTGAACAGGTGAAGAACTTCTAGTCTCAACTCCAGTTAAAACTGCATCATTGTTTGCAAAACCATGTAATTTTTTATCTAATTCTACTATTGCCTCTTTCATTGTATCTGAAACAAATTGTGGTAAGATTTTATTCAGATTAGCACCAGTTACACTAGGCATATAAGTTGGTCTAACATTTCCAAACTCAGTAGTTTCTTTATCCTCCAAAAAATCTTCAACTTTTTGTGCAGGTGCATTATAATTTTTTCCGCCTAATTCAAAAGCTTTTTTCTCTAGTTCTTCTTGAAAATACATTCCATCAAGTGGTGAATTTCTATAATAATCAGACACCATTACATTTACAAGTAATGCACTATTGGCATTTTTTCCATCTCTCGCAAAATTGCTCATACCATTTGTTACAATTGAATTTTCTTCTGAATTTGATGCCATTACTTGACCACCAGGACACATACAAAATGTATAACAAGTTCTTCCATTTTTAGCATGATAAATTAATTTATAATCAGCTACTGGTAATCCCTTTAATGAAGGATTTTCTCCATATTGAGCAATATTTATATTTTCTTGTAAGTGCTCAATTCTTACTCCTACTGCAAAATTTTTAGGCTGTATTTCAACACCTAGCTCATATAGCTTTTTAAAAGTATCTCTAGCACTATGACCTATTGCAAGAATAACTGAATCTGTTTCTATTCTCTTTGAACATTTAACCGCTTTGATTTTTTCATTTTCAATTTCAAAGTCAATAACTTGTTCATTAAATAGGACTTGTCCACCTTTTGAAATTATATATTCTCTAATATTTTTTACAACATTTCTTAAATTATCTGTTCCTATATGAGGTTTAGCTGTATATAAAATTTCCTTAGGAGCTCCAAACTTTACAAATTCCTCTAAAACCTTTCTAGTATACACATTTGAAGAATTCCCTGTATTAAGCTTTCCGTCTGAAAATGTACCAGCTCCACCCTCTCCAAACTGTATATTTGATACTGTATTAAATTTTCTATTTTGAATAAAATCTTCTACATCTTTTATTCTTTCTTCTATTTTTTTTCCTCTTTCTAATATGATTGGCTTTACTCCATTATTAACCATAATCAGCCCTGCAAATAATCCTGCTGGACCTGCACCAATTATTACAGGATGATACTCACTTTTTCTATTCACATTTATCTTTGGAAATTCAATTTGCTCTACTTTTTCGAATCTTCTTTCCTTTTTTTTATCTTTTAATTCTACATCTATTGTGTAATTATAAAATATATCTTCTTTATTTCGCGCATCTATCGATTTTTTATAAATATACCATTTTTCAACTTCTTCTGGTTTTATTTTGTTTTTTAATATTGCCTTTTTAAAGACTTCTTCTTCATTTAGATTTTCTCTTATTTTTATATTTCTTATTCTTATCATAAATTTTTCTCTTTTCTTAAATTATTTCTTCATTTAAATTAATTTGCCAATATTTTATCATATTTCTGTTCAAAAATAAAGATATACTATAATACTCTGATAAAATATGATATAATCTAATCAAACTTTTTATTTAAAGGTGGTAATAATTTAATGAATTTAAAATATATTGTAAAAGATGAAAAATATGAAAATATAAATCAAATTTTAAAACAGGAATTTCATATTTCTGCACGACTACAACATAAACTTATTGTAAAAAAGCAAGTATTTTTAAACAATGTATGTGTTGATACACGTTCTGTAGTTTCAAAAAATGATGTAATTACTGTGAATTTAGATTTCGTAGAAGAAAGTGAAAATATTTTACCTACAAAAATGGAACTTGATATTGTTTATGAAGATGATGCATTTCTCATTTTGAATAAACCTGCTGGAATTGCAGTACATCCATCTGTTTTGCATTATGAAAATACTCTTTCTAACCGGTGTAAAATATTATTTTGAGCAAATTGGTCTAAAACGTAAAATTCGTCCTGTTAATAGACTTGATTTAAATACTTCTGGATTAATTATCTTTGCAAAAAATGAATACATACAAGAATGTTTAATTCAACAAATGACCTCTAATCTATTTAAAAAAGAATATATAGCAATTACTATTGGACATTTTGAAAATCTAAATGGAACAATTAATTTACCTATTGCAAGAAAAGAAAATAGTATTATTGAAAGATGTATTTCAATTTCTGACGGTCAAACTGCTATTACTGATTACGAGGTTTTACAGGAACTAACAATTGGTTCTGATTGTTTTTCAATTGTAAAATGCCATTTGCAAACCGGGCGTACCCATCAAATTCGTGTACATATGTCTGCCATTGGTCACCCTTTACTTGGAGATACTTTATATGGCTCTTCATCTCCATCTAGTTTAATAAATAGACAAGCCCTACATAGCTACAAAATTTCATTTGTACATCCGATTTCAAAGAAAACTCTAAAATTTACATCAAATTTACCTGATGATATGAAGATTTTTACCAGTAGGGACACCCATAATCGGTAAAAAAAGTTACCAGTGGGGACACTCATGATTGGTAAAAAAAGTTACCAGTAGGGACACTCATTAATGGTAAAAATTTAGTATTTAAAATAGTTAAGTAGTAAATATAGTTGTATATATATTAATTGCATTAACTTTTTAATATACTTTTTACCATTAATGAGTGTCCCTACTGGTAACTTTTTTTACCAATCATGAGTGTCCCCACTGGTAACGCCTAAGTATTTTATGCTGTTTTCTTTTCTTTATCCGGATTTTCTATAATTCTAGGACTAGCATTATTAATAACAGTATCTCTTGTTATTATGCATTTTTCTATCTTCTCATTTGATGGTATATCAAACATTATATCCCTCATAATTTCCTCGATTATAGAACGCAAACCTCTAGCTCCTGTTTTTCTTTCAATTGCTTTATCTACAATTGCTTCTAAAGCTTCAGGTTCAAATATTAATTCTACATCATCCATTTTTAGCAATTTTTTATATTGTTTTACTAAGGCATTTTTAGGTTCTGTAGTTATTTTTATTAATGCTTCTTTATCCAATTCTTTTAAAGATGCAATTATTGGTAATCTTCCGATAAATTCGGGTATCATACCAAATCTCAATAAATCTTGTGGTAATATTTGTTCAAATACTTTATATCTGTCAATATCTTTTTTGCTTTGAATTTCAGCACCAAATCCCATTGATTTTTTGCCCATTCTGTCTTTTATGATATTTTCAAGACCTTCAAATGCACCACCACATATAAATAGTATATTTGATGTATCTATTTGTAATAATTCTTGTTGTGGATGTTTTCTTCCTCCTTGTGGTGGAACTGATGCAATTGTTCCTTCCACTATTTTCAATAAAGCTTGTTGAACACCTTCTCCACTTACATCTCTTGTTATTGAAGGATTTTCCGATTTCCTTGTTATTTTGTCTATTTCATCTATATAGATTATTCCTTTTTCTGCTTTTTCTATATCTCCATCAGCTGCCTGTATTAATTTTAAAAGAATATTTTCAACATCTTCTCCAACATATCCAGCTTCTGTAAGTGTTGTTGCATCAGCTATGGCAAATGGTACATTTAGGATTTTTGCCAATGTACTCGCTAATAGCGTTTTTCCACATCCTGTTGGTCCTAATAATAATATATTGCTTTTTTGTATCTCTACATCATCATCACTTTTTTCATGTTTAGTTTCCTTTTCTTCTTCATTTGCAATTCTTTTATAATGATTGTACACTGCCACTGATAATGTTTTTTTGGCTTCATCTTGACCTATTACATATTGATCAAGAATTTCTTTGATTTCTCTTGGACTTGGTATTTTTTCAAGTCCTGAAAGTGTGTATGTGTCATTAGCATTGTCATAATATTCACTTTCAATTATTTCGTTGCAAAGTTCTACGCATTCATTACATATATATACTCCTGGACCTGCAACTATTTTTTTTACACTATCTTGTGTTTTGCCACAAAATGAACATTTTACACCTTTGGGTGTATCATTTTTTGCCATATATCTTTCTCCTTTTCTATCTCTTTTATTAAGTTCTAAAAAAGCTATTAACACATTCTCTAGAACTACATTCTTTTGTCCATAATTCCATCAATTAAGCCATATTCTAGTGCTTCTTGTGCTGTCATATAATGATCTCTTTCTGTATCTCTTTCAATTGTTTCTATTGATTGACCCGTTTTTTCACTTAATAATTTGTTTAATTTTTCTCTTGTTCTTATCATATGATCTGCATGAATTTTTATTTCTGTAGCTTGACCAGATATTCCTCCACCTTGACCACCAATTAATGGTTGATGTATTAGTATTTCTGAATTTGGTGTTGCAAATCTTTTTCCTTTTTCTCCATTTGCTAATAATACTGCACCAAAGCTTGCTGCTAATCCAACACATATTGTTGATACTGGACATTTAATATAATTCATTGTATCTACAATTCCCATGCCGTCTGTTATTGATCCTCCAGGTGAGTTTATATATAAAAATATTTCTTTGTCTGGATCTTCTGATTCTAGGAATAACAATTGCGCAATTATTAAACTTGCTGATGTTGGATTAACATCTTCTCCTAAAAATATTATTCTATCTTTTAGTAATCTTGAGAATATGTCATATGACCTTTCTCCTTTACTTGTTTGTTCAATTACATATGGTACTAAACTATCTTTTTCTATCATATTTTTCCTCCTCTTTTTGATTGATTTTGCAATCAAATTATCTTTTTATAATATTTAAAATTTCATATTAAATAATAAAAGGGAAAACAGGAATCGACACTATTTTACCCAATAAAGGGCAAAAAGAGAACCGATACCAATTTGCCCCTTTTTAGCTATTTTTTACTACTCTTTTTTGTTTCCTTTTTATTTTCTATAACTTTTGCATTTTCTACTATGAATTCTAATGCTTTTTCTGATTTTATTCCTTCTTCTAAGTATTTCTTTAAGTTTTCGTTTTCACTTAATTCTTCCACTTTTTTTCCATAGTTTTTAGCCATTTCTTCCATTTTTGATTTTATTTCATCTTCACTTGCTTCGATTTTTTCTGCGTTTATTATTGCTTCAAGTACAAGTCTTGATTTTATTGATTCTATAGCTTGTGGCTCATATTCTTTTCTCATTTCTTCTTCTGTTTTGCCTATCATATTTAGGTATTGTTCTACATTTAAACCTTGATATGCTAATCTTTGTTCAAAGTCTTTTAACATGTTATCAATTTCGAATTCAATCATTCCTGATGGAATGTCTAACTTCACATCTTCACATACAGCTTTCATTGCTGCTTCTTCTGTTTCATATTTAGCTCTTTGTTCATTATTTTTTTCTAGTTTTTCTTTGATGCTTTTCTTTAATTCTGCAAGTGTATCAAATTCACTTACATCTTTTGCAAATTCATCATCTAATTCAGGTAATTCTTTCTTCTTGATTTCATGTAATTTTACTTTAAACATAGCTTCTTTTCCAGCTAAGTCTTTTGAAAAATATTCTTTTGGGAATGTTACTTTTATTTCTCTTTCTTCATCAATGTTCATTCCTACTAATTGTTCTTCAAATCCTGGAATAAATGCTCCACTTCCAATCTCTAATTCATGTCCTTCTGCTTTTCCACCATCAAATGCCACTCCATCAACAAATCCTTCGAAGTCTATTGTTGCTGTATCTCCATTATCTAATGGTCTATCATCAACAGTTATTAATCTTGAATTATGTTCTTGCATATGTCCTAATTCATGATCTACATCTTTTTTGTCTACTTTATATTCTACTTTTGGAATTTCTACTCCTTTATATTTTCCAAGTTCAACTTCTGGTTTTGTTTGTACAACTGCTGTAAATATTAAATCTTTTCCTTTTTCCATTTGGATAATATCCACTTCTGGTCTACTTACAGCTTCTATTTTATTTTCTTTTAAAGCCTCATCATATCCTTCTGTAGCTACCTCATTAAATGCATCTTCATAAAAGATTTGTGCACCATAATATTTTTCAACTATATTCATTGGTGCTTTTCCTTTTCTAAATCCTGGTATATTAAAATATTTTGCATTTTGAAAATATACTTTTTTAATAGCATTTTCAAATTTTTCTGCTTCTATTGTAATTTCTAATTTTACTTCATTTGCCTTTTCTGTTTTTTCTACTTTACAATTCATTCTAATCTTCCTTTCTTGTTGCTTTTAGCTTTCTTATTATATCATATTTTTCCCATTTTGCAATACTTTTTTGAAAATACTTACAGTTTGCTCATGGTTTTGTGATACAATTCACAGCTCTTAAAATATTATTTATGTTGGGTGCCCTTCCTAGGTGATTATATATATTTGAGATTTCGTCCGTTTGATTGGAGTGAAAAATAGAAAATTTTAAATAAAAAACTGAGGAATGCTCACGGAAAAATGTATATATGTATATGATTTGAAACATTTTCTCGGCTCAATACACAACATAAGAATTTCTAAAATAAATTTATGGCACCCTTCCACTCTCGTGAACTCTTTCCATAAATTTATTTAAGAAATTCTAATATTGCTCCAATCACATCCGAAAAGTTTAAACTCATATACATATATGCATTTTATACCTGAGTGAGAGAGGCTCAGTTTTTTACGTTAGATTTTCTTTTTGAACGTAATGAACAGGACGAAATCTCAAATATATATAATCACCTAGGAAGGGCACCCAACATAAATAATATTTTAAGAGTTGTGAATTGTATCGGTTTTGTTTTTATGTTATTTCATTATACTATAAAAATTTTCAAATTCAAATCCACGATCTCTAAAATATTGAATAATTGTTGGAAGGGCATTTGCTGTCGCCGTCTTATTTCCTGCATCATGCATTAACACAACAACACTATTATATTTTGGCACAGTTTTTTCTAGTTGTGCAATAAAACCTTCCGTTGTTTTGGTACCAGCAGAATCAGATGTTAAAGCATTCCAATCTACATGTAAAACGCCATTTTGCTCCAGTAATTGTCCTGCTGTTTTCTTTAATTCTGCATATTTTCCTCCATTATATCCACCAGGAAATCTGAATAAATGTGGATCATATTCTTGGACTCCTATTGCATTTCTAATTGCTGTAATACTTCTATTATATTCATCAATAACACTTTGTGGTGATGCATATATTTGTGAATATACGTGAGAATATCCATGGCTTGCCAAATAATGTCCCTCATTATACTCCCTTTTTACTATATCAGGTTCTAATTCCACTCTACTCCCAAGTAAAAAGAATGTTACTTTTATATTTTCCTGCTTTAATATATCTAAAATCGTTGGTGTAACAGTCTTTGAAGGACCATCATCAAACGTTAAAAAGACTCTTTTGGTTTCTGAATGATGATATATATTAGCAATTTTAGTTTTAGCTTCTTCAGAAAATTTTGGTAATTGACTTTCCCTTGCTTTTTCTAACTTTTCTTCATCTGCTAACTTAGCCAATTTCATTTGATTTTCATATGATGTATAAATTTTTTCATATTTTTTATTTTGTTTTATTTCTTTTATCATTATTGCAAATATAATTATTAATACTAAAAAAAATAATGTTATTATCATATTTCTTATATTCTTATATTTTCTATTTATAGATACCAAATCCATACTTCCACCTTTTACTTGAACTTAGCTAGATTGTGCTTATTAGACCATCATAGTCATTAGCTCCTTAAATATTCTAGTTCTTCTTCCATATCTTTTCTCATAAATAGAGGTTCACCTTTTTCAATTACTTTAATATCTTTTAATTGATCATAATTACTTAAACTTTCCCATGTCTGTAAATTTGATGGTACTCCTATTTGATTTAATAAATTTTTTGCTGTTTCTTCCATAAATGGTAATAAAATTATTCCTATTTTTCTAATATTTTCTATTAGATGATATATACTTGACGATAATTTTTCTGTTTCTTCGTTTTTAGCAAGTTCCCATGGACGAGTTTCATCTATATATTTATTTGTTCTAGCAACTAATGTCCATAATTCTTGTAACGCATTTGACATTTCATATTTTTCTATTAATTCTTCAACCTTTTTGATTTGATCATGTGTAAACTCTTCGAACTCTTTATCTACTTCATTTGATGTACCATTATATTCAGGTACTTTTCCGTCAAAATATTTGTTAACCATTGAAACTGTTCTATTTACAAGATTTCCTAGATCATTGCATAAATCAAAATTATATCTTTCAACAAAACTCTCTGGTGTGTATAATCCATCTTGTGATGTTTGCATTTCTCTTAATAAGAAATATCTTGTTGCATCAAGTCCATATCTATCTATTAATTTTTCTGGATATACAACATTGCCTTTTGATTTTGACATCTTTCCATCTTTCATCATAATAAAATTATGAACTAATATTTTCTTTGGTAATGGTAAATCTAATGCCATTAAAAATATTGGCCAATAAATCAAATGAAATCTTGCTATATCTTTTCCTACTATCTGTAAATCCGCAGGCCACAATTTTTGATATAAAGAATCATCTTCTTGTTTATATCCTAAAGCTGTTAAATAGTTTGTTAATGCATCTAGCCATACATATATTACATGTTTAGGATCTGATTTTACTTTTATTCCCCAGTCAAATGATGTTCTTGTTACACACAAATCTTCAAGTCCTGGTTTTATAAAATTATTTATCATTTCAGTTTTTCTATATTCAGGTTGAATGAAATCTGGATGTTCATCATAATATTTTAATAACTTGTCTGTATATTTTTTCATATTGAAAAAATATGCTTCTTCTTTCATTAATTTTACTTCTCTATTACAATCAGGACATTTTCCATCTACTAATTGTGTTTCTGTAAAATATGTTTCACATGGCATACAATACCACCCTTCATATTCTCCTTTGTATATATCTCCTTTTTGTAGGAAATACTCAAATATATCTTGTACCGCTTTTTCATGTCTTGGTTCTGTTGTTCTTATAAAATAATTATATTTAATATCCATTAATTTCCATAATTCTTTTGCTAATTCTGCCATTCCATCTACATATTCCTTAGGTGTTTTGCCATGTTCTTTTGCCACAGTTTCTATTTTTTGTCCATGTTCGTCTGTTCCTGTTAACATGAATACATCATACCCTCTTAATTGCTTGTATCTTTTTACTGTATCAGCTAATACTGTTGTATATGCTGTTCCAATATGAAATTTTCCACTTGGGTAATATATTGGTGTTGTTATATAAAATTTTTCCATCCTCTCTTCCTCCTTTACTCATTCGAATTATAATATTATATCCCTTTTAAGCAAATTATTTTTAATAGTCCCAATTCCAATAAATTTATTATCACAATAAACTCTATAAATTCCATCTTCAAAATTCCATGTTAATTGTACACCATTTAATAATAATTGCAACTTTTTTTCATTCAAATTAATATTTTTATAATTTTTAAAATAATCTTCAACTGTAATAAAATTATTATAATTACCATTTTGAAGGTCTTCAATTGTTATTGAATCATCAATTGAAAATTCTCCAACTCTAGTTCTATTCAGTTCTTTCATATATCCGACTGTGCTAAGCTTTTCAGCTATATTTTCACATAATGTTCGTATATATGTTCCTTTAGAGCAATGCACTCTAAATTCTACAGTTTTGTTTTGTACATCAATTTTAATAAGCTCCATATTATATATTTCAATTTGCCTTGGTTGTATTTCAACCTTTTCGCCCTTTCGTGCATAATCATAAAGTTTTTTTCCATTTACTTTTATTGCAGAATAAATTGGTGGAATCTGTTCTTGTTTTCCAATAAACGATTGTAATACTTTGTTTACTATTTCAATTTGCAAGCTTTCCTTAGGTATATATTTAGTTTCTATAACCACTCCCTCAACGTCTGCTGTATCTGTTTTTTCTCCAAGTTTCAATGTAGCTTCATATATCTTGTCATGATTTATTATGTATTTTGCAATTTGTGTACCTTTTCCAACAAGTAAAGGCAATACACCAGTTGCATTAGGATCTAAAGTTCCTGTATGTCCAACTTTTTCATTAAAAGCCTTTTTGGCCTTTCTAACAATATCATGTGATGTACAATTTTTAGGTTTATTTATAATTATTATTCCATCCATATTATTTTTTTAATCCTTGTTTTACTGCATTTATAACTTTTGTTTCAGCTTGTTCAAGAGATCCACTTATAAAACATCCAGCAGCACCTCTATGACCTCCACCGCCAAGCATCATGCATATATCAGATACATTTACTGTTTCATGTGAACGTAGAGAAGCTTTAAATCCATTTGTTCCTTCTTTTTCTTTTAATAAAATGGCAACTTCTACATCTTCTATATCTCTAAGCATTTCAACTAAACCTTCATCGTCTCCAATTTCAGCATTTACTTTCTCATAATCTTCTAAAGTTAAATATGCAATAGCAATTTTTCCTTCTTCTAAAAATTCTAATCTGTTATAAATTAATTTTTCTAGTTCACAATGTGCTTTGCTCTTTTTTCTTAAAGCAATTCTACATATTTCTTTTAATTTTGCACCTTTTCTTAATAATTCTGCTGCAAACTCAAATGTTTCTGGAGATACACCTCCCCATTGAAATCCACCTGTATCTGTTGCTATACCTGTTAAAATACAAGTTGCCAAATCTTTTGTTATTTTTATTTCATAATATTCAAACATAGCAATTAAAACTTGGCAACAAGCTGGTGCAACTGGATCAACATAATTGAAATCTGCAAACATCGAATTAACAGAATGATGATCTATTTCTATTGTTCTTTTAGCAGGTTCAAAATACTCTTTTCCACATGCTAATCTCTTTAAATCAGTACAGTCTACTGAAATTGCTAAATCATAAGGTTCTTTTCTTCCTTCTTTCATTATTCTATCAGCACCTGGTAAAAAGTTAAAATCTTTTGGATATTCAGGTATTACAACGTCAACCTTTTTATTAAGCAATTCTAATGCATGCATTACTGATAGTGAACTAGCTATAGCATCTCCATCTGGTGACTCATGTGACAATACTACAATTGTTTGTGCTTTTTTTATTTCTTCTAATATATTATCTAATGTCATTTTTTCCTCCCATATTTCGCATCTTTGTAATTTATATACATTTTATATAATGAGATTTCTAATTTTTATCTTCTTTTTTTGTATCTTTCATTATATCATTTAATATATTATCAATTTTTGCGCCATACTCTAGTGATTCATCAAGTTCAAATACTAATTCTGGTGTATTTCTTAAGTTTATTCTCTTTGCCAATTCTGAACGCAAAAATCCAGATGACTTTTTCAATCCCGCCAATGTTTCTTTAACATTTTTTGAATTTAAAATACTTACAGAAACTTTTGCATATTTTAAATCAGGGGTTACTTTAACTCTTGTTACACTAACCATTCCAGTAACACTTGGTTCTTTTAAATCAAAACTAATTATTTGGCTAAGTTCTTTTCTATATTCTTCGTCAATTCTTCCTTGACGATTATTATTTTTAGGCATATCTAACCATATCCTCTCTATCTCTTAATTTCTTCCATAATATAAGCTTCAATTATGTCTCCTTCTTTAATGTCATTATATTTCTCAATTTGGATACCACATTCATAGCCTTTAGCAACTTCTTTAGCATCATCTTTAAATCTTTTTAATGATGCAAGTTTTCCATCATGTATAACAACATTATCACGTAAAACTCTAACTCCTGCATTTCTTTCAAGTTTTCCATCTAATACATATGCACCTGCAATTGTTCCAACATTTGATATTTTAAATGTTTGTCTAACTTCTGCATTTCCTATGATATGTTCCTCATATTTTGGTGCAAGCATTCCCTTCATAGCAGATTCTACATCTTCTATTGCTTGATATATTACAGAGTATTGTTTTATTTCTACTTCTTCTTTTTCTGCCATACTCTTTGCATTTGGCATTGGACGTACATTAAATGCTATTATTATTGCATTAGAAACTTTTGCAAGTGTTACGTCTGATTCTGTAACAGCTCCTGCAGCAGCATGAATTACTTTTACTTTTACTTCTTCATTTTCTAGTTTTTCCATTGATTGTTTTATTGCTTCAACAGATCCTTGAACATCTGCTTTTACTATTAGGTTAAGTACTTTTAGGTCTCCAGCTTCCATTTGACTAAATAGATTATCTAATGTTACTTTGCTCATAGCATTTATTGAATTTTCTCTTTCTTGACGTTTTCTCTTTTCTATTAAGTGTTTAGCTGTTTTTTCATCTTTTACTTCATAGAAGATATCTCCTGCTTGTGGCACTTCTGTTAATCCAGTTATTTCTACTGGTGTAGATGGTCCGGCTTTTTTTACTTTTTTACCTTTTTCATCTGTCATGCTTCTTATTCTTCCTATTGCTGAGCCTACAACGATTGTATCTCCAACATCAAGTGTTCCTCTTTGTACAAGCATTGATGCTATTGCACCTCTTCCTTTATCAAGTCTTGCTTCTATTACTACACCTTTTGCTTGTTTATTTGGATTTGCTTTTAATTCTAATACATCTGCTTCTAATAATACCATTTCTAGTAATTGGTCTATATTTGTATGTTTTTTAGCTGAAATTGGCACAAAGATTGTGTCTCCACCCCATTCTTCTGGTACTAATTCATATGCCATTAATTCTTGTTTTACTTTATCAATATTTGCATCTGGTAAATCAATTTTGTTTATAGCTACTATTATAGGAATTCCAGCTGATTTAGCATGATTTATTGCTTCTACAGTTTGTGGCATTACACCATCATTTGCTGCAACAACTAATATTGCTATATCTGTTATTTGAGCACCTCTTGCTCTCATTGCTGTAAATGCTTCATGTCCTGGTGTATCTAAGAATGTAATTTCTCTATCATTTACTTTTACTTTATATGCACCTATATGTTGTGTAATTCCTCCAGCTTCGCCTTCAATTACATTTGTTTGCTTAACTGCATCTAATAATGATGTTTTACCATGGTCTACGTGTCCCATTACAACAACTACTGGCGGACGTACTTCTAAGTCTTCTTCTCTATCTTCAGAATCATCAAATAAAATGTCTTCTTCAGTTATTGTTTCCTTTTTGTTTACTTTTACTCCAAATTCATCCGCAATTAATGAAGCTGTATCAAAATCAATTTCATTATTGATTGTTGCCATTACACCATATCCTAGTAATTTCTTGATTACTTCTGCAGTTGTTTTCTTTAATTCAGCCGCAAAATCTTTTACTGTTATTGTTTCAGGAATTGTTATTTCTTCTAATTTAAAGATCTTTTGTTTATTGCGATTTTCGTCATTTTTGCTTGCCTTTTTCCTTCCTTTTTTACCTCTTTGTGTTGTTAAATCATAATAATCTAACATTCCACCATCTTGCTCATCAAACATATTAGATAAACTGTCAGTCCTTTTTAAGCCTTTTAATTTATGTTCATTTATGTCTCCACTTTGATTGTTTCTTCTTGACTTACTTGATTTTTTATTTTTATTATCATCAAATCTACTATTTTGTTTTTGTTTATCTATAGATTTGTTATATTCTCTTGATGTATCTTTTTCTACATTTTCAGCACCCATTATGTCTTTGATATTTCTTTCAATTCCTTTTTCATCTAATGGTCTATTTCCACCAAATCTTTGATTTCCTCCAAACCTTGGATTTCCACCTTGTCTGTTTCTATTGTCAAATCCACCATTATTGTTTGGTCTATTTTTGTCAAATCTAGGTCTATTTCCATTGTTTGATGAATTTCTATCAAAATTACGATTTCCATTGTTTTGATTTCTATCATTATTAAATCTATTTCTATTTTGGAAATTTCCATTTTGATTATTATTTCTAAATGAATTATTTTGACCATCTCTATTATTTCTTCTGAAATCTTTATTATTGTTATTATTACGATTTGATGAATTAAATCTATTATCTTGTTTGAATTCATTTTTATTTTCTGAAGTCAACTTATTTGTTGCTACATTTTCATTTTTATTTTCTATTTTTGCATTTTCTTGTTTCATATCTCTTGACATATCTGTTGGCTTTTCTTCTTTCTTTTCTATTATTTCTTCTTTTTTCATTTCAACATCCATTTTATTTTCTTTTTCTTCTACCTTTTTTTCAATTTTTTGAGCTTCAACAGGCTCTTCTTTTTTCACTTCTTTTTTTACTTCTTTTTTTATTCCAAATAATTCGTCAACTGTCATTGGCTTAGATGGTTTATTTCTATAGACAATATTGAAGTCTTTATTTCGTTTTCTTTCAACAAAACCTACATTACTATTTTTCTTTTCTTCTTTTTTGGATTCTTCTTTCTGTTTGTTTGTATCATCATTTATTATAACTTCTCTTCTTATAATAACTGGTGTATCATTCTTTTCTGTTTTTGTTTTTTCAACATTTGGCTTCTTATCTTCTTTTTTATTTTTTGAATTTTTTATACTTTCTTTGATTTTTTGAGCTTCATCTTCTTCAACTGAACTCAAATGACTTTTTACATTTATGTTCAACTTCTTTGCAATTTCTAATACTTCTTTACTGGTTAAGTTCAATTCTTTTGCTATATCATATAATTTTATCTTACCCAATAACATCACCCCCTGTTTTTTTCTCAACAATATTTTTTATTTGGTCATATATTTCATCATTTATTTTGATATCTAATGCTTTATCTAGTTTTTTACTTTTTTTAGCCTTTTCAAGACATTCCATATCATAACAAATATATGCCCCACGTCCTGGTTCTCTTCCGTTCTCATCTACTTTAATAATATTTTCTTTATTTTTAACTATTCTTAAAAGTTCATTTTTATTTTTCTGTTTTCTACACACTGTACATGTTCTTTGTGGTATATTTTTCACTATTTCCTCCTAGTTTTCTTGATTTAATTCTGCATCAGTAGCATCATTTGCTTCTTCTGCTTTTTTTGCTAACATCTCTCTAAATTGTGATTCTGATTTTATATCTATTTTCCATCCTGTTAATTTTGCTGCTAATCTTGCATTTTGACCAGCTTTTCCTATTGCTAATGATAATTGGTCATCTGGAACTATAACTTGTGCAAATTTTTCTTCTTCTTTTATATCAACTGCCATAATTT
Source organism: uncultured Clostridia bacterium (assembly GCA_934149075.1). Lineage (GTDB taxonomy): Bacteria > Bacillota > Clostridia > TANB77 > CAG-508 > CAG-269. Next base: position 8,726 of record CAKPDR010000017.1, on the reverse strand, counting down.
GTGCTGGTAATAATGCTGATGATATGAATATACTTGGATCTGCATTCCATTCAATTACATCAATTTTTTCTCCATGTAATTCATTTATTACGTTTTGAATACGAATTCCTTTTTGGCCTACACATGAACCAACTGGATCTATGTTTTCATCTGGTGAATATACCGCAACTTTACTTCTTAATCCTGGATCTCTTGATACACTTTTTATTTCAATTAATCCTTCATATATTTCAGGAATTTCAAATTCTAGTAATTTTCTTACAAAGTCTGGATGTGTTCTAGAAATTATAGCTTGTGGAACACCTTTTTCTCCTCTTTCAACATCAACTACATATCCTTTTATTTTATCATTTACATGATAATGTTCTGTTGGTATTTGGTCTTTTGTTAACATTATACCTTCAAGCTTTCCTAAATCCATAACTACAATGTGTTTATCAGCTTTTTGAATTAGTCCAGAAACTATTTCTCCTTTTCTTTCATTGTATTCATTAAATACCATATTTCTTTCTGTTTCTCTTAATTTTTGGATTATTACTTGTTTTGCTGTTTGTGCTGCTATTCTTCCAAAATCTCTAGGTACAATTTCTACTTCAACACTATCTCCAATATTTAAGTCTTTGTTAATTTTTCTTGCATCTTCTAAACTAATTTCTAATGCATCATCATTTGCTCTTTCCATTACTTCTTTTATTGAAAAAACATGTGTTGCTCCTGTTTGTTCATCCATTTTTACATCTACATTTTCTAATGCATCAAAATTTCTTTTATATGCTGTTATTAATGCTGTTCTTATTGATTCTAATAATTCCTCTTTTTTTATTCCTTTTTCTTTTTCTAGTTCTTCTAATGCTAATATTAATTCTTTGTTATCAATTGCTTTCATTTTTTATAATCAATCCTTTCTTTTCGCTCAAATTACAAATATCAGTTTTCTTGAAATTAAACTTAATTTTCATCATTTACGTCATTATCCCAATCGTAAATTGTTTTAATTTGTGCTATATTTTTTCTTTCTATTTTTACTTCTTCTATTGCTTCAACAGTTATTGTATCTTCGTCAAATTCTTTTAATTCTCCAATATAATTCTTGTTTCCATTTTCGTCTTTTTTAAATAATTTTACTTCAACTTGATTTCCTATATTTTGTTCTAAATGACTATCTTTTCTTAAAATTCTTTCTATTCCTGGTGATGAAACCTCTAAAAAGTATTGCTCTTTAATGTAATTAGCCTCATCTAAAACATCATTAATCTCATTACTTACTTTTTCACAGTCATTTAAATCTATTCCGTTTGGGCTGTCAATATAAATTCTTAAATAATAATTTGGTCCTTCTTTGGCATATTCTACATCATATAGGTTGTATCCTATATTCTCAATTTTGTCTTTTATTAATTCTTCTACTTTTTCTTCTATTTTTGCCATAAGTCCTCCTTTTTCTTTTATTCTCCCATTCACGATTGAAGAGTAGGATTTGCTCCTACTCTTCTGCGTTTTTTATGTTCTTTTATATTATACCCAATTTTTGCCATAAAATCAAGTGTTTTTGAAATTTTTTTGATTTTACCAGTAGGGACACCCATTAATGGTAAAATTTTTTACCATTAATGGGTGTCCCTACTGGTAAATTATTTCATTTTCTCCTTAATTCTCATCAAAGTATTAAGAGCATCAATAGGAGTAAGTTGGTTCAAATCAACCTTATCAAGTTCATGTGCAATCTCAGCTAATTTGAAATTAAACATATCAAATTGACCCTCAACAACTTTTTTATTTTCTTTTTTTTCAGCACTCTTTCCACTCATCATGCTTTTTCTTTCCAAAGTCCTTAAAATTTCGTCAGCTCTTTTAGTAACAACCTTTGGAACACCTGCAAGACGAGCTACATGGATACCATAACTTTCGTCTGTACCGCCTTCAACAATTTTTCTTAAAAAGATTATGTCTTCACCTTTTTCTTTTACTGCTATTGAATAATTTTTTATTCCTTCTTGTTTATCTGCAAGTTCAATTAATTCATGATAATGTGTTGCAAATAATGTTTTTGCTCCGCATTTTTCTTTATCTGCAATATATTCTGCAACAGCCCAAGCTATTGATAGTCCATCATATGTTGATGTTCCCCTACCTATTTCGTCCAAAATTACTAAGCTGTTTTCTGTTGCTTCTTTTAAGATTGTTGCAACTTCCATCATTTCTACCATAAATGTACTTTGTCCCATACTTAAATCGTCAGATGCTCCAACTCTTGTAAAAATTTTATCTACTACTCCAATTTCCGCTTCTGTTGCTGGTACAAAACTTCCTACTTGTGCCATTAATGTTATTAATGCAACTTGCCTCATATATGTAGATTTACCAGCCATGTTTGGACCAGTTATAATTGCAAGTCTATCTCCATCTTTATCAAGATAAGTATCATTTGGCACAAAATTTCCATTTCCTATCATCTTTTCAATTACTGGATGTCTACCTTCTTTTATTCTGATAATTCCATCATTTTTTACAATTGGCATACAGTAATTCATATCTTCTGCAACCTGCGCAAATGCTACTAAAACATCTAATGTTGACACTACATTTGCTGTTTTTTGAAGTCTTTTTATATTTTGAGCAATTTGTGTTCTTATTTCCACAAATGCATTATATTCAAGATTTACTACCTTCTCTTCTGCACCCAATATTTGATTTTCTATTGTTTTTAATTCTTCTGTTATATATCTTTCTCCTGTTGTTAATGTTTGTTTTCTTATAAATCTTTCAGGTACTTGTGATACAAATGATTTTGATACTTCTATGTAATAACCAAATACTTTGTTATATCCAACTTTCAAAGTTTTTATTCCAGTTTTCTCTTTTTCATCTGCTTCTAATTTTGCAAGCCAAGTTTTACCTTCTGTTGATGCTCTTTTTAACACGTCTATTTCTTCATCATATCCAAGTTTTATAATTCCACCATCTTTTATTGCCATTGGCGGATCTTCTACTATTGATTTATCTATTAGTTCAAATATATCTTTTAGTTCATCTAAATCTTCATATAATTCTTTTAATTTTTCTGATGAGCAATCTTTTAAAACTCTTTTAACTTCCGGTAATTTTTCTAGTGAATTTTTAAGTGTTATCATATCTCTTGCATTTGCATTACCATAAGCCATTTTTCCTGCTAGACGCTCTATGTCATAAACCTTTTTTAATGTTTCTGTAATATCTCCTCTAAGTATCATATTGTCTTTTAATTCTTTTACAGAATCTAATCTTTGTTGAATTTCTTTTACATCTAGAAGTGGATCATTTAGCCACCTTCTCAGCATACGTCCTCCCATTGATGTTGATGTCTTATCTAATACCCAAAGTAGTGTTCCTTTTTTGCTTTTGTCTCTCATTTTTTCAGTTATTTCAAGATTTCTTCTAGCATTGATATCTAATGACATATATTTTGACAGACTATATATTGTTATTGTATTAATATGTTCTAAGCTTGTCATTTGAGTTTCATTTAAATATTCTAATAAAGCATTTATTGATTTAACTGCTAAACTTCTTTCTTTTAGATTTCCTATTTCTTTTTTATTTTCAATTATGTTATATTCTAGTTGCAAATTTCCTACATCATCTGTGAAAAATTTATCACTAAATCTACTCATATACATTGAAAATCTTTCTTTTATTTTATCAAGCTCTTCTTGACACTCAAACATCATAGAATTTGCAATTATTTCTGATGGAGAAAATCTTGCGATTTCATCTAATAGTAATGCAAAATTGTTTTCCCCTTTAATTTCACTACTATAAAATTCTCCTGTCGAAATGTCACATACACTTATTCCAAAATATAGTCCTGTTTTACATATACACATTATATAATTATTTTTCTTTTCTTCAAGCAAGTTTGACTCAACTATAGTTCCTGGTGTTAAAATTCTGATGACACCTCTTTCAACTATTCCTTTTGCTTTTTTTGGATCTTCTAGTTGTTCACATATTGCAACTTTATATCCTTTTTCTATTAATTTTGATGCATATACTTCTACGGCATGATGTGGTATTCCAGCCATTGGTGCTCTTTCAGGCAAACCACAGTCTTTTCCTGTTAATGTTATTTCTAATTCTCTTGCTGATATTAGTGCATCTTCAAAAAACATTTCGTAAAAGTCACCTAATCTGTAAAATAATATACAGTCATTGTATTTTTCTTTTGTTTCTATATATTTTTGCATCATTGGTGATATAACTGATCTATCTTCTATTTCTGCTATTGTTTGTGCCATTTTTTATCTCCTACTTTTCTATTTAACTATCAATATAATTCTATAAACTTTGTTCATCCTCATTAAGTCTTTTTTCTTTATTTCCTATTTGTAATTCTTCTCTCAAAAATTCTAATTTTTCTTTTGCTTGTTCTCTCATTTCTTCTGGTAATCTATTTATTGCATCTTGCCAATTTTTTTCTCCATTACGATAATCTAGATTTTCTATAACCTGTTTTATTGTTTCTCTATTTTCCTTTGTAATATTTAAGTCATTAATTATTTCTAAAAACACATCGTTTTGTTTCATTTCTTTGCCATATTTTTTATAAAATTCTATGCTACTCCTAGCCACTTCCATGTCATCATAATCTTTCTTCTCAAATTTTTCTTTACCGTTTTTCATTTTTTCTAACAACTCATTATATCTTTTTTGATATTTTTCTAAATATTTTTCAGTATCTATTTCAACTATTGGTATATTATAAGTAGTTGCATATCTTAGAATTCTTTTTGTATATGAATCTCGTCTAAATTTTTCAATATTTTCATCTCCAACTTCATTCATTTTTTCTATATAATCATAATCTAAATGAGTGAAATCACTTTTGCCTTTAAAAACTAATATATAATCTGGCAAAATTCTCTTTTCTTCATCTCTAAATTCTTTCATATTATCTGTATCACAATATCTACTAACTAATAATTCATCATAATCTCCTCCATCGCTTTCTTTATATCTTCGTAAATCTTCATTAATATCTTCTATTTTTTTATCATATTCTCCCTTTCCAACTGGATTTGCGCTATCACCTGAACCATACCTTAATACATTTTCAGGTTTAATATTTGAAAAACCTAGAAGAAGCGAATATCTAAAACATCCTGCATAAAAGCCCATCGAATCATCTTTTTCAATTGAAACCGACATGGTATCTGAACCATCTTCTTTTCTCATAAAATCACTTGGATTTTCATTTTCAGCTTCTCTTTCCATTTCAGCAATCCCAATTTGTTTAACAAAACCTCCATTATTCTTTCTTGTACCTTTAGCATGAATAATCCCTTTATAGTCTTCACCTTGCAACTTTAAAATTTGTACTTCTTTTCCTTCAAATAAAATTGTCTTTTTCTTCCCTTTAAAATCTTCGGGATTAAAACAACCTTCTACCTTTTCTTTTGCATAATAATTATATAACTCATCATATACCGCCCCTAAGTTAATTCCTATATTCCTTTTACCAATTTCTTTATTGATTCTAATTAAATCTGTAATATCTTCTATGGCATTTATTTTAGTGATATACTTAATAATCTTTTGAGTTTCATCTGAAAACATCCCTTGTTTTTTATTTTCAATAATTCTTTCTATATCAGAATAATTTATATTAAAATATTTTTTTAATATATATCTTTTTATTGAATCTTTCTGTCCGATTCTGTGCCATATCCTCTATCTTCAACTCAAAATAACTATCTCTTAGTTTACTATAATATTCATCTCCCATATGCAAGCCTATCATCATTTTCCTAGAACTATTGTTTCTTGTATATTTAAACAACTCCCCAAGTTCATCATCACTAGGCATTCTATTATATTTTTCATAGTATTTATCAAAAAAATCACTAAATCCTATATTTTTCATCACAAGCGGCATTATGGTAGTTTCATACTGAATGCGTTTACATATATTCATATAACTAAATATCTTAGAATGTTCTATATTCTCATCAATTCCTTTTAAAATACATCCAATTTCCTGATTAGTTAATACATTCAAACGATTTCCAGGTATAAAAGACAATTTTTCCAATGTTTCAAGTGGATATTTTGTTAAAATTTTCTCATCATATTCTAATAAAGCATTCATTTTCACTTGCATATATTTATTTCTACACTCTTGTAAGCTTAATTTATCAAATAAAGCCTCCTTAGATTTAGTTCTATTCTCATCTTGATTTTTGTCTTTTTCTCCAAGCCATAGCATATACTCTAAATTATTTAATAATTCTGAAACATTTGCAACTGATTCATCCATTTCATAACCATCAATTGGTTCATTAATAGATTCCTCTGTTCTATTACTTTGGAATGCTTTTCTCATATAGTCATCATATATTGTTTGTACCATAATATTTTCAACATTTTCCATTTTATCTGGCATTTGTTCATTAATTCTCTTAAGAGAATATGTTATATCACTTTTATGTTCAAGATATCCTTTTTCAATTATCTTGTTTTTTAATATTCCTCTCATTAACGGTGTATCAGTACCTAACACTGAACTTAATTCTCTATATTTTATTCTCCATTTTATTTTGTTTAATAAACTAATCTTACTTTCTTTTAATTCATTTTTCATTGGTCATCCTCTTTTATCTATCAGATTTATAAGATCATTTCTATTTTTCTATTTGATTATCAATAACTCCTTCTAATTCATCCAATTGTTTCATCTCAGCTTCATTAGCATTTCTTTTAATAAATCCATCTCTAAGCTTTGCCAATCTTGTTCTTGCAGTTACCAAAACTGCTTGTGTTTCTGACTTTCTATATTCTTCAAGAGCTATTCTTGCTGTTGGAAACCTTTCATTTTCTTCTTTACTAGAATATACCTTTACTGGTTTTCCAATTTGTTTTCCTCTTGTGTAAACTTCAACCGTACATAATCCTGATTTTTCTATTTTATCAACAACAGCTGGAATTCCAGTATAAGCCTTATTGTGATGATCAATTGAAATTAATCTTCCATAAGTTAATACTTCCATTTGTTTTTGATATCTTTCATGTACTGTAAGCAAACTTTCTAATTGAGGAACGGCTAGAGCTCTTACTATAACTGAAAATCCATTTTGTTTTAGTTCTTTTATTCTATCTAAAATTCTGTCGTTTTTTAATGTTCCTTCAAATATAAAATTATGTCTATCATCTATTGCTTTTTTCATGATACTTCCAGTCCATGGTCCAGCATCTTGTTCAACAATTTCAACATATTCTGTTGGATATTTTCTAGCAATTTCTATTGCATTTGGATGATATGGTTTGTATTCATCTGTTGTTATTAATATAATACATTTTCCATTCGCTTTAGCCTCATTTTGAGTATATGAAATAACTCCACCTTTTCCACAACCTGGCTGACCTCCAACAATTACTGCTATAGGTTGATCATCTGGGGTTGAATTTCTAAATACTTCTTTTTCTATTTTTTTATATATTTCATTATGTTCTTCTTCTGATAATTTATATTTTTCTTTTATACTTTGTTCCATTCTTGTTTCATCCTTCCCTATTGTACAAATCCGGTTGGAGAATAATTAAATTTTGGCAATAAAATCTGACATAGCCAAAATTGTAATTATTTTTCAACTTTTTTGCTTATCCTGATATATCTCTCTTAATTCTTTCCCATACACTTCAACTATTTTATTGATCATCTCTACATTTCCACTATACATTTCTTCTCTTTCGTTTCTTAGTTTTTCTAATTCTTTTTCATATTTTTTATCTTTTTCTACTTTGTTTACACAATCTGCAATTTTATATGCCATTATTTCTATCGCAGTATCTAGGCTTGCATAATCATTCATGATTTCTCCTTTCAAATACCACATATGTTCTGAAATTATTTTTAAATCTATAATCTTATCTTTCAAATCAGGTGTTCCTTCAAAAATTACTACCTTATTACTATCAGTTCTACCTGTTAACAAGTCTGGATTATTTTTACTTGGACCTTCAACTAAAACTTTTTGAACCGTCCCAACATATTTTTGATTATTTTCTGCAATTTGACTTTCAACTAATTCTTTTAATCTGTCAAATCTTGCATGTTTTATTTCTTCCGGAACCTGATTCTCCATTTTATCTCCTGGTGTTCCAACTCTTCTTGAATAGATAAACATATAAACTTGTTCAAAACATACTTTTCTAACAACATCTAATGTGTCTTCAAAATCTTCTTCTGTTTCGCCTGCAAATCCCACAATGATGTCTGTTGATAAAGTCAAATTCGGAATTCTTGCTTTCATTTTTTCTACCAATTTTAGATATTGTTCTTTTGTGTATTTTCTATTCATTATTTTTAACACATTTGTACTTCCAGATTGAAGTGGCAAATGTACTAATTTACATACTTTTTCGCAATCAGCAATTGCATCTATTACATCATCTGTAAAGTCTTTTGGATGTGGTGATACGAAACGAATTCTTTCTATTCCTTCAATTTTATTTATTGCTCTTAACAATGTTGCAAATGAATTTATTCCATTATAGTCTATTCCGTTTTCTTTCCACTTTTCTGCTCTTAAATATGAATTAACATTTTGACCTAATAATGTTATTTCTTTATATCCTTCTTTTGCAAGTTGCTCTACTTCTTCTAAAATATCTTTTGGATGTCTACTTCTTTCTCTTCCACGAACATAAGGAACTATGCAATATGTACAAAAATTGTTACATCCATACATTAT
>CAKPDR010000016.1 GCA_934149075.1 uncultured Clostridia bacterium | reverse complement strand
TTTTGTATTAGTTTATCACGAGTACCATAATGAATATCATTTCCTATTTCTTCACTAGAAGTTGCTGAAGATTTTATATAAAATTCTTTTTCTAATCCTTGCTTTTTTACCATATCTTTGAGTACAAATTCTGCCATTGGAGAACGACATATATTACCTAAACATACAAACATTACTTTTATCATTATAGTCCTCACTTTCTATATAAGAGGTTTTTTATCGTTTTTTCTTTATGCTTGTGATTATAACACAAATAATAAAAAATATAAATAAAAAAAAGAAAAAGTCCTGTATAATATCACAAAATCAAATCTCTTATATTCCTACTGTTATAATATTAGATATTATTTTATTTTCATCAACATTATTAATATCTGTCTTAATTTTTTCAAAGTATGAATCTTCATCTAAAAGTGTTATATCGTCAAGATAATAACAACCTGCAGTAATATATTCTTGTAAATCATTCTTCAAAATCTTTTTTTAAAGTTTCATATATTGTTACATTAATCTTCAATTACTTCTATTGATTTTATTTTTAATTCATCTAAAGGTACATTTGAATTTTCATATTGTACTTTTACATTTTTTTCTCTTTGTAAATTTCCTATTATTTCAGTATTATCTGTTATATATGCTTTCACTGCAAATGGAAAGCTATAACCAGTATCAGAATGAGTATCATCTTCTAAACTATATTTTAAATAAATGTATCCAGATTCTACATAATCATCACCAATAGTTACAATTGAAGAATAAGTCCTTTTTCCAGTTAGTGCATCTCTTTTCATTTGGGTATAGTCATTTGATTTTAAAACAATAATCGAATTATCTTTAGTATCAAAATCATTTTCTCCCATACCATAACCTTTTTTACTCAAATCTCCGCTACAAATCAATATATCTCCTTCTTGTATATAATTTGTATCATATTCCTTCAATGTAAAATAATCTAAACATTTTTGGTTTTTATTATTAATATTTGCTCTAGTATATTCCTTCATTTCAAAACCAAATTCTCCAAAATGTTGTCCATTAAATATATAAATATATCCATTATGATTTAGTTCAACTATTCCTTGAATAACCGTATCTTTAATTACTTCTGTAATTTCGTTATTTTTAGACATATCATATATAATATTTCCTTCTTTATCTAAAATAGCAGAATATTTATCGGATTTTTCTGTTTTATCTGTTTTTTTATCTTTATAAAAAAATATTACACCAGATAAAAATATTATTAATATTATAGTACAAATTACAAGAATAATAATTTTTTTCTTCATATGCAAACCTTCTTTCTAAAAATTACTATTTTATATTAAATTTATATCATAGAAATTAGATTTTTTCAATTGTTTCATATCCATAAGGTGCTGTTTTTTCAATCAATTCATATTTTTTGTTTTCTTCTAATCCTGTTCAAAATTATACAAACAGAAAAAGAGCGATATCATGAAGCAAATTCTTCAGTCATCACTCTTTTTCTTTTCACACTATAAAATTATTATTGTATAGCAATAAACCATTTCCACTTTTGTTGGTATTAAAAAAGCTAATTTTTTCTCTGAACTACATGAATAAAATACTTTCCCACCTCTTTTTCGTGTTTTCTTTATAAGATTATTAGTTCTTTTGGGAGATTTAGTCGCATTAATATTTATTTCTTTAAAACCTAGATCTCTCCAAAATGTTCCATACATGTTGATAGCCCGATTATAATCTACTTGTCTAATTTGGGTTATAGTAAAACCTTTTCCATCTCTATGAAAGCATCTTATTTTTTTTAATAATTCATCTTGTTTTCCTGTTCGAATAAGATTCTCTAAAGACTTTCTATACCTACAATATTTTTTATTACTTTTTTGCATAGTTGCTCCTTTCTAGTGTGAAAATTCATATAACTACTATTTCATTATATCATTTTTTATGTAACCTGTATATAGTTTTAATAAAATTGATTATTTTTATACTTTTTTATCATGGTTCGTTTTTTTTATATCTATATCTGTCATTCCTGCTAATTTTAGACCTTTATCTGTATAAAAATTTGGCATATTGTTTTTAAATTCAGTTTTATAAACATCATAAGCATGTATAAATAATTCAAGTTCTATTTTCCCTTTGACAAAACTACTTATATCTTTTAAAATTCTATCTCTGCCTGTTAGTTCTCCATCATAATATTCAATTGTAAACTTTTATTAATTTAACTGCTTTAATATTCTTAGACTCCAACTTTTTTCATGTTTATCTATTTTTTTATTTCTATTCTCCTACTATTTCTTTAAATTTTTCCCACAACTTTACCATTGCCAAAGTATCAAGCTTACAATAAACCAGTAATCCATGTCTTATTTCTTTTTGTTCTTCTTTAGTCTTATTTTTCAAACTCAAGAAAGCTTCCGATGCCTCTCCTCCATTATGCACAACTGGCAAATTATGATAATCCAGTTCTGGATTGTTTGGATACAATGCTGGTAAAACAGCTTTAATTGATGCTGAGCCATGCATTTCTTTTGTATAATATTTTCTTTGCTTAAATGGTTCAAGGAAATCAACAATATTACTATTTATTCTATCCATTTCATCTTTTAAATCTGGATACATTCTTGCTATTTCATTATTTCTAGCTGGTTCAAAAGATTTATTATAAATGATTACGCTTCCATTTTCAGGCATATCTTTTATCATGCTTTCTGCAAAATGTCTTAAATAATCTGTGTCATCAATTTCGGCTAGAAATTCCTTGTGTTCTATTGGTGCTCCTTTTTCTTTTATAATATGTAATGAGTATTGAAAAGGTAGTTGTTGATAAGGTTTCGTACCTTCAGTTTTTGGTATTGCTAATTGATATGTTTCATAATCTATAAAATATAATGGATATTTAAGTGAATCCATTAATTCTTTTATTGCTTCTTTTTCTATTTTTGGTTCCAAATTATTTAATTCGAAATCAATTTGCTCTAAGAATTTAGAATTTAAATCTTCATTTTGCAAATCTTGAAAAGAAACTTTTCCTTCATAATATTTTTCGAATTTTTTAGAAGTGTGCATTCCACCACCGATATCAAAAACGTTTGGTTTTGGTAAATTTCTTGTACAATATTCCCAAAATTCACATTTATAAGGTTTAAAACATTTCATTCCTATTTTTTCTTTAGGTTCGTTGTTCTTATCATGTTCATTCATATATTTATTTGTTATTTCAATATTTTTTCTTATTTCATCTTGTTTTGATTTTGCTATTTCTGTTATATCTTCTATGTTAAATAGTTTTTCTATTTCTAATTTTTTTCCTCTTATGTATTGATTATTTATATATACAATACAAACTTTTTTTACATTCAGTCCAAGATTAGATAAAATAAAATATTGATAAGATGCATCGTCTAGATAGATGTCATGTACTTCTGTTGAACTTTTAACTTCATATATTTCAACACCTTCTAAATTGTTTTTTAATATATCTACACTGCAAAAATTATTATCATAGTTAAATGATGCTTCTGTTATTATATTAGGTTTATTTTTCAATAATTTTCTTGTTTCTTCAACCATAATATTTAAGTCTTTGTTAAATTCAATATTTATGTAATTTCCAAATATTTTTTTTGCAAGTTCTCCTACTTCTGTTCCATTTTTTAAAACTGAATCTCTAGCAGTTGGTATTGCAACTTCTGGTTTATACTTGTCCATCCATAATATTTTGTTACATTGAACAGATTTACAATATTTTGATTTTGATAAATGAATTTTATTCATGATATTTCCTTTCATTTTTTAAATTTTCTTGTTTTATACCTTTCTTCTTAAATATTGTAAAAATCAATTGCATTTAATATTGGTCCCGATCTTAAAATTTTTAGTTCTTTCGAAGTACAATCAACAATGGTACTAGCTTCGCCGAATTTCACAGTCCCTTCCATTATTGCATCTAAGAGTGGACATTCAGTTTCAATTTCATCTAAATTAGTACATGATGGTTTACCACTTTGATTAGCACTTGTCATAAATACTGGACAACCTGTTTGAAGAATTAAATTTTCTAAGGCTTTTGATGTTGCCATCCTAACAGCTATTGTTTTTTTTCCATTACTTATATAATCTGGTATGTTTTCTTTCTTTTTTAACACTAATGTAATTGGTCCAGGCATAAATGCGTCTATTAATTTTTCTGCAATTTCATCTACAATAGCAATATTTTTTATTTGAGATTTATTCGCACACATAATAGGAAATGATTTTGATAATGGTCTTTTCTTTACTTCAATTAATTTGTCATGAGCTTTATGTGAATTTATTTGTGCACATATCCCATACACTGTATCAGTAGGAACACTGATAATCCCATCGTTTTTTAATATTTCTGCTAGTTCAGTAATTTGAGTTTGTTTAAATCTTTTAATCATATATATTTCCTCATTTCTTTGTAAATTTTACTGTATTATTTAAAATTTGTCAATTAATAAATCTACATAAAAAAAGAAAGATTAAATGTATTAAAAATACACTCTATCTTTCTTTTTTTAGGAACTTACTGAGACATTAGCCTCAGTAAGTCGGTACTGTTAATAGTTACTTGGAAGAAAAATGTTTTTCTACCATTTTGATCATAACGGCAGCATCCTGAATTGCATTACTGAATCTTTCGAGCTCGTCAGCCGCCGGTTTAGGTTCCAAAGAGATTTTGATTTCATCATCCATAAGGATTTCAGTGATTCTCTGGATTTTGCAACCAAGTCTGAATGATTCATAGTCGAACATATGGAATTCATAATGTTCTAAATCCTCAGGAATTGCAACATTGAACACAAAGTCCTGTCCGGCATAGTTTTCGAAACCTTTACGTCTCATAATATGGAACATTTCATGCGAAATGTCGATGGCCATGCGTTGTGCTTCTCGTAACTTTTCCAAATATGTTATATCTTTTGAAAAAGTCCCGTTACGCAATTCATCGGCGTGCATCTTTACATGCCGAAGGAAGTGATCCATCTGTTCTACTGTCATTTTTTCTCTTACCATCATAGTATAGTACCTCCTAATGTTTTTTACGTAATAAGTATATCACTTTTTTTCTTAAATTTCAACCTTTTTTTGAAAATTATGTTACCTTTTTTGAGATTTCACTAAAAAATATTAGAAAATACACCTATAACCAGTAAAAAGCGCTACAAATGTAGCGCTTTTCTGAGATAATTTTTATTTTGTTACAAGTTCTGTTGTTACCTTAACAGAACTTTCAGAATCTGAAAAGATTCTTTCTAATTCAACTTTTGATACCATTCCTTTTTTCATGAGCTCTTCAACTAAAATTTCTAGTTCTGCCTGATGCAGGCTTAAAATTTCATCAGCGTATCTCTTAGCTTCCCCTAAAATCTTATCAATTTCTACATTGATTTTTTCAATGATTCTATCGGTATACATTGGATTCTCACTTTCTCTAAGATAAACTCTATCTTCAGTAAAGTTTTCGTCCAAGCCATATCTAGTAATCATATCTTTTGCAATTCTCGTTGCTTTTGTCAAATCAGAATTTGCGCCAGCTGAAAGCTCCTTTGTATAGAGTTTTTCCGCTCTTCTACCACCTAAAAGTTTTGCAATCATCTGAATATAAAATTCTCGATTTGAAGATGGTGTTGCATATTCATCTTCTTCAAATACATTTACTCCAAGATAATCTTCTGCAGGAATAATAGAAATTGCTAGAGTATTATAATGCTGAAGTTCTGATGAAAAATGCTGTACAATATAGTGACCTGCTTCATGGTATGCAGTTGCTCTTTTCTTTTTCTCAGGCATTCTTTCAAACTGTTTCTTTCTAATATCAAAGTTATCAAGAATGTCTTCTTTATTAACTTCCTGTTTGCCCTTTAATTCAGCACCTGCCATAGCTCTGTCCAGTAAATCTAAAGTTCTGTCTGGATTCTTAGTTTCATAATTGAAACATGAAGCGTTAAGAATCGCAAAATCTACTAATTCTCTGGTGATTTTTGTATGATGAAATTCTTCCAAATTTAAAATTTGATTTTTAATCATACCATACAATTCGTCCGACTTTGGTTCACGAACAACAATTTTCTCAAAACGTCTCTTTAAGGCTCCATCCTTTGAAAAATATTTTTCATATTCATCAAAAGTCGTTGCACCTATAACCTGAGTAACACCTCTCGCTAAAATCGGTTTTAACGAATTAGCTAAATCCAATTCTCCTTCTCTACAAGCTCCTGCTCCCAAAACAGTATGTATCTCATCAATAAATAAGATACAGCCAGGATTATTTTCTAAGAAGTTAACTAATTCTTGAAATCTTGCCTCAGCCATTCCACGGTATTTGGTACCAGCAACAATTGATGTAACATCAAGTGCAAGTACTTTGGAATTTTTGAATCTTTCTGGACAATTGCCTTTTACAATATTCCAAACAAGCTTTTCAACAATTGCTGTTTTTCCTACACCCGGATATCCAACTAAAATAGCATTTCTCTTAGTCGCTTTTGCAAGAATTTTTATCAGCATATCTGTTTCTTTCTCTCTTCCAAGAATACGACAATATTCTTCACTTGGAGAATATTTATTATTCAACACTGTTAAAAATCCTGCTAAATTTCTTGGAATAACAAAGTCGTTTTCTGATTCAATTATTTCCATATCGTCTATAACTGTATCAGGAAGAACTGCATCTTCACCTAAACAAGCTTCCATAAATTCCAGATAAATATCTGGCATAGCTTCGGTGAAAGCTGCAAACATGTATTCATTATTCACATGAGTAGCATTGTACAGTGTTTCTGCAATTTCAATTGCAAGCTTCAATACGCCATATAATTCCGTTGTTATTACCAGTTGCTTTTTAGAGCTTGTACCATCAGTAAAATCTAAAGCAAATTCTAATGTTACAAATGAACTTTCATAGTTTTCATATTCCTCATCTGTAAGTTCATAAAGTTGCTCTCTTTGTGGCGAAGTTGCTTTTTCAAGCGAACTCTCTACAGCCTCTTTATATTCTTCAAAACGTTCTTCCTCTTCTGAAAAATGTTTAGAATAGAGCTCTGCAACTTTGGTTACGATTTCCATGTGTTCTAATCCCTGCTTCATTAGATACTCATGAAGTGGACTGCCTCCAATAATTGCAAGAGTTCCAAAAGCAATTATTTCTGGAACATATCCAAAACCGTTCCGTTCTGCAGCTGCCTTTGAAGCCATGAATAATGTGATAGTATCATTATTAAGTTTCATAACTATTACCTCCTATAATGTATCAACTTGTTGATATAAGTAACATAATTATTTTACAACTTTTTTAATTATTTGTCAATTATATTTTCTCTTATCTTCTTCATAGCTTCTATTATCTCGTTTTCTTTATTATATTCAAAAATGTAGTGTTTTTTATCTTCATCAATTGTTCCATCTTTTTGAAGTATATATTTTATATTTTCTAATTCTGTACTATTTTTTTCAATAGCTAAACAATATGAAAATTTATATCTATAATTACACTTTACATATATATTACATTTATTTAAATGATACTTAATAAATTTTGTACTAGCAATTATTGTTTTATATTCATACTTTGTTGGTTCTAAATTCAATAATTCATGAATTCTGCATTTTAATACATAAGTATAAAAATCCCAATTTCTAGCATTGTTGCTTTTACTTTTTGTAATTAAAATTTGTCTATCATTATCTAAATTACCACTTCCAACAGCTTTTAAATATCCCTCTCCTTCACTAAGTGTATCTTTAATTATTTCTGGGTATTTTATGCAACAGTTTGTCCACTCTGGAATTGTATCTTTAGTAATATAGTTTTCAACTATATCTTTTATAGCATTCTCTATCTGTTCTCTTAAATCAGAAAGTTCTTCATCATTTTCACAATAATTTACACTTTCTGATATTTTATCTAATAGTCTCTTTACATTTTTTCTTTGTTCTGTATATTTTTCCTCTGTTAGTAAATTATACCAACTGTTATATTTATCACTCATTACTAAAAAACTATATCTCTTTCCATATCTAATCATATAATTGCCAAATGTTAATAAAGCTCTTTTAAAATAATATTGTGAACCTTCATTTAAAATAGGGTCAATACTTTTTTCTTTACTATTATTAGGCTTGTCACTAAATATAATCCTGATTTTTTGACTATAGTTCTTGTACATTTCTAATTTTTCATCATTACATTCTTTAATAAATTCAAATAAAAATTGAGTATTTCCCTTAAAGTAAGTATTTTTATCTATTTTAAGAATTTCTCCTTTCCATTCTTCGTTTTGACTTATATGTTTTGCTTTTGTTATCTCGCCTCTTAATAAATATGTAAATTCTCTATCAAATTCTCCATTCTTGTTAAAAAGTTCATTTATATCATCATGGTTATATTGAGATATTTTTTTTAGATATTGTTCTATTCCATTCTCTTTAAAGACAAAATTTAAAATATTATTTATATTAGATATCATCATGCAATATCTTTTTGCACTGTCCATATACATATTTTCTACTATGTTTCTGACAAAATATAATATTTTTGATAATTCTAATTTTTCATAAGACTCAAGTTCTTCTTTGTTTTTATATTGTAAAAATTTACATACTGCAAAAAGTTCAACTTTTTCAGGTCTTAAATCATTAGATCGAGATTTATTTATATTCATGATTTTTTCATACATATCATTTTGATTAACAATATTTAAATCATTGTTTTCGTCCTTATTTGAAAAATACTCAAACAATAATTGACTTTGTTTAATGCAATCTTTATTTATTTTTCCCATATCAACTAAATTGTCAAAATCAATTTCTCTTTTTCCTTGGTATGTTATAAAATTATCAAAATACTTAATTTCATTTTCTATTGTATCATCATCTTTTTCTAACAATGTAACTGCATACTGGTTTTCAAAAATTGTCATATATATATTAATTAACCAATCATCGTTATTTTCTATTTCATTTTCCTCTACCTCGTTGTTCTTCATTTTTTTCAATTTTTTCCAAAAGTAATTAAGCCATTTATTATCTATTCTTGAGTTGTACATGTTTAAGTATTCTTTATCATATACTTTCTCAATATATTTTTCTAGTTTAGATTTAAAATTCTCAAATAATGATAGTTCTTTTCCTCTAGAGTTCATTTTTATATATATATCATCAGCACTTCCAAAATCATTGATTTCAATTGAATAGAAATAAATCTTTTCATTTTCTATGGTATTATTTATTATATTTTCTCTTTTTATTTTTGAATCATTTAATCTTTGTTCAATTTCATCTAACATTATTAACATAGCCTTTATTGTTGGATCCATATTCCAATCTAACAAATACCATACCTGTGTTTTTATTTTTTCACTAATTTTATTCTTATTAGTAATTTTGTTTAGACCTTTTTCAATTAAATTATTACAAAAACTTTTTGAAGAATCTCTAATCTCATAGGTAAACTTTTTTAATTCCTCATTAATTTTTTTATTTTTTTCCTTTGCAAAACAGTTATTTACATACCAATATAGTAAGTATAATGTAGTTAATCTTTGTTGACCATCTACTGGTATAAATTTCTTTTTCTCTTCTTTTTTTATATCTTCATAATTTAATACAGAACCATAAATAAAATCTAGACATATATCTGCATCATCACTATTTAATACAGTAACTAAATCATTTAGAAAACTATTTCTGACAATTGATTCATTCTCTCTACCTTGTGCATAATTTCGTTGTATTCTTGGAATTTCTATTTTTCCATATCTACTTAATAATTCTAAAAAAGTCATCCTTTTATTTCACCCCTTTTGTTTTTTATTTTGCTAAATCTTCTAAATCCTCCTCTTTTTATTTCACCAAAAGCTTTGTTTAATTCTTTTTTTATAGCATTAAGATACTTTTCACAATCTTTATCATCCCATCTTTCTGTTTGTAAAATATCATCACTATAAAATTTTAAGAATACTCTTTCTGTGCATGGCAAAATATATTTTATTTGTTCATTCTTGTTATTTTTTCCTTTAACAATTTTTTCAATTATTACTTTTCTCTTATCAACGAAAAAATCATTCTGGTAACTTTTGTTTATAGATTCATTTAACAATACTAAATTTCCTAATTTAGATCTATTTTCTTCTTTTGGAGATACTACAAATAATATTTTATTTACATCCTCTAAAATCTTTCTATATTCTTCGTCATTATAATCTTTCTCTTCTAAATTATTTAATTTATCTATACTTTCGTCTAATTTAGTAAAATTGCCTTTATATTCTTCTATGCCTGCATTTATCATTTTATATTTAGTTACATGTATTAATATTTGTTTATTTAGTTCTTTTCTATTATCTTTATCTTCTAGTCCGTCATGTACAGGATATACATGCTCTATATTCCACTTTTCATTTTTTATTTCTTTAAAAGATATTCTTTTATTAATTTTTGTCATCGAAACCAAATTAAATAATAATAACATTTTTCTTATTATGTCATTGTTATTATTTATGTCAGGGTCATATTCAATATCATCTAGCCAAATAAATTTATTTTCTTTATTTTTAGGTTTATATGCTTCTTTGTAATTATTATATAAACTTATAAAAATCGTTTCATATAAATACTTTTTAAATTCGTCCTTGTCTTTTTCTCGATATTTTTTTATTAAATCTGCAATAATATAGGCTACATTATTTTTGTAGTTTTTTAATTCAAAGTAAATCTTATATCCAATCAAATGATATATTTCAATATCTTCATACCATTCTTTTAAATAAAAATAGATTTCTTTTAAGTCATTCCATATTTTTGTCTTTTTATCTTCATCATTATTTATTTCTTCTTCAATGTAGTCAAAAATATTTTTTGAGTTGATTCTTTCTGCATATATATCAAATAGCAAATCGATTCTAGTTTTGTTATATTGAGGAATATTTTTATTCATTATAAAATACCAAAACTCATCATTTTCAAATAGATTTTCTATTTCATCCCATGTTTTAGAATTTTCTTTTTGAACAAATTCAAAATCTTTATAATCTTTTATATTTGTAAGTTTAAGTAATAATGCTTTTGATAACTCTGCATTTGTTAATGGTATTTTACCTGCATTAATTCTAGCAAATACTGCATTTGGGTCCTCCCATTCTTTATCTTCGCTTTTTATTTCATACCATAGTATTTTTATTCTTTCAATATCTTCTTTTCTTAACTTTTCATTTTTTTTAAAAAATTTTTTTATCTCCTCTTTTGCATTTTGTAAGTAATATTCATCTATCGTATCCTTATATAATTCCACTTCACTAGAAGAGTTTAAAAATTCTTCAATATTGTTATTTTCTCTAGTTTGAAAATTGAATTTATATCTACAGTTTTCATCATCATTAAATATACTTTTTAAAATTAATAGCATTGTGGTAAGCCTTTGCTGACCGTCAATTATTTCATAAGCATTTCCAACTTTTTTTACAATTACAGGTTGTAAGCAATATCCCTTTAACGATTCTTTCTCTTTATCAAAAAAGGTCTTTAAATCTTTAAGCATCTTTGTTACATGAATTTTTTTCCATCTATATCCTCTTTGATATGCTGGAATTATAAATTCCTTCCCATACATTTCACTTATACTTTTTATTGATATATGTGCATTATATTCTTTAATTAATTCATTAATTCTACTAATTATCTGCTCTTCAGAACTATTAGTTTCTAATTCTTCTTTTATTTTTTCAATAATTTCTGACATATTATTTCCTCCATTTTGGCTTATAAAAGGTAGTATAGTCCCTTTTACTTATTTATTTCATCATAATTATCCAAACCTCTTTACATAATTTAATTTCGAGTGTATAATAATAGTATCAAACTTAAGGAGGTTTTTGTATTATGTTACAAAAAGAAAAACAACGGTTATTAAAAATGAACCATATTGCAGATTTGATTGCAGACTCATTTTTCGATGACATGTATGATTGGACACATCAAGAAAACATAAACTGTTATGCTTTCGCCAGAGGTCTAACTTTTCCTGACCCTGAAAATATTTTATATTCTCCAGGAAAAATTTATCATTTAAAATTTGGTACAGGTAACTTTGTACGCAATGAACACGACCCTCGAATCATAGACAAATATGTTATGAGAGATAGTCTCGCACTTGGACAAAAATGCGAAAGAGTTTCCTTTAATACAATTAAAGATAATGATGGAAATTTTTATTTTGCAATAACAAACTTCCATATGTTAGAACATCCTGATGTAAATCACTGGCATTTCATTTGTCGAACTCCTAGCGAATTATGGCTCCATAAGCCTAATAGAATTCAAAGTGTCCAAAATATTAATTGGATTAAATATGGTGAAACTTTTGAATTTCAAACAATCGCAACAGAGTTGAAAATGCAGTGTTCTAAACCTTCTTCCGAAATAAAATATGTTTCATGTAGAGGAATTTGTTTTGAAAATTACTTCTACAGATTGGAACTTCCAGAAGATTGATTAATCATTGTTTTTCTAATTAGAAAACAAGTATTTTTACATAATTTTGTAATTATACTTGTTTTCTCTTTTAAATTAATACTATTTTTCGTATTTTTTCATAGCATTTTGTACTATTTCTTTAATTTCATTTCTTAAGCTTATCGGTTTAGTAACTTCTACCATATCAATATTTCTCATTGCCCACATTTTGAAGCCCATAGGATTTGAATCAACGATTAATTTAAAGTTGTTGTCATCTCCTTGTATCTTTTCAATAGTAACATTTTTTCCAAAAATATCAAAAACAGCATTTAAAAGACATCTATTGCAAATTGATTCTATTTCTTCTTTTTTACCGCCAAACATTTCAACTGTTGATTCTGCAAAATCTTTTATTTGTGATTTTGTTTTTTTAATTGTTATTTTTTCATCTAACTCTTTTACGTTTTTCATTCTATCTAATCTGTAATGATAAAATTTATCTTGTCCATTTTTTATTCCTATAAAATAAAATTCTTGTTTATTATAAACTATAGCATAAGGCGAAACTACTGGTGTGCTTACTATCTGTTTTTCTAGTTTATTTGTTATTTCATATTTCCAATATTCAAATTTAATTTTATGATTATGATAAATACTGTTAGAAATATCCTCTATATTTTTTATTACTTCAACATTTTCGGTTTTATTATTAACAGAATATATCTGATAATCTTTTATTTTTTCATTTTCATATACAGTTTGTAAGTTTTTGCATTTTTTTATAATTTCTTTAGCTACACTAGGTACAATGTAATTTGCATAACTAAAATTATCTATTATAGCTCTAACTTCGCCTGGCTCAAAATCAGTTTCTGGATCACGACTTAAAAAATATCCTTTTCCATTTTCTTCTCTTGTACTTATGTCAAATTCCAATTTATATTTTAATAAATTAATATTTCTTCTTATTGTTCGTGGATCTATTTCTACATCATATATTTCCTTTACTTTTCTTTCTATTTCTACTGCAGATAGTAGATGTTCTTCATCTGTATATTTTTTTAATACATTTAATATATATAATATATTTCCATTTTTTTCGTATAAGTCCATAATTTTCTCCTATTATTCTTTATTTTTAACTGCCTTTATAATATCACATCTAAAGAAATTTGCAATATATTATTTATCAATTTTTATATAAAATTATACTGCAAAGCCTATTTTTATTTTATGAACTTCTACAGGCTTTTGTTCAACTAATACATCCTCAACATCGCATTTTTTTATCAAATTTATATTCTCTTTAGCATTTGATGTAACTCTATTAGCTTGCTCAATCTTAACCTTTTCATATATATTTCTTACATATCTACCATTTGAAAATGATTTACTTGTTCTTTTATTCCTAAAATCTTCTAGTAAAATTTCTTTTACTTGACTAGACAACTTGTATTTTTCTTTTTGAGCAAGACCTTTAAATATCTGATACAATTCATCTTCATTATAGTTAGGAAAATCTATATAAAACTGTATTCTACTTTCAAAACCAGGATTTCTTTTTATTAAGCCTGCCATCTCATCCTGATATCCTGCCAATATAACACATAAATCATCTCTATTATCTTCCATTTCTTTTATTAATGTTGCTATTGCTTCATCAGCGAAAGAACCGCTATCATTAGAATTTAGGCTATATGCTTCATCTATAAACAAAACTCCACCTTTAGCTTTTTCAACAATTTTTTTAACTTCTTTTGCTGTCCATCCAACATATTTACCAACTAAATCTCGTCCATGTACTTCGACAAATGTGCCATTAGATAAAATTTTTTCTTTTTCAAATATTTGTCCTATCATTCTTGCTACTGTTGTCTTTCCTGTCCCTGGATTTCCTGTAAAACACATATGTAATGTTGGTAATTTGCTTTCTCTATTCTTACATATTTTCAAATAGTTAACAATCTTATCAATCTTTCCCTTTATGTCTTCAATCCCTATTAAAGAATCAAAATTTAAATCTTTTTCAGATTCCTTTTGGTTCTTTTTCAATTCTTCTGTATTTTTTAAATATTTTTGAATAACTTTATTGTTTACTTCATTGATTCCATTTAATTTACAATTCAATATTAAACGATTCATCTTTGACTTTACAATAATAAATTGTTCTTCTGATAATTCATTTATATAATTACATTTGTTACTAATATTGATTTTATTTTCATATAAGATGTTTGTAGCATAGTTTATTTTATTTTCTTTTGATATTTCATCTATTTTAAAATACCAATCGAAATATTTGTTAAATACTCCTATATCATCTCTAAAAAAATAACATTTATTTATTAATATATAGACTTTATCATTATTTTTTTCCATCATTTCTATTATTTCATCAGTATAACTATTGAAGGATATTTTTTCAGAATCTATAATTATCAAATCTTTTTTTAATTTTAAGTCTTTTTTTTCTTTCTTTTTTTTAGTTTCATCCAATTCGAAATCATCCTCATCTTCTTTTTTAAATGTCTTTAATTGGTTTTGAGTTATAAATTCATAATCTGTTGTGATTATATTGTTATTTTTTAATCTTTTATATAAAAATTCTATAAGTCTAATTTTTGTTTCAAACGGATAGTCCGAATCATTATTTATCATTATATTGTAATTTACAAAGTGATTTTCTTTGCTTATCTTTAGATATCTAATATAGTCTAAAATCTCCCATTTACAGTTTTCTATTCCATATATTCCGTTAAGCTCATTTATAGTATCTTCATCAAAAATTTTTTCCATGATTTATTCCTCCATTTCTTATTAATAAAAACTTCAATAATTAGTACACTTACATTATACTAATTACGAAGTTTTTTTCAATCATTTTGGTCACGTATTGTGTATGTTTGATTTTAGACTGTAGCTTTTATCATATGATTTCAATAATTTCATCTATAGGTATTATAGTCTTATCGTCCAAAATTATAATTTTTTTATACTCATCTATTTTCTTCAATTTATTTATTTTAGTGATATACTCTCCCCCTGCCTTTTTTACATCAGGAACAAAATAAGTAATAGTAACTTGTGGCATTATAGAAACCTTATTTTTTAATTCCTGTAATTTAATGTTTAACATTTCTTTTTCTTCTTCATTAAGTTCAATCCTATTGTCAGTCAATCTTGCAGTTTCTTTTATAGAATCACCATATCCAGTAAGCGCTGCGAAAGGAGCAAACTGAGCCGCTCTTTGTTCCATACTTAATCTTGGATGCTTACTTGATATGTGATGTGGCAAATTGATAATATCGTCATATTTCCCCATTCTTCTACACCCCTATTCTTTATGCCCACCAATTTGAGCATTACGCTCAATAGTTGTACCATCTTTTTCAAGATTCATGCCCTTTAAAATAGCATTTTTTCCGTATTTATTTTTAATATCTATGATAGTATGTTGTAACTTATTTTCTTCATCTCTTCTCTTCTTTTCCGCTTCTTGCTCCTTCTCTTGTTTCTCATAATCAACAAATAAACTAATTTGTTCAGTATGTTTACTATTATCTATTTCTGACTCATTAACCACATTATTTGCAACAACATAAATTCTTCTTACTAATAAATTTTTATTTATAATTCTATCATACAATTCTTCAACCGCTTCCATAATAAGTTTAGTAGAAGATGTCTTTTCTTTTAAATTAATAGTGCCATGTGCATGTTTTGGAATTTTCCTACCATATCTATCAATAGTAATTTCACCATTATAAGAATGGCGTAAATTAGGATCAATTAAATTATCAACATCATAACCAACTGTTAAAACAATTTGATTGGTTACTAATTGTTTTTCTACTAAATCTAAAACAAGTAAATCCGTCATTTCTTTTATAATTAACTTTGTTTGTTCATAATTATATGGACAATGTAAAACTTGTCCTGTACTTATACTATTTGTGGCGGGTTTAAATGTTTTTATATCTTTCATTGTACAAGGTTCATATCCCCAACTATGATCTATAAGAAATTCTGCATTTATTCCAAATAGCTTATATAATAATTCTTCATTTTCTATAGAACATCTAGCAACATCTCCCATTGTATATATACCATTTGCTTCAAGCTTTTTGGCATATCCTTTTCCAACTCTCCAGAAGTCTGTAATTGGTCTATGACTCCATAGTAGTTTTCTATATGACATTTCATCTAAAGCTGCAATTCTTACACCATTTTCATCTGCTTTAATATGTTTTGCACCTATATCCATAGCAATTTTTGCTAAATACATATTTGTTCCTATTCCACCTGTTGCTGTTATACCTGTTGATTTATAAACATCATGTATCATTGTTGCAACAAACTGTTTTGGCGTCATATTTCTTGTTTTAAGATAGTTTGTTATATCACAAAATACTTCATCAACAGAATAAGCATAAATATCTTCAGGTGCTACATATTTTAAATATATATCATATATTGTTGTACTATATTTCATATAAAGTGACATTCGTGGTGGAGCTGCTATATAGTCAAGTGCTAACTTAGGATTTTTCTTTAATTCTATATCATTAAATGATTTGCCTTCTAATTTATAATTAGGTGCTTTATATCTTCTTTGAAAATTTATTTCATTTACTTTTTGTATAACTTCAAATAATCTTGCTCTTCCAGGTATTCCATAGCTTTTTAATGAAGGAGTTACTGCGAGACATATTGTTTTTTCTGTTCTTGCTCTATCTGCTACAACTAAATTAGTTTGTAATGGATTAAGTTTTCTTTCTATACATTCTACTGAAGCATAAAAGCTTTTTAAATCTATACAACAATATATACTCATTATAAATCACCTCCACATTTCCTATTATACATCCTTTTATTTATTTTGTAAACATTCGTTTGTATAAATTATGAAAAATATATTATCTTATTATTTGGAAAATATCGGTTCATTAAGTCCTTGAAAAAATGTTCACCTTCTTGCCTACTTGACTGATTATATGTGTATTTCCCTTTTCCTCTAACTGTCATAATTTCTTTATTATATAAATCTATAGCATTTGGGAATGCTTCTGTATTTATTGCTTTATGGATATAACTATATGTCATAAATATAAATTCAAAAAATACTTTCTTTTTTGTTTTTTTACTTAGCTCTTGATATAACTCTTCAAATAATTCTGTATATAACTTTTTCCAATCATCTACTAAAATTATAGGTGCTACTAATATTCCAACCTCATAATCAGCTTCTACAAGTTTATTAATTGCTTCTATTCTTTGTTTTAATCTTGATGTTCCAAATTCAACCTTATTTATGATTTCAGCTGGATTTACACTCATCCTTATTATCATTTTACCTTGATGGTTTAAATTTAAGATTGGGTCTACCATATCAAATTTTGTTGGAAATGTTAATTTACCTTTTGGAGATTTTTTAAAATTTTCTATTGTCCATACTAAATTATTTGTTATAGTGTTTTCTAATATTAAATCGCTATTGCTTCCTATTTCAAATACATAATTTTCTTCAGTATTATTTGCCATTTTTATTATTCTGTCCAACATTTGTTCTCTATTTACAAATACTCTTAAATATGCACATTTATTGTAATTACATACTAAATAACAATACATACATGCTGCAATACAACCTGATGATGTATATGGTACTAAAAAATTAGATATTTTAGCATTAGGAACATATTTATGTGTTTTTCTTGTTCCTATTATTAAATTTCTTTTCATTTTTGCAAATTCAGAATTTTCCTTTTTCCTCATTTCTTCAATATTATTATGGTTATCTATCATTGTTCTGGGAACATCTTTATATTTTTCTAATAGTTCTTTTCCTAATTCATAATTTTCTATTCCGTCTTCGCAATATATTCTATCTGGTATAAACAAATTAATCACCTCTACTTTTTATTTTTTGTAGAAGTGATTAATTTATACATTTAGGTTATTAGGTTATTTGCTTGTAACAATAATTCGAGCAATTGCTCGAGCATTATTACGTATCATTTCTTGTATCTGTTGCTCTGACTCGTAGTCGCAATTAGGAAATGTTATTTCAGATTTTAACAACTTTTCTTCTAAATAATCAATTCTATTTTCTTTTGGAATCTCCTCATTAATTACTCTAATATTTTTCTCCAAAAGTTCAATAAAATCTTTTTTTACAAATTTGTTGAAAAAACGCCTTGAATTCATCATAGGATCTATTTGCGCTATCTGTAAATGTGCATCCATCGCTACGTTTTTTATTTTATCATTTTGTGCATTTGTTATTAGCATTTCCAGAAGATTTAGTACACGAATTTTATCTACGCAAATTTCATTGTATTCCTCATCCTTTACTTTAATAAGAATTTCTTCTAGTTCTAATTTTACTTCTTGTAACCGTTCTCCTAATCTTTTCTCCATAGTATATAACCTACCTTTCTAATATTGGTTTTTACCAATTACATATTAATTATACCACATTTTGTTAATTTTGTACATTATTTTTTTAGTTCATTTAATAAATATTTTTCGTTTCCTATGTAAGTCAAGTGTTTTGTGAAACTTTTTCTTTATCTTCTATCTTTTTCTTTTTATTAATATCTGGAACTGAAATTTTTACACCAAATATAATTTTAACTATCCATACTAAGAATATTAAAACAATAATTGGAATAACACATGATGTAATTAATAATACAGCAATAGCATCTATAAATTTACTTAATTCCTTCTCACCTTTATTTACTAATTCTGAAACATTTTCACCTAAATTAGATACACTATTTTTAAATTTAGATAAAAATCCACTTTCTTCATTATTATCATTTGATTCTGTATTTGTTTTGTCATTTGATGTAATTTCCGTATTCTTAGCATTTTCAATTGTTTCATTATATGTATTTTCAATTAAATTACTTGTCTGAATACTAATTGGTACTACTAAAAATATTATAATTCCAAATGTACATAATTTTACTGATACTTTTTTTAGTATATCTTTTTTAGAATAAATGTATATGCAATATAACAAACAAGCTATTGGTATTAAAAAAGTAAATGACACATATCCAGTTAATGTTAGAAGAATTTTCTCTAAGAAAATTACTCCGATAACTATAAGTAAATATGAGCTTAAATCCATTATTTGGTTTGCTAATGGTATAGTTGCATCTCCTGGAATGGCTGCAAGCGCTGTTGATACTCCCACTGCTGCAACTGTTAATTCAGTTACTGTAACTTTTTTATCGTCCAAAGCTTGGATTGAATTACTGTGAAATTTATATGATTTTGTTAATGGTGCAACTGCAAATATTGACACCAATGCTATTATTATTGCTACAATTGTAGCTATTATATTTTTATATATTGGTTGAATTGTTTTCATAATTTACACTCCTTTAATTTCTTTATATATTTTTATTTATCATATCTTCTAATACTTTATTACATTTTTTTAGATATTTTATATTTGTTTTTAATTGTTTCATCGAATCTTTGTTTACTTCACTTGAATATTTTTCTTCCAATTGGAAAAATGTTGTAGCACTAGAACTAGCAAGTCCAATAAGAGCTCCTCCTCCAGTAAGAATAGCAGTTCCTCCAGCCATGCCTAACCCTCCAGCAGCAAGTGAACCTCCTCCAACGAAAGCTAGACTTGCACTTGTTAAAGCTGCCCCAGATAATCCTGCTACTGCGTCTCCAGCTATTATTGTTGCAATTTGAGGTGCAAATGCCCAACCTAATCCACCTGTAATTGCCGTTGCAACAGCAGTTGTAGAAATTCCAACAATAGTTTTTGTCCTTTTATTTTGTAAAACATTTTTATAAAAGTTATTATATGTCTTTATTAGATTATTAAATTCATTTACTGATAAACAGTGTTGTTGTTTTGCAAAAACATCTTGACAATATTTAGTATTTAATCTTATTTTTTTATCACTTGAGTTTAATTTAAAATATGGTTTAAACAAATATAATTCTATTCCAATTAAATATACCCAATAATCATTTGATGTATTTAATGAATTATTAATTATATTATATAATTCTTTTGAATCTTCAATAAAATATGTATTGTCTTTATTTAATTCAGTTATAATTTGTTCTTTCCATTTTTTACACCAATTGCTTTTGCTCTCTTTGTCTTTCTTGGCGAAAGATATATCATAATATATTTTTTGTAATTCTAAAGAATGTAAAATCTTCATTTGTTCTTCTGTTAATGATAATAATTTAAAGTCAAATACAATCTTTGTTTTTTTCGTATGTTTTTTTATAAATTCTTCTATGACTTTTCTTGCATCTTCTTCTATATATCCTGCATCAGCTTTACATGCAAATACAAATCGTCCTATACCAACATAATTAATGTTTAAGAAAAATTTAGCCAAATCTTTTCCACCTGATTTTATTGCAGCTTTTGATAAATCAACTAAGACAAATACACCATGTGAAATTGTTAACATTCTTGTTAATGATCTAGAGTTAAATGGTAATATTTCTTTTACATCTAATTTGCTTAAATCTTTTATTGTTTCTATACTTTTTGATTGAATTTGTTTATACAAATTTCTTAATGTATACATAGCTCTAACAATACATTCATTAATTAATACAGATTTACTTTGAAATGCTAAAACTCCTATTTCTGTTCTCAGGTCAATTCTAATTGGATTATTATTTTCATCTTTAAAATAAGTACCATTAAATAATTTTGAAATAAATACTGATAAAGTTATTTCATCATCTTTATATTTCGTTTTGATATCTTTTATTATTGGCATTGCAGATATTTCCTTAAAAAATGATAGTATTGGTCCAGGTATCCCTGTTCCCTTTCCAGGGTTTAAACTAGAACCAGCCATATCACTTACAAGATGAAATCCCCACATTATAACTCCATTAAAGATTTTTTCTTCAAAGTTTTTTCCAACATAAGGATTATCTTCTAATTGTTGGATGATGTGAAAAATCTCTTAAATGATGTGAGTATCCTCCTCCATAATCATTTGTAAGTTTATCTGCAACAATAGGAAATTTCTTTTCTAAGAAAGCTATTGCACTACTTAAATCTTCTTTTTTGCATCCTTGCATTTTTGCTGTTTTGCATACTAGTTTTTCTATTTTTTCTTTTCCCCAGTTTTGTGCTTCAGTTAAGTCAAACTCTTTACTCCAAAACACATTTAATAGTCCTGATAATAATCCAGAAGTGGCTGATAGCAAATAATTTGTTTTATCAAATTCTGATATCCCTTGTTCAAATTCAAAAGTTTCAATTTTACTTTCAGCACTTATTGTTTCTGAATATGATTCTTTTGTTTTACTTGTTCCACTTCCTAATAATTTTTTAGTTGGATATTCTATACTATATTCAACTTTAATTTCATCATCTGTTTGTGGATTTAAAATTAATTCTTTCATATTCCATCCCATTTTACATTTTATTTTTCTTTTGCTATACAAATATTATAACATAAAACATCTCTAAAAGACACACAAAAAAACATATACTAAATCATATTAATCTAATATATGTTTTTTTAGTATTAATAACCGACAAATTCTGTCTTTAAATTATTGGAATTTTGGAACATTTAATTCTTATTTTTTATTTTTTCTTTTTTCAATCTCACTTTTAGACTTTCTCGTTTTTCTATTTTGTTTCATTGCATTTAAACAATAGCTATGATTCAAAAATAAATACCAATAGAAATCTTTAACTGAATACCAAAAAGCTTTTAAACAGTTATTTTCTTTTTTATTGATACTATACAGTTTTTTTAATTTATTTTTCTTAAATCTTAAAATATATTTTTTATCATCTATTGTTTGCTTTTCATATTCATCCCATTTTATAACAATGACTTTTGGATGTTCTGTTACAGTATCATCTAAGTAATTAAGTTTATATCCTTTCTTTAAATAAAAATCAAGAATTTCTTGAAATTGTTCTTCTGTTAATTGTTTAATATCTAGTTTTGTTCCTTCAATTCCATAAGATAAATTTGAAGAGTTGTATTGAAACATTCCTAGTATTTGTTTAAAATATATATCATAATTTATACATCTAAGCCAAAACAAAACTATATCTTTTTCTTTCTTTTCTTTAAAGTTTTCGTCGCATAACTGCCTTATTACTTTATTAGATTCAATAAAGTCTTCTATTTGTTCCCGTAATTCTTTCTTCATATTTTTCCTCCTTAAATAATTATTTTTAGGATATTAATAAGTTTTTCGTATCACAGAAATTATATCATTTTTATATTTTGTTGTAAACTAATTTTGGATATTTTACATTGCTCATCTGTTTCACTTCTTTTATATACTCTAAATCCTAAATGTTCATAAAATCCTTTTGCATTTGAATTTTGTTCATTAACTACTAATACTTGTTATTATTAAAACCTTTTTCATAATTTCTCCTATCTTATATTTCTTACACCTAAATTCATGTCTACATTCTTTATTCTTTAAAAGCAATCAAATATTCATTGATTTCAACCTTTCTTTTGGCATTTTGATATTCAAATTCAGCATTTGTAAAATAAACTTTATATCCTTTGTTTTCAAAATAATCTCTACTTATTTTTAGCACTTCATCTATTTCTTCTTCTGATAAATTATATTTAACTTTTAATTCATAATATGAATATCTTATATAATTTTCATTTTCTTTTTCTTTACTCTCTATTAATCCAACAGTAAACTTTTTTAATTCTTTTTCATTCATTAGTATCACTTCCTTAATTTTTTTCTTATCAATTTTACCATACTTCTTAAAATTTTTCATTATTTTTTTTAATTTTTTAATTATTAACTTTTATACCCACAGAAGCAGATAATTATCAACTAATTATCTGCTTGGTTAAAATAACTAAAAATCCCTTGTTGGCATTGCAAGGGATTTTTTTAGGTTCTATTCCCAAATTTCTCCTGCTAACATTTTTTCTTCTTCACTCATATCTTTTTCCTTTCACATAACTTTTTAAAATTTAATTATCTGTACTTTCAAATTCCTTTACTACTGCTGGACTCTTTTTATTAATTGTATTTCTATCCAAAACAATAGAATTAATATTGTACCTTGCCTCTTCTAAATCATTTATAGAATTTATATTACGTCCTTTACTGTAGAATTTTGTATTAGAATTAAATTCTACAATTGTTTCAAAAGTTTCATTAGTTAATGTATCACCAAATATATCTCCATATTTAATTTTAACAATCGCTGTATCTTTATCTTGAATATTTATGCTTTCTATTTCTATTGTATTTACCATCAAAATTCTTTCGTCTTCATCTAAAGTCAAATTATATAACAATTCTTGATTTAATTCTTCTCCTGAAACATTTCGATATATTAAAATCTTTCCTTCACTCTGATTTAAATAATCTCCCACTTTTATATCTACACTATCCATATTTTTTGCAGTTCTTCCATTAAAATATTGAAAAACATTCTTATTAATGTAATATTTTTTAGAATCTTCATTAGAAAAATAAATATTATTTTCATCTATATTGTATATTTTTCCTGAAGAATAAAATTCATTATTTAATATTTTTTTAGTTGCATCTTGTGGTTGTTCATCCTTTTTATCTTCATTAGCATTTTCTTGAATAGTAACATTATTTTCGTTTTTGGTGTTAGTGTTTTCACTATTAATATTTTCATTTGGATTTTCTTCTGCTAGTGCTAATCCCAAAATTATTATCCATATAATAAAAATTATTGACAAACAAATACTTCCAATAATTGTCATACTTTTCTTTTTGTTAATTAGTCCTACTATTAATGCTATAGTTCCTAAAATAAATAATACAATACTTATTATTTGTATAAACATATTTTACTCCTTTCTCGTAAGATATTTAAAGTATATCATATTATTTTATTTTTTTCCATTATTTAATGAAAACAGATTTGTGTAAATATACACAAATCTGTTTTTTGAACAGTTTTCATTATTTTTTATATACTAGAAAAGTTCTCCGAACTTCCTATTATAGAAATATATTGCACAGAAATTTGCTTTGCAAATTTCGCACACGAACAAAGACGCGGACTTCAAAATGTTTTAATAAGTATAAAAGTTATTAATGTCCGCTTTTGTTCTCTAATCTTGCTCTTCTAAAGTCATCTAATATGTTTTCCCTAAATACAATTCTGCTATCTCTTATGAAAAAATCATTTTCTTTAGCATATTGTGAAAATTTAGCCTCATAATCAATTTTATAGATAAATCCACTAATTATTTCATTCTTTATTACATCAAAGTAACATTTGTAACCACAATGTATTATTTTTATTGCTATTGTATATTTGGGTTGCCCACTAACATATTTACCTAACTTTTCTAAAAGCTCTATTCTTGCATTTTTCTTACACTTTTCAAAATCCCGTAAACAGTTATTCTTTCTTCCATATTCAAGTGCTGCTCTTTCTAAAAGTTCATCTGCAGTCTTAATATCTTCTGGCAATCCCTTTATTTTTGACATATTATTAACAATATCACTCCAAAAGCATTCTTTTGATAATTGTACAAATAGAAGTTCATCAAATAAATTCATATTTTTCTCCTTTTTAGATACAATGAATAATTACATGCTCCTTTTATTTAGAATTATACTGTTCAAATTCCTCCAAATATTTTTCGAAAATACCATCTTCGATAGAAAATTCTAATATTCCATTTTCATTTACAATTTTAAAGTCTTTTTCTGTTCCATATTTTGAAAATGGAGCTTCTCTTTTGACTTTATATCTAGTATCCAACATTGCCATATCTGCCAAATCAAAATACTGGTTATCTTTTTTAATGACTATTGTATTTTGTATTTCCTGCAAGCATGATAAGATTTGTTTTTTTATCTCTTTTACAGTTTCTTCTACAGCAGCATCTGACATTTTACCTGATTTTTCAAGAGTGCTTTGTACAGCATGCAGTAAT
This sequence comes from uncultured Clostridia bacterium, assembly GCA_934149075.1. Lineage (GTDB taxonomy): Bacteria > Bacillota > Clostridia > TANB77 > CAG-508 > CAG-269. The sequence goes on along the minus strand of CAKPDR010000016.1, from coordinate 6,319 downwards.
ACACCATTTGCTGTAATTCCACTTGGCAATCCTTCAATGTTTAATGGGTACTCTTCTGCTTCTTCCCATGTAAGCTCTTTAACAATTGTTACACAGAATAAGTCTTGTAATTTTGCATTCCGTACATCTTCTAATGTAATCATATTTTCCTCCTGATTAAATATTTGAATATACATTTTACTTTTAATATAAAGTAAAATTATTAACCTGTGACTTTTTTATTGTAACACATCTTATGTAAAAAAGCAACGCATTTCGTTGTATTATGTTAATAAAAAAATAATTTATCCTCCAATCATTACTGAAATATTTCCATGTAAATATAATCTTATCAAACCACATATAACAAGGTGTAAAGGATATATCAAATAGAAAAAATATTTCATTCCTTTCCATTTTCCTCTTTCGCCATTATATCTTTTTAATAATGGAATTGATAAAATAGTTCCCATTTGCAATAATCCATACCAAAAATCTATAAATATGCAATATACCGTTGCATATATTGCTGAAAATATTGTCTGAGTTATCATTTGCTTTTTAAAATTATTTCTATATGCATAATCGTAAATTATTATCATTACTGCAACAGAACTCCAATCTGATGGAAATCCTAATACACATAGAAAAAGTATTAATGCTATTTTTAAGTTATTATTTAGTTTTGAATCATTTATCATTATTCCAATAAGACCCAAAGCAAGCGACCACATAATACTTGTTTGATTAAAAAATATTCCATTTGAAAATGGTATAAAATTAATTCCAAATGCAAAACAATATGCAAAATGTGATATTACTGCAAATACTAATAATCTTGCCAAATATCTTTTTCTGTTTTTAGTATAATATGCTCCTTCTGCTATAAAAAAACAAAATATTGGAGCAACAATTCTTCCAAATATATGTAATAAATATATTATTCCTTTTTCATATCCAGGTTTTATTACCCATAACAAATGGTCGAAAATCATTGCACAAACAGCAATGATTTTCAATTGATTAGAGCTTAATTTTTTCATAAATATATTCCTTATTTTATAATTTTACTTTAAATAATAATGTCTAATTGGTTTTAATGTATCATCAAGTTCATAGCAAATTGGATTACCTGTTTGTAATTCTAATTTAATAATATCTTCATCACTTATATCATCTAAATATTTGATTAATCCTCTTAAGCTATTTCCATGTGCCGCAATTATAATTCTTTTACCACTTTCTAATTCTGGTTTAATATCTGAATTCCAATATTCAAGAACTCTTTTTATTGTGTCTATAAGATTTTCTGTTTTAGGTAATTCATCTTTACTTAAATCTTTATATTTTTCGTCATTTCCAGGATATCTTGGATCAGTTTCTTCTAATTCTGGTGGTCTTACATCTGTACTTCTTCTCCAAAGTAATACTTGTTCTGCACCATATTTTTCTCTTGTTTCATCTTTGTTTAGTCCCTGTAATGCTCCATAATGTCTTTCATTTAGTCTCCAACTTCTTTTTATTTCGATATTTTCTTCTCCCATTTCTTTTAATATATAGTCTAAAGTGTCTTCTGCTCTTTTTAATACTGATGTGAATGCTAAATCAAAATGAAATCCTTTTTCTTTTAATATTTTTCCCGCTTCTTTTGCCTCTTGTATTCCTTGTTCTGATAACTCTACATCTGTCCATCCTGTAAATTTGTTTTCTAAATTCCACATGCTTTGTCCATGTCTAACTAATACTAATTTAATCATTTTTAAATACCTCCTATTTATAAATTGTCCCCTTTTATTTTTTCAATTTCTTTTCATAGTTAATCTCCCACTGCTTTAGTTGGTATAAAACCTTCTGCAAACTTATACTTTTCTCTATTTTGAACATGTAAAAATCCAATAATACTAAACACAATTGCACCTATAAAATTAACAAATAAATCTTTCATAGTATCAATAAGACCTATATCTAAATAACCATTTTCTATAGTAATATTAGTTCCATCTTTAGAATATATTTCTGTTCTTTCTATATCTTTGACTTTTATTGGAACATTTTCATTATCTTTATTTAGCATTACTGATGATATTTCTCTCACTATTCTATCTTTTTGCATATCTGTTTTAGTAAAATAATCAGCAGTAAATTCAAAGAACTCCCATAGTATTCCTATTGTCATTGAAAAACAGAATGCAACTATTGCAATATATAGTGGTGATAATTTTATCTTTTTACTATTTTGGTTTAAAAGATCAACTAAAGAGAAACCTATTCCGGCACACAAAAAACCATTTAATGTATGTAATATTGTATCCCAAAAAGGTATTCTTCCATAGAAATTATTTATTTCTCCAAGTATAGCAGTTGAATATATAAATAAATATATTATGCCTTCTAGTAAGCTTGGTATTCCTATTTTGAATTTTTCAGAAATTATAGTTGGAAGTGTAAATAGTACCAATGCTAATATACACATTAACACATTTGAAATATTTCCTAATATTATTTGAAATATCATACTTAAAATTACTAGTAACCTTAATATTAAATAAATTATAATTGACTTTTTATTTGTTTCTTTATATTTTTTCTTCATCAATCTTGAAAACTTTCCCATTTACCTGTTCCCTTCTTTTAATACTATTTAACTTTAACACCAATTAAATATAATAAATCTATGGCTTGTAATTGATTTATTATTGCTCCTTTAATATCTTCTATTGTAATTGCAATACCTTCTATTATACTACTTGATAAATCAACTCCATTTAGACTTGTTTTAAAGAATTGTGCTTGTGTTAAATTAGAATTATCAAAATAGATATTTTTAACTTTTGTTTCTTGAAAGTAACTGTTTTTTAGATTTGTATTTTTAAATAATATATTTTCAATACTTGCCATTGACAAATTAACGTAACTTGCATTAGTTTCTAATAACGAAACATTATATAATCTATTTTCTGACATATCAGCCCCTGAAAGCTTACAATTATTAAATTCGCATCTAATAAATGTTGTTTCAATAAATTTCGTGTTTGAAAAATCACAGTTTTCAAATATTACATCTCTAAAAGTAATATTTTCTAATTTTGCATTTTGCATGCAAATATTATTGAATTTACTGTGTTCGAATTTTAACTCCCATAGTTCTATATCATTATATCTTTCGTTTTCAAAAATGCAATAATCTATATCTTCATTTTCTTTTATATTTAATATTTCTATGTTTTTTTGTTCATATAAATTCATTTTTTGTGGTTTTAATATACTCATTTTTATTCTCCATTATATCATTTATACTATAAAAGCAGATAATTGTCAATTAACTGAACTAACTATCTGCTTCTTAATTATTAATTTTTATAATTTCTTAAATATGAATCTATTCTAATTAAAAACTCATCATTATTTTTAGTTTGAGTCATTTGAGAAATAATTTGTTCAGTAACATCTGCAACTGGTAAATTATTTAAAGCTTTTCTTAATGCAAAAACTGTTTCCATTTCTGGCTTAGTTAATAATAAATCTTCTCTTCTTGTTCCAGATTTGTTAATATCTATTGCAGGGAAAATACGTTTTTCAGATAATTTTCTATCTAGGTGAACCTCCATATTACCTGTACCTTTAAATTCCTCAAAAATAACATCATCCATTCTACTACCTGTTTCTATTAAAGCTGTTGCAAGTATTGTTAGACTTCCACCATTTTCTATATTTCTAGCCGCTCCAAAGAATTTCTTTGGCTTATGTAATGCTGCTGGATCTAAACCACCTGATAATGTTTTTCCAGATGATGGCATAACTAGGTTATATGCACGGGCTAATCTTGTAATACTATCTAATAATATTACAACATCTTTGTTATGTTCTATTATTCTTTTTGCTCTTTCAAGTACCATTTCTGCAACTTTTACATGATGTTCAGGCATTTCATCAAATGTTGAGAATATTACTTGTCCTTTTATTGAACGTTTCATATCAGTTACTTCTTCTGGTCTTTCATCTATTAAAAGTACTATTAATTCTACTTCTGGATTATTTGCTGTAATACTGTTTGCAATTTTCTTTAACAATGTTGTTTTCCCTACCTTTGGAGGAGCAACTATCATTCCTCTTTGTCCTTTTCCTATTGGTGAAATCAAGTCTATTATTCTCATTGCATATTCTGTTGGTTTTGTTTCTAATTTTAGTCTTTCATTAGGATATATTGGTGTTAATTCATCAAATCTCTTTCTTTTTGCTGCCTTTTCTGGATGTTCTCCATTTACTTCTCCAACAAATATTAATGATGGAAATTTTTCTCCTTCTTTTGTTCTAGAAATTCCTTTTACTATATCTCCAGTATCTAATTTAAATCTTCTAATTTGTATTGGTGATATATATACATCTTTTGGACTTGATAAATAATTATCACCTCTTAAAAATCCATATCCATCTGGTAAAACTTCTAATATTCCTTCTACTATCTCATCATCATCATTTGTTACTTTGTAATCTATAACAGATTCTCCCACTTCTTCTAATTGTTCTTCATCGTTTTTATCATATCTGATTTCCGTTTTTTCCTCTGTTTGCTTTTCTTGTGGTTTTGAATTTTCTGCAACTTGTTTTAATAATGCAATTAATTCTTCTTTTTTTAATTTTGAAATGTTTCTTATGTTTTGCTCTTTTGCAAAATTTCTCAATTCTAATAATGTCATGTTTTCTAATTCAGACATAACTTACCTCCTATTTTTATTTATATTTTTAAATTTTTTACTGGATATTTTAGTAGATTTTTAATATTAAAAATAATAAATCCTTAAAACTTGAATGTTTTAAGGATTTACATGTTACTATCGATATAAACTCTTTCATTTTGTAAATACATTCCTAGTTTTTCACGTGCTAATTTTTCTATATATTCTAACGAGTCTGTGTTTTTCTTTTCTTGTTCCAAATCTTGCTTGTTTTGAGTTAATTCATTTTCTGCTACATCTATTTTTGATGATAGTTCTTTAATTTCATCTTGATATTGTGATATATTCAGTTGTTGTTTTATCAACATCACTATCCATATAATTAATGCTATTAAAAAAGCATTCTTAAGTAATTTGCCTTTTTTCATCTGTATACTCCATTTTTCCATAATAAATATCTTATATTTTATTATTCTCCATTTTTTACAAAATTCCCCTTTTTTATTTTTATTTTTTTTGCATTTTTAGTAAATAATAGCAATATTGTTGTTATTATTTTTCTAAAAATAGTAATTATTGTTTTAAAAGGTATTTCTAATGCTTTAATAATCATGCTTAAAATCTTAGTAAATAATTTCACAGAAATATTACTTAATGTTGACATATATATAAGTGTACCTATTATTATTCCTAAAAACATGTATATTCGAATTTCTCCATTATTAAAGTACCATATGTTATATAATACTAAAATTCCAGTTAAAATCCAAAATAAAATATCTTGTATGTATGTAACTATATTTCCTGTTTTTATTGTTCTTCTTAGAATTCTAAAAAAGTCGAATAAAATTCCTATTTCTACGCCAGTTAATGAAAAAATTAAAAACAAATATGCTTGATTTTGAACCATAGTCTTTTTGCCTTTCTATTTGAAAATTTTACTTAATATTGTTCCTGCACCTTTTTCTTGCTTGTTTTGGCTATAAGATAAACTCGATATTTCTCCTTCAACAATAACTTCTGCAGTATCTAAGCTTAGTTTGTTTATTCTAATATTTTCTCCTTTTACTGTTAATAATCCTAACTCTGTATCTATCATTACAACCTGATCATCAAAACTTAATACATCATTTACCCCTGAAACACTTAATTTCTTTCTATTTTCTAATACTAAGTTTTGAATAATATTTGTATTTACATTCATGTTTATATTCTTTCTCTCTTCTATCATCTTTTGCTCTCCTCCTCATATCTATACTACATTATAATATGCTGAGTTTGTCTTTTTTAGAACAAATAAGAAAAATTGAAAATTTTTCTTTGATTTGTTCTCGCCCGATTTGAATTTTCGACTAAAAGGAGAAAATCTCAAAGGGGTAGCGATTGTAGCTTTTTCTATTATAGAAAAAATTAGAGTGGAAAACTCCACCCTAATTCATTTATTTTAATCTTTCTTCAATGCTTTTTAATATATCTTGATATTTCACAAGTTTAGCTTTTTCCTCATTAATTTTTGCTTCTGGTGCTTTATTAACGAATCCCGGATTAGCTAACATCTTACTTGCTCTTTCAATTTCTGCTAGAACCTTTTTCTTTTCATCTTCAAGACGTTTTTTCTCTTCTTCTACATCAACTAATTCTTCAAAAGGAATATAAACTTCCAT
>CAKPDR010000015.1 GCA_934149075.1 uncultured Clostridia bacterium | reverse complement strand
GTGTAAGTATAGTGATATATTGAGCTGACCAATACTAATAAATCGAGGGCTTAACTATAATTTATTAAAAATCCTAATAAAAATTTCATCTATGTATTTTTGAGTGTGCTTTAATAAGTAATTATTGTATAAAATTAAAAAATAAGAAAAAATTCTAATAAAGTATTGCAAATTCTAATTTTATATAGTATAATTACATTCATATTAAGTATGATATTAATTTTCTAGTGACGATTACATGGAGGAAATACCTGTTCCCATCCCGAACACAGAAGTCAAGCTCCAATGTGCCGAAAATACTTGTGGGTTACCCTGCTGGAAAGATAGGTTGTTGCTAGTTTTATATATTCCTCTTTAGCTCAGTTGGTAGAGCGCTCGGCTGTTAACCGATAGGTCGTTGGTTCGAGTCCAACAAGAGGAGCCATTTAGAAATCATTGTAAACCTTAACAATAGGAACACAGTGATTTCTATTTTTTATATAATGGAAGGAGAGATAATAATTTTAGACACATTATTAGATTTGCTATATCCGCAGATATGTGGAATATGTGGGCAAACAAATAAGAAATCATTATGCAATAAATGTAATATAAAATTAAAAAAAGAATTTGCATTTTCAATTGATAATTATAATAAAGACTTTAGCAAAAATTTTGTTGAGCATTGTTATTATTTTAAATATGAGAATTTAATAAGAGAACAAATAATAGATTTAAAATTTCACGAAAAGCCATATATTTACAAAACTATTAGTACTTTTTTAAAAAATAACAAAAAAAGTTTTGATTATTTGGAAAAATATGATATAATAGTAGTAGTACCGATAAGTAAAAAGAGAAAAAAAGAAAGAGGATACAATCAAAGTGAACTAATGCTAAAAGAACTATCAAATATTTTGAATGTAAAAGTTTATAATAACGTCTTATATAAAATAAAAAATACTATACCACAAAGTTCATTAAATAAAAAACAGAGAGAAGAAAATGCGAAAGGGGTATACAAGGCAATAAATTGTAATAAGATAAAAAATAAAAAAATTTTATTATTTGACGATATATATACTACAGGAAGCACAATAAATGAATGTGCAAGAATATTGGTACAAAATGGGATACATAGAAAGCAAATTGGAGCATTAACAATTGCAAAAGATTAATTGTATAATAAATAAAGAATTTAATGTAATAATTGAAAGGAAGTGATTAGTATGTCAGGAAATTCAACATTCTCTGTAATAATAGCTATTGCTGTTGGTTTGATGGTAATATGTTTAGTACCACTTGTAACTTTAGAAGAAAGGGTAGATAATGTTACACAACAAGATGTTCAAAAAATTGTTGAAAATGTTGTAAATGAAAGTTCAAACACAGGAACATTAACTAGAGCACAATATCAAGATTTAGAAAATAAATTAGCTGCAACAGGAAAAACATATGATATTGAAGTTGAAACTAAAATATTAGATGAAAACCCTGGTAAGAAGGTAGCGCAAGCAAATTATACAAAAATAGGTGAGAATTTATATGTTGGATATTATACTACACAAGTATTATCACAAATCGGAATAAAAACAGGTAGTGAAACAGTAAGCACAACTAATGATACAATAACATTTAAACCAGGTGATATAATTTCTATAAGTGCAAAAAGTAGTGACAGTGCTGCAAAAGATTTAAAAAGTAATCTTTTCAGTTTTGTTAATTCAGGTGAAGAAGTAGTATCAGCAAGTGCTTCTGCAATGATTACGGTACATGGAAGTAAATAATAAAACATCTTATATAATAAAAAACCAACTCAGTAAGAGTGGTTTTTTATTATGTAATTTAAAAGTGATATGTAAATAATTATTTGATATTGCAAAATATTCCAAAATTTGTTAATATAGATAAAGAGAGAAGAGAGGTGACTTTTGTGGCAAAGGTGATAGTTGTTGGTGGAGGACCAGCAGGAATGATGGCAGCAATAACAGCGGCGGAAAAAGGAAATGATGTAACAATAATAGAAAAAATGCCAATGTTTGGTAAGAAATTACTAATAACAGGAAAAGGAAGATGTAATATAACAAGCTCATTATATATGAGTGAATTTATAAAAAATACACCAGGAAATGGAAAATTTTTGTACAGTGCATTTCAAAATTATACAAATCAAGATATAATAGAATTTTTAAAAAAACAAGGATTGGAAGTTAAGGAAGAAAGAGGAAATAGGATATTTCCTGTTACTGATAAGTCTGTTGACGTATTAAATTGCTTCAAGAAAAGAATTGATGAATTAAAAATTAAATATAAACTAAATACAAAAGTTGAAAAAGTTTTAATAAAAAATAATGAGGTTATTGCTATAAGGACTAATAGAGATATAATTCAAACAAATAAAATAATATTAGCAACAGGAGGAAAGAGTTATCCTTTAACGGGTTCTACGGGAGACGGATATAAAATAGCAAAAGATATAGGGCATACAATAGTAACAATTAAACCATCATTGGTTCCTATGGAAGTATATGAAAAAGAAATGTGTAAAAAGCTTCAGGGATTAAGTCTAAGAAATGTTGGTATAAAGATAATAGATAATGACAGAAAAAAAATTGTATATGAAGACTTTGGAGAAACGATATTTACTCATTTTGGAATATCAGGACCAATAATATTAAGTGGCTCTGCACATCTTGTAAAATATAAAGACATAGATTATCTTCTAAAAAAGAAATATGTAGAAATAAAAATTGATTTAAAGCCAGCACTTACAGAAGAACAATTAGATGATAGAATTTTAAGAGATTTTAGTGAAGTTAAAAATAAGCAATTTAAACATAGCTTAGGTAAGTTATTACCACAGAAAATGATACCAGTTATAATTGAACTATCAAAAATAGATGAGAATAAAAAGGTAAATGAAGTTACTAAAGAGGAAAGAAAAAAATTAGTACAATTGTTGAAAAACTTTACAATTACAATAAAGGACTTTAGACCTGTGGAAGAAGCAATTATAACATGTGGAGGAATTAATACAAAGGAAATTGATCCTAAAACTATGGAATCTAAAATAATAAAAGGATTATATTTTGCAGGTGAAATTATCGATGTAGATAGTTATACAGGAGGATTTAATTTACAAATAGCATATTCTACAGGATATACTGCAGGAGCAAATATATAGGACAAAAAGGAGAAATTCTATTTTGTCCTTTTTACATAATTTATAGGAGATGATTTTAATGAAGCAGTTTATAACAATTTTAAAAGATGAAACAACAGATATTGTCGAAAAAAAATCTAAATTTATTGCGAGTATTGGATATGTAGAAAATGTAGAAACAGCTGAAGCAAAAATAAGAGAAATAAAGAAGAAGTATTATGACGCAAAGCATAATTGTATTGCATATAGAGTAATTGAAAACGGAAGAGTTATAGAAAAGGCAAGTGATGATGGAGAGCCTTCTGGAACAGCTGGCGGTCCAATGTTAAACATACTACAAAAAAATAATTTATGTAATTTGGTTGTCATTGTAACAAGATATTTTGGAGGCATTCTTCTTGGAACTGGAGGGTTAGTTAGAGCGTATTCAGATGCTACTCAAAAGGTAATTGAAAAAAGTATAAAGGTATCAAAAGTTGAGGGATTAGAAATAAAAATAAAATTAGATTACCCGAATCTAGAAATTTTTAAATATTATTGTAAAAATAATGAAATAAATATTACTAAAATAGATTATTATGAGGATATTATTCTAAAAATAGAAATGGAAAAAAATAGAAAAAACACTTTTTTGAAAGATATAGAAACCAAAACGCTGAATATAAAGGAATTTCAAGTGATTGAAGAAAAATATATAAATAAAACTGTTGAAAAAAACAAATAAAATGGGAAAAATTTCCAAAAAACTCTTGCAAAAAAATTTCATAAGTATTATAATCAAAAATGTAAATATTTTACAGTTGAAAATTAGGAGGAAAAAACATGAGAGAAAAAATAACAGTTTTAATTGCAGATGATAACCAGGAATTCAGTATGACATTAGCTACATATCTAAAAAATCAAGATGATATGACAGTAATTGGAAGAGCTAAAGACGGAAATGAAGCTTTAGATATGATACCGGATTTAATGCCAGACGTAGTACTATTAGATGTAATAATGCCACATTTAGATGGAATTGGAGTTTTAGAAAAATTAAATATGATAAAAATGAATAAAAAACCAATCTGCATAATGCTATCAGCAGTAGGTCAGGACAAAATAACAAGAAGAGCAGTTGAACTAGGAGCAGAATATTATGTTGTAAAACCATTTGACATTGAGCTATTAATAACAAGGATAAGGGAATTAAAGAACTATAGACCATCACAAAACAATAATTTTATTTCAAGAGATTTGTCAGTACCAAAACAACAATATATTGAAATTTCAAATGGACAAGAAAAGAAAGAGGAAAATTTGGAAGCGTTAGTTACAAATGTAATTCATGAAGTTGGAGTACCAGCACATATTAAAGGATATCAATATTTAAGAGAAGCAATAATAATGGTTGTAAATGATATTGATGTAATTAATCAGATAACAAAAAGTTTATATCCTAAAATTGCAGATAAATTTACTACAACGCCATCACGAGTAGAACGTGCAATACGCCACGCAATAGAAGTTGCTTGGGGGAGAGGACAACAAGATGTAGTTGAAAATATATTTGGCTATACCATTTCAGCTGCTAAGGGAAAGCCAACAAATTCAGAATTTATTGCAATGATTGCTGATAAATTAAGATTAGAATTAAAAAGTGCGTAATAATTGAGTGCTAATGTTGAGCACCAATGATTATAAAAAGAGTAAGATATTTCAATTATATAGACAAATTCGTGAGTTTATGGTATTAAAAAATGAGTAAAAAAACACAAATTATATGAAAATTTAGATTAATAATATTGAAAAATTTTAATTATAGTGATATTATAAAATCACGAAAGGAAATACAAATGAAGGAAAATAGAATACTAATGCAATACTTTGAATGGTACTTAAAACCAGAAGATAAATTATGGCAACAAGTATCAAGAGAAGCTAGAAATTTAAGAGAAATAGGAATAACTGATATATGGTTACCGCCAGCATATAAAGGGGCTGGAGGCAAATTTGATGCTGGATATTCTGCCTATGATTTATATGATTTAGGTGAGTTTGATCAAAAAGGAAGCATTGAAACTAAATATGGCACAAAAGATGAATATTTGCAGGCAATAAAAGATCTACATGATAATGAAATTAAAGTATATGCAGATATAGTATTAAATCATAAAATAGGAGCAGATGAGCCTGAGACTGTATATGCAAGCGAAGAAGAAAATCAGAATAGAAATATAGATACTACATTACCAAAGAAAATAACAGCATGGACGAAATATAATTTTACTGCAAGAAATAATAAATATTCAGATTTCAAGTGGAACTATAAACATTTTAACGGAACTGATTGGGATGAGTCCGGAAGAAAAAATGCTATATTTAGGTTTAGTGGAAAACATTGGGATCAAAATGTTGACCAAGAAAATGGTAATTATGATTATTTAATGGGATCTGATATTGATTTTGGCAATCCTGAAGTTGTAGAAGAGTTGAATAAATGGGGAAAATGGTACTTAGATATTACAGGAGTTGATGCTTTCAGATTAGATGCAGTAAAACATATAAAATCAGGCTTTATGGCTGATTGGATAAGAACAATGAAAAGCACCAAAAAAGAGTTGCAATGTGTCGGAGAATATTGGAACAGAAATATAGAGTCCTTAAAAAAATATATAGAAAAAACAAATTCAACGATTCCATTATTTGATGTGCCATTACATTATAATTTATATGAAGCGGCAAATTCTAGTGGATATTATGATTTTGCAAGAGTATTTGAAAATACATTAGTTAAAGAGATGCCAAATCAAGCAGTAACATTTATTGACAATCATGATACCGAACCTGGACAAGCTCTATACTCTTGGATACCTGATTGGTTTAAACCATTAGCGTATGCATTAATTTTATTAAGAAAAGATGGTTTACCATGTATATTTTATGGCGATTATTATGGAATACCAACACAAAATGTCAATACCAAAAAAGATATGCTAGAAAATTTGATGAAACTAAGAAAAGACTATGCGTACGGTGAGCAAAAAGATTATTTTGATCATCATGATATTATTGCATGGGTAAGGACAGGTGATGAAGAACATCCTAATTCAGGATTAGTCACTATTATGAGTGATGGACCTGGAGGAGGAAAGATGATGAATGTTGGAAAAGAAATGGCAAATTCCACTTTTTATGATTTTACTGGGAATGTAAAGGAAAAAGTGTATGCTGACCAAGATGGAAACGGTATATTTTATTGTAATGGTGGAAGCGTTTCTGTTTGGGTTAGAGAGTAAGAGGATGACAAGAATGATTAAAGAGGTTATGTAAAAAATTTACCTATCTAAATCATTTCTTGTCTTAAATATTTATTTTTTATAGACTTTTGTAACTCCTTTATGCTATAATAAATTATAGGTATTATATGCGGGTATAGTTTAGTGGTAGAATGTTATGCTTCCGACCTAATGGCGTGGGTTCGATTCCCACTACCCGCTCCATAATGCTTTTTCGTCGAACCACTTGTAATTATTGATACAAGTAAAAGAGATTGACATAGAATATAGAACTACTTTAGTAAATTTTGCTAAGTATCATCTTATAACGTTTGCAATGGCTAAAATTATGGAAATGACAAAAGAAGAACAAAATCAAGTTGCATTATATTTATTTAATAATATAAATATATAAGTAAATACATCAGATAATAATTGCTTCTAGACAAAAATCAGAGCAGAAAAACTGCTCTGATTTTTGTTTTAGCTTATTGCTAAAAGTGAAACGATTAATGATTTTCCAATGGAAACAACTCTTTAAACTCTTCTTCTGTAATTCCTACAGGCGTTTTTGAGTCGCTCACGGGATACCTTGTGATTGGGTGTGCTGCCTCATTTGTATCATCTTTGGGCTGATACAACCGTACAATAGATACATGAAATCCTGCATTCAGTTCCTCCTTAAAGGTACTGTTCATTGCAATAGCTCCATCGATAATTTCAAAAGCAACAACCTTTTCGATGTATTCCTTCGGTATCTGGCGAATAACCTCACCTACACTAGGCTTAAAAATGCCATAATACCCCCAGCCAGGAAGCATTTTTCTGTCTTCCAAAACTGACAGCTTCGTAAAATCAACTTTGTCTGCATAATCTGTAGGCTCGTTAAGCCATGTATATGCAGTATTTGTTAATTCTTCAGCTGACAATTCTCTCAGATACGTATCATGTAACACGATGGGCTTAATGGTAGCGTACCAACGAGCAATTTCTTCGTTGCTCATTTCAGGAATTTCAAATTTCCGTTCCATACATAAACCTCCTTGCATTCGCAAATGTTGTTTAACTACTGATATTCTTATGAACATCAACAATATAGTACCATATTTTACATAAAATCTCAACTTTTTTCTTAAAATCTCTTGAAATTTAATAAAAAATATGCTATAAATATATTGAGTGGTACTCAAGAAACTTTCGAAGCCTTGAGTCATTTTTTATATAATTTGGAGGTAACATTGAAGGAATATAAGAATAATGAACAGCTAATCGAATATTTAATATCTAAAAATGTAACAATAGCTAATAAAGAACAAGCATTAAAGAATATAGAAAAATATTCATATTATTCTATTGTTAATGGCTATAAGAGTGTTTTTAAAGATGAGGATAATAATTATAAACCTAATGTTACTTTTGAAGAAATATTTGCTTTATATGAGTTTGATAAGAATATAAAAGCTATATTTTTAAAATTTACTTTAGAAATAGAAGTCATAATAAAATCACTTATGGCAAATACTCTGGCAGAAAAATATGGAGTTAAAGATTATTTAAAATTAGAGAATTTTGATGAAAATGCTAATGAAGATTTAAAAAATAATCTAATTGAAAACATTAATAAAGAGATAGAAGATAATTATAATAAACATACAGCAATTAAACATTATAAAGATGCATATAACTTTATTCCACCTTTTGTGTTAACTAAAATTTTAACATTTGGTGTTATTAGTAGGTACTATGGATTGCTTAAACAAAATGATAGACAAGATATAAGTAAATATTTTAAAATTTCTGACAAATTATTAAAACAAATACTTGCAAACTTAACAATGGTAAGAAATATATCAGCTCACTCAGATAGATTGTTTTGTTATCGTAACAAGTATTATATTAGTTTCAAAAATATAGATAAAAACTATAAAAGAGATGGCAACTTTACAAATATATATATGATTATAGAATGTATGAAAGTTTTATTAGATCAAGATAAGTTTAAAGAATTTGAAGATTTATTTTATATAGAATTGGGCAAACTAAAAGAAAGCCTAAATTCAATTGATGTAAATGATATATTAAGAATAATGGGATTTAATGCATAAAAAATATAATTTTATAATATAATATTTATGAGTGGTACTTAGAAAACTTTTGAAGCTCTAAGTCATTCATATAACCTAGAGTCTTTTTAAAGATTCTAGGTGTTTTTATTATTTAAGCTAAAAGTATTGATAAATTTAAAATCTTATGTTAAAGTATAAACAATAAATCGGGTTATATAAGAGCTTGAAACAAAGTGTGCTATTTTTTCGCATACCTGTTTCGTAATCGCTCCATTTGGAATCAACTTACGAAGAATTACAACTGTAATTTTTCGTAAGTTGATATTTTACTTTTGCCTTTATAATTATTTATAAAAATCCTTTTCCTGAAATCTTATATAATACGGTTTAATATCAGGCAATAAATCTTTGAAATAAACTATAGATCCGTCAATTTGCTGAACTTTTAGATTAGGATAAGTTCTTATCATAACTTTATCACTAAAAATTGTATTTGATATTTTTCTTCTAAAAGAGTTTTCATCAAGTTTATTATAAAATTCAACAATAATAGTTTTATTTTTTACGTTTAAATCATTTTTGGCAATCATTCTAATTGTAAATAAATTAATTGCGTAAGCTGAAATAATACAATCAAAAAGTATAAAGACTGTAATTGAATATATTATAGCTTTGCTGATTTTTATATTTACTTTTTTTAGAATTAAGGCTAAAAAACGTCTAATATTTGGATGAATTGCTTTCATTAAAAATATTGCTAAAATTCCCCAAAAAATTGAATAATAAAAACATATTCTACCATTTATATTAAGAGGCATGTTTGAATAATCCCACCACTTTACATGTAAAATTAATTCACCAATTAAGCTAATTAAATATTCAGTTATAGAACCAATTAGAAAACCGCCAACAAATAAAGTCATTCTATTTTTCATAAAGTATTGTAAAAATGTTATCATTATAATTGCACCAATTCCATAAATGCTACAAAATGGTCCATAAAGAAAGCTTTGTCTACTTTCTAAAACTCCATATCGTACAAGTGCAAAGATTGTTTCTATTATATATCCTGCTATACTATAAATTATAAAGTATGCTAGAACTTCCCATAATTTCATTTTTGGTGGTGCCATAAATTGTATATCTTTTTTAAAATTTTTTTCCATATCTTGTTCCTCTTTTATTTTTATAAATATATTTTACATTATTAAGAAAAAAATGGCAAATATTTTTAAAAAAGTTTGTTAAATAAAATGATATTTTTTTGAATTTAGTAGTTAAAACTAAATTCACACCTTATATGAAAATAACATAAAATATAGCAAAAAGAAAAAGAGGTGAAAAAATGTCAAAATTTATAATTCAAGGAGGAAAACGTTTAGAAGGTGAAGTAAAAATATCGGGTTCAAAAAATGCAGCATTACCAATAATTGCATCAACAATATTAATACAAGGAAAAACAATATTGTACAATGTTCCAAATATTCAAGATGTTCAGACGATGTTTGAAATTATAAAAGACATAGGTGGAAAAGTAACAAGGAAGAAAAACAAAATAATTATTGATACTAGAAAAATACATACATATAAAATATCAGATGAATTAATGAGAAAAATGAGATCTTCAGTAATATTAGCAGGTGCAATAATGGGAAAATATCATAAGGCTAGATTTTCTTATCCAGGGGATTACGATATTTGATAGATACATCGGACAAGTTTAAGATAAATGAGTGGATTAGAGAAATAATAATAGAAAAAAAGTAGACAAATAATGACAAAATATGATATAATTTAGCAAGAAAAGGTGTATATAATGAGTATTATCAAGATAAATATCGAAAATTATAAGTCAATAAAAAAATGTTGTATAGACATGAAAGAACTAAATATTATTATTGGGGAAAATCGGATGCGGAAAAACGAATATTATTTCTGCAATAAAATATTTTTATGATAATCTTATAGGAAAGAATAGTGACAATATTAGTATATTTGATAGAAACAATAAGTTTAGCAATAAAATAAAAATAGGAATAACATATTCTTTTAAAGAATTTAAAAAAATATATTATAGCCAGTTAAGGAATGGTAAAGATGAATATATTTCATATTACAATAAAATTATAAATATTTGTAATGGACATGATGAATTATATGTAGAATTAATCAAAATAAAAGATTCTCCTATTAAATGGAATATTCAGTCACTAGAAAATAGGCAAATACTTTACAACATATTTCCTTTTTACTTTATAAATGTAAGGGATTTGAATTTAACGGAATGGGATGATTTGTGGCTAAAAATAGGAGATTTAGTAAAAGTAGAAGATGAAACAGCAAATGAAATACGAAAAAGCATTTTTGATATTATAGATAATGACACAGAAAATAAATATAAATTATACAGTAAGTTTAATCTATTGAGAAGAGCATTAGATAATTCTAGTGTAGGAGTAAAGAAGTATTCGCCAAAAGAATTTGGAGCATCGTTGGCCAAAACGTATTTTGGAGGAGATAGATTTGTATTTTCAGAAGAAGAATTATCTTATTTTTCAGATGGTACAAATTCATTTAATTATATTAATATACTAATTGAGATAACTAATGCGATAAAAATTAGAAAAATAAAATTTCCTCTTATAATAATTGATGAGCCAGAACTTGGTCTTCACCATAAATTTATAGATATGCTTACTGATAAAATTTTATACAACTGCAAAAAAATTCAGTTTGTACTTTGTACTCATTCTGCTAGATTAGTAAAAAATGTATTTAAAGATTCAAAATCATATAGTAATGTAGTTAATTTGAAATACAAAGATAAATATACGACATGTACTAAAATGAATAACTTTAATGAGACTAGACAAATGACATTTGTAAATGATGAATATGTAAATTCATATTTTTCTAGGATGTTTTTACTTGTTGAAGGGGTATCGGAATTAGAAGTATTCAATAATGAGTATCTTAAAGAACTTTATCCGATACTAAAAAATATAGATATTATATATGGTGCAGCTGATGAAGTAATGGCAGGAATAATATTACCCAATAAAAGAAATTATAGAACTGAATTTATTATATTAAAAGACATCGATAAAATAATAAAAATTAATAAAAAAGATGGAAAAATAGTAAATGAATTTAAATTACAAAAAAATGAGTTCAAATATAACGATAAAGAAAAATTTTATTATGGATATAAAAGAATTAAAACTTTAGATACGAGAAGACGAATTGAAAATATAGTAGGCAAATGCAAATTTCACTATAGGTTACCATTTTATTCGTCTGTAGATAAAAATTATTATGAATTAATTAATCAAATCAAAAAATATTTTTTAAATTATAATACATTTATTTTAAGAAGTACAATAGAAGGATGCTTAGTTAATTATGATAATTATGATATATTTTGGCAATTTTTTAAGGAAAAGAAAAAGAAACAAAATAAGAATATAGAAAATATAGAAAAAATTTATTGGAAATTTAATAAAAATGAAAAAGTGAATTTTTTAAGATTATTAGTAAATGGGAAAACAGATTATGTATTAAATTTAGAGGAACTAGATAAAGTATCAAAAGATTTAAAAAATTTAATTATGGAGAATAGAATAGGGAAGACAAAATGGATAAGTGAATGGTTAGAATTTTATTTCTATTATATTTTAAGACCTCTTAAAATTCCAAAGGAAGAGTTTGACTTTAGAAAAGCAATTTCAGTAGAGCAAGATTTACAAGAAACTAGAAATACATTTTTTGAGCATTTTAAAGAATTGACAGTTTTATTAAATTGTATATACAAAAAATATTATAGCTAAAATTAAGTGGTAAGTAGAAAATTTATATATTTGGTTATATATAAACCTTGATGAGGATTAACACCCTGTAAAGCCAAGGAATTTAAGTTACTATATGACTTATTTTACATCTTATGTTGTTAAATAATAACTATACCAGCTCAACAGCATATCTATGAGTAATTAAGAAAGTACTTACCACAAGTATATATATGGGAGAATTATGTTTATATTATCAGAAGAATATTTTTATAAAAATATAATTAAATTTAATATTGATGAAATACAAGAAACAATAGTATATAAAGATAAGTATTACAACTCTTTTTGGATACCTAAAAGTAACGGAAAAAGGAAAATTTCGGGAATTGATCAGAATTCGGATTTATTTCTTATGCAAGAAAACATATTACATAATTTTCTAGCTAAAGTTCAGCTACCTTTATGTGCAAAAGGATTTGTAAAGCACAATTCTTATATAAATTATTTGCAAGAACATATTAATAAGAAATTTTATATGAGAATGGATATAAAAAATTTTTTTGATACAATAACTATTCAGCAAATAGAAGAAAGCCTTTCAGAATTTATTAAAACTCCAAAAGTATTAAATTATTTAGTTGAATTATGCACACTTAATGATAAATTACCTCAAGGAGCAGTAACATCACCAGCCGTATCTAATATAATATTTAGAAGAATAGACCAAAGGATAACAAAATATTGTCAAAAGTTTGATATTAATTATACAAGATATGCTGATGATTTGTTATTTTCTAGTAATAAATTAAATTTCAAGGAAGAAAAATGGTTCTACAAAAAAGTCAAATATATACTTAAAGAAAACGGCTTTGAGTCTAATTATAGTAAGAGACATATGGAAAGTAAAAAAATGTGTTTAGGAGGGTATGTAATAGAAAAGGATATACATTTATCTAGAAAAAAATTGAAAGTATTAAATACAATTTTGTATTATTTTAAAGATAAGAGTAATTCGAATAAATATGTTATTGATTCGACAATATTAAAAAGAGATTATATTGATGAAATTAATAAAATGCAGATTAAAGATGGACGAAATTCAAAAAAGATATTTAGTAATAAAATGGAGCTAATAAATTATTTATGCGGATATAGGTCATTTTTGATATCTATAGTAAAAAATAATGATAATAGCAAAAAAAGTTTAATTAAAAAGATTATGCAAATAGAAATATTAATTAAAGCATTAGAATAAATAAAGAAGGTTCAAAGATGACCTTCTATTTTTATGCTCAAAAATTAAAATTTAAAGAAAGTGAGAGTGATATTTATGGTAAAAGAAAGAATTATAGAATCAATAGAGAGAATAAAAGAAATAAGTGAAAAATTATTACAAGCAAAAGAGAAATTACAAGATCAAGATTTAGAAAGATATTTTTGTAAATTAGAAAAAACAAGAATGGACATGTATGACGCAGTGAATCAAAATAATTTATGGAGAGAGTTTATAGGAGATGAAGTTGTAACAGAATATATAGATGATAAATACAAAGTAAAACTAGAAGATGATATATTAAAAATACATATTCCTGAAAAAATTCCATCAATTAAAAAAGGAGCAAACTATATACAAAAACGAATTACAAGTAATATTGCTAGAATAATTAGAAAATATGAAGGCTTATTTTATGATAAGTTTACAATGGTAATTATAAAAATATATGATGACGGAAAAATATGGGATGCAGATAATAGAAATGTAAAACCAATCCAAGATGGATTAATACAGGGAAAAGTGATAAGAGATGATAACATTTATTGTTGCTGTTATATGGTACAAGGATATTATTCAGATGAACCACATGCTGAAGTTTATGTGGTATCAGCAGATGAAATTACAAAAATAATTAATCAAAAAATAAGATAAATAATATATACAGTTATGGCAAAATTTTAAGAGATTTTTTCTTTAAAATTTTGCTATATTAAGTTATGGCTAAAAATGGCTCAACAGTAAGGCAGTATTAAAGAATAAAATTCAAAATTGTCTAGAGTAGAGGAAACATATACAATATGTTGCCTCTACAGAGGTGCAATTGGTGAGCAGTCAGAAGAATGATTTAAAGTGGAGGTGATGAGAATGTCAGGAGGAATTATATTGCAAAATAGAGATATAGAATTATTAATATTTTTAGGAAAATATAAAATTATGTCATTAGATAATACTAAATATATTTATGAGACGAAAACGTATCAAGAAAAAAGGATAGTAAGTTTGGTAAGACATAATTATGTAAAAAGATTGAAACATAGATATATAACTTTAGGAATAAAGGGAAAAGAATATTTATTAGAAAATGGTTTTGAAATAAGAAATCATTGCAGAAATGAAAATAATATGGAAAGATTAAATGTTATAAGTGATATAGCGAGTTGTTTAATACGAGATAATCTAAATTTTATACCAAGTTGGAATATAAAAAAAAAAATGAGCCAACGACACATTCAAGAAGATATATAGGAAAATTAGAATATAACGATAAAGATGAATTTTTGGTATATGCAATTTACGATGGAAAAGATGATAAATATGTAAAATCAATTTACTATGATATTAGAAAAGAGAATGGATATACAAATTCAATGATTTTTACTAATGATATAAATAAAATAGTATTTCATGAAAAAGGTTTTTATTTTGGAAACAAATACACAGTTTTAGTTCCATATAATGAATATGGCAAGTTTTTAATAAGGAATAATCATGAAATAAGAAAAAGTATCGCTTTAAGAATAAATGAAATGTATAAAGTAGAATTATCAGATTTTAGGATTGCAGATTTTAAGTTAGATGATAATAATTATGTTGTAATTATGCCACTAATAAATATGGAAACATTAGCAAAATTGCATTATTATTTTGATGAGAATGATAATCATAAAAATATATACATATTCGGATTAGAAGAATATGAAAAGGTTATAAAGCAATATTTACCTAAATGCGATTATAACAGTTTGAGTAGGAAGAAGATAGAAGAATTACTAGAAAAATATAGAGATGAAAAATTAGATGGAGGTGAAGATGATGATGTTATATAAAATAAATGAAACATTAGAAAATAGTTATTATCAAATGCCACAGGAATTATTTGAAAATGAGAGATATAAGACTTTAAGTATAGAGGCCAAAGTGATTTATTCATTTTTATTAAATAGAATGAATCTGTCAAGAATAAATAATTGGACAAATGATAATGGCGAAATTTATTTGATTTATACAAGAAAAGAGATACAAATAAAATTGAATTTAAGTGATAAACCAGTAACTAGAGCTTTTAAAGAATTGAGAGAAAGGAATCTTATTAAAGAGGAAAAGCAAGGATTTGGTAAGCCTAATTTGATTTTTATTGGTAAGATAGAACATGAAAGCACAGTGATTAAGAATGCTAAAGAAAGTGTAACAATAGAAGCGGAAAATGCCCAATTAGAAAATTGTAAAATCGACTATTATTGCCAAGTAGAAGCTCCGATTTATAATACGGAGAAATTACGAACAAATAATAAAAATATAATAAATAAAGAATATAGTAAAGCTGATGTTAGTCAGTCTGAAATAGATAAATTCAATTTAGAAAATATAAAACAAAAATGTGAATTATATTTATTTGAACCAAAACAGAGAAATATTGTAGAAAATGCTTTGGATATAATGTTTTATTCGAAGGAACTGAAAATAGGACAAGCAGTTTTACCAATGGAGAATGTAAGAGGCAGAATGCAGTTATTAAATGCTTCTATTATTTTTTATGCTTTTGATAAGTTGAATTATTTAAGACCAGATACTCAAATACATAATAGTACAAATTTTATGATTAGTTGTTTGTATAATGCAATTACTGAATATTATTCAGATAGTGATTTACAGTATAAAATCGATTATAGAAGAGGAGGATAAGAATTCCAGATTTTATAATAAATATAAATAAAAGACTATGAAAGTCATGCGATTTATGATATAAATAAAAAAAGAATTAGTTTTGGAGGTAAAGATGATGATAAATTTTCTTAAAGCACAGGAAATGTTCAAAAAATATTTAAAAGACTATGATATAGAAGATGGAAATATAAAATTAAAGATAAAGCATACATATGAAGTAGTTAAGCAAAGTGAATATATCGCAACAGAATTGAAATTAGATAATGAAAATATCGAATTAGCAAAAATAATAGCATTATTACATGATCTTGGCAGATTTGAACAAGTAAAACAGACTAATGA
Organism: uncultured Clostridia bacterium; assembly: GCA_934149075.1. Lineage (GTDB taxonomy): Bacteria > Bacillota > Clostridia > TANB77 > CAG-508 > CAG-269. Next base: position 15,221 of record CAKPDR010000015.1, on the reverse strand, counting down.
TTTTCTAGATAATAAAAGTTTTGATCATGCAAATTATGGTGTAAAAGTTCTATTTGATGACGGGCTAATTAGGCAATTTATTGAGAATAATAAATATGATAATATAATAAAAAAATCAATATATAACCATAACAAATATGAAATAGAAGAAGGATTAGAAGAAAAGGAAATATTACATTGTAAAATTATTAGAGATGCAGATAAACTTGATAATTTTAGAGTAAAAGAAACAGAACATTTTAAAAATATATTTCCAAGCAGATATAATCCAGAGACAATAAACTATGAAAAGATATCTTCAAGAGTCTATAATGATTTTATGCATCATAAATGTATAAAATTAGAAGATAGAGAAACACAAATTGATTTTTGGATATGTGTTATTGCATTTATATTTGATTTTTATTATAATATATCATTAAAATATATAAAAGATAAAAATTATATAGATATATTAATAGACAGAATAGATTATAAAAATGAAGATACAAGAGTAAAAATGGAACAAATTAGAAAATGTGCTAAAGAATATTTAAATTCAAGATTAGGAGAGAAATTATGAACCAAGAAAAGATGTTAAGAGATGAAAATAATTCAAATTATATAAAAAGAACTTCAGCTTATAATAATTATAAAGATAGGAATATACAAAATGATTTAATTAAGTTTTATTATCAATTTAATTATTTAAAAAATATATACAGGCAAGGATGGATAAAAAATTTATTAGGACCAGAACGTATTGGAGAAATAGAAAGCATAGCAGATCATTCGTGGAGTTTGTCGATGCTTGCAATAAGTGTTATAGAAAAATATAAATTAGGATATGACATTACAAAGTGTATGAAATTATCAATAATACATGAACTAGGAGAAATTTATGCAGGAGATTTATATTACAAAGGAAAGAAAACATGAATTGGAAAAGAAGTCAATAGAAAGATTATTATCCACTATTGATTTTGAAAATGATTTTTTACAAATATGGGAAGAATATGAAAAGCAAAAAAAAAGAAGTATCTCAATTTATAAGACAATTGGATAAATTAGAGTGTATCATGCAAGCTAGCTCTTATGGTTTAGATATATCATACATGAACACAAGTAAAGATAATATTACATACCATATTTAAAAGAAATATTAGAAGAATTAAAAATAATGACAAAGGGTAATGAAAGACCATTTAATATGAGGAAATAGTAAATAGAATAAAGAAGTTAAAAAAAATAAAAACCATACTTTAATTGCGTTTAAAGGATTGAAAAATAAGGATTTATAAAAATTTTGACGTGTTTATTGAAATAATGAAAAAAATGTGGTACAATAACAATGTCAACAAAAAGTTTACACGAAGACTTAAAGAGTTTATAAAAAATGAATGGAATACAAAAAAGTCAAATTTTCAAAAAATAAGAATTGTTGATTACTATTTTTGAAAGGAGGTATGTAATCAAACCAGACAGCAAAAGGCAGAAAATTTGTGAATTGTATTTTGAAAAGAAGTTTAACTGTGTTTGTATTTCAAAAGAGTTAGGAGTAAGCCCACAATATGTATCTAAAGTTTTAAAAGGACATCCTGATTATGAAAATGAAAAACAAATAAGAAGTGAGATAAAATATAAAAATTATCTTAAGAGAAAAAAGACAAACAGGAAGTTAAGAACAAAAATTTTGAAAGCACAAGAAGACTACGAACTAGAGTATATTAGACATTTACAATATCAACATGCAATTGAAATGTCTAAAAGATACTTAGTATAGTCATGTTCAAAATAAGGTTCCAAAAAATCAACTAAAAGCAAGCATTTATGTACAAGTAAATGACTTGCTTTTTAGTATGCCTTAAAAATGTCATATTTAAGTATGACGAGAATATTTTTAAGAGAGGTGGTGCGATTGAATGTAAAAGAAGAAAATTCAAATAGTTCCAGAAAGAGAAAAGGGAAAATACCATTTGCGGTATTTGTATGTCCGAAATCTAATAACGATGAAACTGAAGATTATAAACAGGTATTTACCGATATTATTTCTGACAGAATAAAGCAAAAACATAGATAAAATCAAGAACAAAATTTCGCAAAAGTATTGGAAAAAGTTAAAATTTATGATATAAATAGAATAAATAAAAGAGATTTCCAGTTGTTCGCAATTTCCGAACAACTGGAGGAAAAGAGGTAAAGAATGGATGAAAATAAAATGCATTTAGTAAATAAAATTTTTAATAATGAAACCATAAGAACAATTTGGGACAAAGAACAAGAAAAATATTTTATAAGTGTTGTAGATATTGTTAGTGTAATATCTGGAAGTAATAGGCCAAGAAAATATTGGAGTGACTTAAAAAGCAATCTAATTAAAGAAGGTTTTGAAGTGTCCGAAAAAATCGGACAGTTGAAATTAAAAGCACAAGATGGAAAATATCGTGAAACAGATGTTACAGATATAGAAGGAATGTTTCGTATAATTGAATCAATTCCATCAAAGAATGCGGAACCAATTAAACAATGGTTAGCACATTTAGGAAAAGAAAGAATTGATGAAACTTTTGATCCTTCAATTGCATTACAAAGAGCAATAGATTTATATCGTACAAAAGGTTATGATGAAGATTGGATTGCAAAAAGAATAAAATCAATTCAAGAAAGAAAAAAATTAACAGATGTATGGAAAGAAAATGGTATAGAAAATAATATTGAATATGCAATATTAACAAATGAAATATACAAAGAATGGTCAGGCATGACAGCTAAAGAATATAAGCAATATAAAGGATTAAGGAAGGAAAGCTTAAGAGACAATATGGATAATATAGAACTTATATTAACAGATTTATCTGAAGAAGCTACCAAAAGACTAGCAGCTAAGCAAAGGCCAAATGGATTAAAAGAAAATATTAAAGTAGCTAAAATGGGAGGACATGCTGCAAAGGTTGCAAGAGATGATATTGAAAAAAATCTTGGAGAATCAGTTGTAACAAAGTCTAATAAATTGAATTATAAATATATAGAAGATGAAAAAACTAAAAAGATTTCTGATAAAAATGAAGATTCAGATGATTAGTTATTTTAATCAACTGGTAACAGCCTATTACCAGTTAACTTCAAATTGTAGTCATCTGAAAAATAAAGAAAAAATATAAATAAACTGGTTAGCTTTTCTAACCAGTTGGTAATAAATTGTTACCAACTAAAAAAGTTCTAAAATTACGTCAAAAATATTGAAATTTTAGAACTTTTGACGTATAATAGCAACAATAAAATATATTAAAAATAAAATGTTATTGATACATTTTGAAACATATATAAAATTGGAGGGTTAAGCTATGCAAAAATCTAATGAAGAAAAAAGAGTAATAATATATTGTAGAGAAAGTCGTGATGACTATGGAGAAAACTATGAAAGAATCGAAACACAAAGAGACTTGCTAGTAAAATATTGTAAAAGTCATGGATACACAAATATAGTTGATATCATAATGGATGATGATAAAAGCGGAACTGATTTTAGTAGATTTGATGATATTAGAGAAAAGGCAAAGAATAAAGAAATTGATGTTATTATATTCAAAAACTCTGCAAGACTTGGAAGAAATCAAAGAGAAGCATTAGAATTTGTAGAATACCTAGAAGAACAAGGTGTAGAAATAATATTTGAAGATGAACAATACAATGAGGAAATGTTTGGACTATATGCTTGGTTTAATGAAAGAAGAGCAAGAGATGACAGTAAAAATATAAGGAGAAATTTAAGACACAAAATTGAAGAAGGAGATTTACTTGTAAAAGCAATATATGGTTACGACAAAGTTGGAAAACAATTAGTTATAAATAACGAAACAGCACCAGTAGTACAAGAAATATTTGAGTTATACTCAAAATGTTGGGGATATCAAAAAATTGCAACATATTTAAATAAAAAAGGAATACCAACACCATCACAAAGTAGGAACTTTGCAAATGCAAAACAAACACGAAACTGGAAAGCACAACATATTGTAAGAATATTGGATGATAGAAGATATATTGGAGATTATGTAGGCGGGACTACTGAAAAGGTAAGTTTTAAATCTAAAAAAACAAGAGTAAAAGAACAAGAAGAATGGACTATTATAGAAAATCATCATGAGCCAATTATTGATAAAGAATTATTTGAAAAAGTGCAGAAAATAAGAGCAAAAAGAAAAAAAGAAAGTGATAAATATAATAATGGATTTAAATTTGTAGATGTAGAAAATAATTTATATTCAGGACTTTTATATTGTGGAAGATGTGGAACTGCAATGTATAAAAGAAAAGGAACATCAGGAACTAGAAAAAGACCAGATAGTTATTTGTGTAAAAAATATAGCAATGAAGGTGCGATAAAAGAAGATATAAGACAAGACTATGGTTGCAAGCCACACAGAATGAGAATAGAATATTTAGACCAAATTGTAAATGCATATATAGATAATTTAGTAAGTAATCCAGAATTTAAAAGCTTTGTAATGGATAACGTAAAAGCAATAAGTACAAATAAGGTAACACTTGAAAAAGAGTTAAATAAATCAAAAGCAAATCTAGAGAAATATCAAAAACAATATAAACAAATATATGATGATAAGCTAAATGATTTAATACCAGAATTCTTATTTAAAGAAAAGAAACAAGAGCTAGATAGCAAAATAAAAAACGAAAAAGAAAAATTACAAGAGGCGGAAACAAAATTTAACACATTAAATAAACTAGAAGATAAAGAAGACTTAATATTTAAAGCAATTGATGACATCAAGAAAAATGGATTAACCAAAGAAGAATTATCAAGGTTATTTGATAAAATAGTAGTATTTGCCCCACAAGAAATAACCAAGGAGCAAAAAGAAGAATATAACCTGAACGAAGAAATGTATAAAGAACTTTACGAAAATGGAGGTCTAGCATTCCACTTAAAATTTATGTACCCACAAACTATCACAAACAGGAGGATGTGAAATTGGTTCAAGACCAATAGATTTACATTTAAAAGGGTTTGAAAAATTAGGTATAAATATTAAAGAAGAATATGGAGAAATAATTTGTAATACAGAAAAAATAATAGGAGCACAAATACATTTAGATTTTCCAAGTGTAGGAGCAACAGAAAATATAATATTATCAGCATGTTTAGCAGAAGGGACTACGATATTAACAAATGCAGCAAAAGAGCCAGAAATAGAAGACATGGCTAAATTTTTAAACAAAGCTGGTGCAAAGATAAAAGGAGCAGGAACAGATAGGGTTGAAATAACGGGAGTGAAGAAATTAGCAGAAATAAGTTATAATATTATGCCAGATAGAATCGAAGCGGGGACATATTTGGTTGCAGGAGCAATTACAGGTGGAAAAATAAAAATAACAAATGTGAATCCAAAACATATAGAACCAATATTAGATAAATTAGAAGAAGCAAATTGTACATTGGATGTTGGAAAGAATTATGTATTAATAAATGCACATAAAAAGATAAAAGCAGTTGATATAAAAACAATGCCATACCCAGGATTTCCAACAGATATGCAATCAATATTTGGAGCTTTGCTTACAACTGCAAAAGGAACTTCAATAATAACAGAAAATATATTTGAAAATAGATATAAATATATTCAAGAATTAAATAGAATGGGTGCAAAGATTAAAGTGGAGGGAAGAACAGCAGTAATAAAAGGAACAAGGAGAATACAAGGAGCAAATGTTGTTGCATCAGATTTAAGAGGTGGAGCCGCACTGGTTATAGAGGCTCTTGTGGCTAAAGGTATTACACAAGTTGATAATGTGCATTATATCTTAAGAGGGTATGAAAATATAGAAGACAAATTAAGAAAATTGGGATCTAATATTGTATTTGAAAAATAATAATACAGCTATTGTGCACATTTGTAAGGTTAGTTACACTAAAATAGGAATGTACTTATTAAAGCACATTCCTATCTGATTTTAGCCAAAATTTTCTACTATCCATACAAATTTGACTACATCCTCATCATCTTTTCCATGCAACTCAAATTTACTAAGATAGTTATCAAGTGCATCCTTTTTTTCATCTTCAACTTCATAATAATAAGCATATCCTAATAGTTGAATTAAAACCAAATAATACAACAGAGTGTGCCCTTTTAATTCTGGAAACATCATTTTTGTTCTTTCAACATTTACTTTTTTTAGAGCATCCCTATCAAATGAATCTTCCATCTTGAACCCCTTGTAAATTGTACAACACACTTCATAGATGAATTTTCTTTTTATTTCTGCACTAAGCTTATCTGTTTTTGTCCAAAGCCAGGGTTGGCCTTTAAAGTAATGATTATAAGAAAATACATCAAATTCTTCGTATTTTGCATTCATAAATCTTTCTACTTTTTCCCGAAAAGCAATTTCATCTTCATTTTCTACAGGTAAGTCTGGAAGATTTTTGTTCCAATACTGTTTTAATAGAGTAATTACTTGATTTTGACTATAACCATTAACTATTGCCGTTTTGGTTAAAGAAATTAGTTCTTTTTCAAAAGGCAAACTATTTGTTCCTGTTGCAAGTTCTTCTTTTGACTGCTGTTTTTCTTTCATAAGTTATTTCCTCCTAGTATAAATTACAAATAGTAAAAAAGTTTCTTAATGATATTATACCATGATTGATATAATTTTGCAATCTAATATATATTTTTTTATCATATAAAATATTGTTATGTGACTTTTTTGTAAAAAAATTGAAAAAACTATAGCAAAAAATATACAAAGTGTGATAAAATAAAAAAGGCAAAAATTGTCTATGAAAAATATTTTAAATACAGAGGAAGTGATGATAAATGTCGACTAAAAAAAGCAAGTCACAAAGACCTAGTAGGCCAATAAATAAGATTAACAAGCAAAGAGAAATAGAGCAAAAAAGAAGAAAAAAGAAGAAAATAATATTAGTAATAATATTAATTACAATAATATTGGCAGGATTAGTAACATATTTATCAATATCACCAACTTTTAAAATAGAAAGGATATTAATAAAAGGAAATGAACAATTAACAAAAGAAAAAGTACAAGAATTGGCTGGAATAAAAAAAGGAGACAATATATTTTCAGAAGTAGGAAAAGTATTAGAAGTGAAACTGAAACAGAATGGATGCATAGAAGAAGCAAAAGTTATAAAATTTTATCCAAACACAATTGAAATAGAAATAACTGAAAGAAAAAAACAATTCCAAATAAAAACAGAAACGGGAAATTATATATATATAGATGAACAGGGATATATTTTAGATTGTTCAACAGAGAAACAAGAATTATCGACGATAACAGGAATGGATATTACAGAAACAGAAGCAGTAAATATGAAAAGACTAGCTGAAAATGATTTGGACAGAATGGAAAATATACTACAAATACGTGAAGAATGCAAAAAAATAGAAATTGCAGATAAAATAACACAAATACAAGTAAAAGATGAGTATGTATTAAATTTGGAAAACGAAGGAATTATAATCAATTTAGGAGATGCTTCTGACCTAAAAAATAGGATGTATTATGTAAGTGCTATAATGAAACAAGAAACAGGTAATAAGGGAACTATATATGTAAATGGAAATCTCAATGAAGGATTTTTACCTTATTTCAGTGCAAATTAGGGGGAGTAAAACTGTAAGAAAGGACTGAAACAATATGAACAAAAAAATTATTAGTTTAATATTAGGACTTATGTGTGTGGTATTATCATATGGAATTGCAGTGCAAATAAAAACAATAAATGGAACTGAGTCAATAATAAGTACAAATTCAAAAGAAAATGAATTAAGAGATGCAGTATTAAAATCTAAAGAAAAATACGACAATTTGTATTCAGAACTAGAAGATGCTGAAAATAAGTTGGAAGCTGAAAGAACAAATGCAACACAGAATAATACTGAATTGACCGAATTAGAAAATAAAATAAAAGATGGAAACAAAATACTAGGATTAACTGAAGTAACAGGAAATGGATTAATAATCACAATAAATGATAATCAAGATATTTCATTAAACAATTGGTTTGCAGATCCTAATTTATTATTAACACATGATACTGATTTAATCAGGGTTGTAAATGAGTTAAAAAATGCTGGAGCGGAGGCTATATCAATAAATGAACAAAGATTAGTAACAACATCTGCAATTGAATGTGATGGGAACATTATAAAAGTAAATGGGGAAAAGATAGGTGCTCCTTTTACAATTAAAGCAATAGGCTTACCAGAAGTATTAATTAATGTAGATAGAGTTGGTGGATATTTAGACTATTTAAAAGATTCACCACGATATTTAAAAGTATCGGTAGAGAAAATGACTGATAAAAAAACGATAACAATACCTAAATATACAGGTGTAATAAAATTTCAATATGCTATGAGTAAATAATGAATTCGAAGTAACGACTTTGAAAGGAATGTGAAAAATGAAAATAAAAGTAAGCAAAGAAAAGCTAGTAATGTCTATTACAATAGGAATTGCATGTTTTGCATTAATGTTAGTAATGTTTATGCAATTTAAGGTAGTAAAGCAAACAGATATAACAGCAATAGAAACGATGAGGGAATCTGAGCTAAGATTAGAACTATCAAGTTGGAATGACAAATATAATGAATTAAATGAAAAATATGAAGAAGTTTCTTCCAAAATACAAGAATATAAAAATGAAAAAGAATCAGATGCTCAAACAGCTCAATTATTAGAACAGGAATTAGAACAGTTAAATGAATCACTTGGAAAAACTGATGTTGAAGGTGAAGGAATAGTAATACAAATAATAGATAAAGGTGGAACTCAACTTTCTGATGATGTACAAGTAGAAAGTATATCTTCAACTGATTTATTAACAATAATAAATGAATTGTTTTCTGCAGGTGCAGAAGCAATATCGCTAAATGGACATAGAATTACTGCGATGTCAGCAATTTACGAAATAGGAACAGAATTTTTGAAAGTAAATGGAGATAAGATTTCTTCACCTTATGTTATAAATGCTATAGGAAATTCAGATTATTTAAAAAGTGCAGTATCAGGAAAAGGTGGAGGAGTTGATGATTTAAAAGAATTAGGACATGAGACAAGTGTTGATACAAGTAAAAAAATTGAGATAGACAAATACGAAAAAGATATAACAACAAAATACATAAATTAGGGGGAGAAAAAAATGATTATCATAGCAATAGTTATTGGATGTATTGTTGGAGCATTAATAGGAATAAATGCACCAGTAATACCATATACATATTCAACATTCCTTGCAATTGCAGTTGTGGCAGCTTTAGACTCTGTTTTTGGAGGTATTACATCAGTATTAAAGAAGAACTTTGATTTAACAATTTTTATATCAGGATTTTTCTGTAATAGTATACTTTCAATTGCATTAACATATTTAGGACAAAAATTAAATTTAGACATATATTTGGCTGCACTTGTAGTGTTTGTTGGAAGAATGTTTACAAATTTAACAATAATAAGAAGATATTATATTGAAAAGTGGACAAAAATAAGAAATGATAAAAGGAAAAACTTGGCACAGTAAGAAAAGAAAAAACACATTACAAAAGTATTACAAAATATTTCTAAAATATTACAAAAATATTTCAAAAATATTTCAAATGTTATTGACAATTTTGTCAAAATGTAATATATATAACACTAAAGAAAACACATAAATAAATGGAGGAATTATCTTGGCAATAGGTGATATCATAGTTGGTATTGATATAGGCACATCTAAAGTTTGCACTGTTGTTGGAGAAGTAAATAATTTTGGACAAATTGAGACAATATGCAACATTTCAGAAAAATGTGCAGGACTAAAAAAAGGAAAAATAATAAATGAAGAAGAAATAAGTCTAGGTATTGCAAAAACAATAAAAGATGCTGAAGAAGAGGCAAGTTTTAAAATTAATTCAGCATATGTAACAATTCCAGGCAAATATGTAACAATAGTTCAAAATAGTATTGTAAAAGAATTAAAAGACAAATTTGCAGGAATAGCATTAAAAGATGTTCAAAATGCAATGATGCAAGCTAAAGATATAGAAATACCAGAAGGAAAAACAATAATAGATATAGTACCATCAGAAATTGTGTTAGATAATGGTAAAGTAGTAATGGATCCAGTAGGAAATTTAAGTTCAAACTTTACATTAAAAGCACAAATTATTTTGGCTGACAAGGAATATATTAGACAGCTTTCAGCCATATTTAAAAGAGTTGGAATTGAAATTGATGGTATAGTACCAACAGCATTAGCTGAAAGAAATTTAATGTTGGATACTAATGAATTATATGACAATGTTATGTTATTAGACATAGGAGCAGGGAACAGTGAAATAGGAGTATTTGAAGGAAATAAATTTACATATACAAATACAATTCCACTAGGAGGAGATAACATAACAAACGACATAGCATTAGTATTAAATATTTCAGAAGAAGAAGCAGAAAAACTAAAAAAACAATATGGTCTAGCGCTAAAATCATTTATAGATAATGATAATGAAATAATGCTAAATACATGTAGAGATGAAAGCAGAAATAAAGTTATAAAAAGTTCTGAACTAATCGAAATTATAGAGGCAAGAATTGAGGAAATATTTACAATAATAAATAAAGACATAACAAATCAAAATGTAAAACAAAATATAAATACAGTAATATTAACAGGAAGAGGAATCACAAATATAAATAAAAGTGATGTTGCTGGAAAAATAAATTTAAATATTCCTGTAAAAATGTCAACAGGCAGAGCTGTAAGTACTGTAAAAGCTGAATTTAGAACAAGTTATGCACTTGTAAGATATATTGCTGCAAGACCATTTGTAAAATCAGTTTCAAGTAAAATTGATTTACAATCAAATGAAAGTGTATTTAAAACAATAATTGAAAGAATAAAAGAGTTCTTTTATTCTTAGAGTTTAGAAAAGTAGTTATTTAGAATAACAATCAAATATAATTTTAATGGGGAGGAAATCTTTATGATGGAATGTGAAGACGTTACAATGATGGACGGAACAGCTACAATAAAAGTAATTGGTGTAGGTGGCGCTGGAAATAACGCAGTAAATAGAATGGTTGAAGCAGGAATTAAAGGTGTTGACTTTATTTCTGTTAATACAGATAGACAAGCATTACAAAAATCAAAAGCAGGAACAAAAATTCAAATAGGAGAAAAAATAACAAGAGGACTTGGAGCAGGAGCAAACCCTGACATTGGTGCTCAATCTGCAGAAGAAAATAAATCTGAAATAGCTGAAACACTTAGAGGAGCAGATATGGTATTTGTTACAGCCGGAATGGGTGGAGGAACAGGTACAGGTGCTGCACCAATAGTTGCTCAAGCTGCTAAAGAAATGGGAATATTAACAATAGGTGTTGTTACAAAACCATTTACATTTGAAGGAAAGAAAAGACTTTCACAAGCTGAAAGAGGAATCGAAAGTTTAAAAGGAAAAGTAGATTCATTAGTAGTAATACCAAATGATAAATTATTGCAAATAATAGATAGAAAGACATCAATAAATGAAGCATTTAGAATGGCAGATGATGTTTTAAGACAAGGCGTACAAGGAATATCAGACTTAATTGCTGTAACAGGAACTGTAAACTTAGACTTTGCAGATGTTAAGACAATAATGTTAAATACAGGTATGGCACATATGGGAATTGGTAGAGCTTCTGGAGAAAATAGAGCAGAAGATGCTGCAAAACAAGCAGTACAAAGTCCATTACTAGAAACTTCAATAGAAGGTGCTAGAGGTGTAATTATCAATATAACTGGTGGTGAAGATTTAGGATTACATGAAGTAAATACTGCTGCAGAATTAGTTCAACGCAGTGTAGATCCTGAAGCTAATATCATTTTTGGTACTGTTACAGATCCAGAAATGAAAGATGAAATTCAAATTACAGTCATCGCTACAGGATTTGAAAAACCAGAATCTCGTACAGCATCAACAGTAGATAGCTTTATTGGAAAATCATCTTGGGAGAAAAAGTCAAGCTCAATTCCAGCATCAGATGTAAATTCTTCACAAGGAGATTTGGATATACCAGCATTCTTACGTAAAAACAAAAATAAAAATATATAAAATTAAGAGCCAACACATTTGTGAAAGTTACAAATGTAAATGGTTCTTTTTTATAGATTAAAATTAAGAAAAGAAAAATTTTGTAAAAACAAAAAGGTATAAAAAGCAGAAATACATGCATGCAATAATTTTCCTAAAATATAAGGCTTTATAGATAAATCGGTTTTGGCAATAACACTCCATACTTGAAGTAAAACTGAAAATCCACCCAATCCAAGTAAAAATGAAACAATAATAATATTAATAGATAATTTTTTTTCAGGAATACTACAAACAATATTAAGTCCATTAGTTAATTCAAATATACCAGATATAAAACCAAAACTAAATTTTTCAGGAATATGTAACAAATTAAATAAAGGATGAATACAATTAGCTAAAATGTCAAGTAATTGGCTTGTTTTTAAAATTGAAATAATAACAGAAAATAGTACAACAAAACCACCAATTAATAAAATGGTATTAATTGAACTTGTAATACTATTACCAATAATACCACCCAGGTTAGAAAGCGTAAGATTTTCATTAGAATTTATATAAGAATTATAGCTGTTAATTTCAGATTTTATATTATATTTCCAAAATCTAAAAATAAATCCAACTGTAATAGAAGCCAATAAATGAGTTATTAACAAAAGAAAGCCGATTGTAGAATTACCAAACATGGTAATTCCAACAGTTCCTATAATAAATAAAGGTCCAGAATTATTAGTAAAACTTAAAAGACGTTCACACTCTTCTTTTGAACATATTTTATTTTGACGAAAATTGGCTGCAATTTTTGCTCCAATAGGATAGCCGCTAATTATTCCCATAATAAAAGCAAAACTGCCTTCGCCTCGAATATTAAAAAGGGGTCTCATAAACTTATTTAAAACTTTTCCCAGGTAATAAGTAAAATTTGTGTGAGAAAGTAATTCAGTTGCGACAAAAAAAGGAAACAAAGATGGAACAATAGAATTTGACCATAATATAAGTCCATTTTTTGCAGCTGATAGATTTGTGTTAGAGAATATTACAAGACATATTGTAAAAGATATCAATATTAATGGTAATATAAGCTGTTGCAACTTGAATATATAAAAATGTTCTTTTTTCATAATACACCTCGATTAAATATATGCAGGACAAATAAAAAATAGTAGAATAATATATTACATAGAATTAGAAAAACTATAAAACACAAAAAAATGTTCGAAAAAGTTATAAAAAAGTATTGACAAAATAAAAAATACGATATAAAATAAGTACAACAAAACGAACAATAATTCGAATAAGCGCAAAGAGATGAAAAATGCGTTAATATAATTATAGGAGGAAAAAGAATGAGTATATTTGGAAGAAGAAACAGTGTAATAACATATACAGTAAATAAGGCTACAAATAGAGATATGTATATAACAGTTCAAAATGGTGAAGTAGTGGTAAATGCTCCTTGGTATTTTACTTCGAATAAAATTCAACAAATTGTACAAGAAAAGAAAAATTGGATATTAAGCAAAATGCAAGAATATAATGAAAATCTTTCAGATATACAATCAGTAAAAATATTCGGGAAAAATTATGATATACATGTTAAATATGAAAATATAAAAACACCAGAGTTAAATTTAAAAGCAAATTATACAATAGAAATAGTTTTGCCTAATAAATATAAAAAAATTGGAAATGACCAAATCTCAGAAATCTCAATAGAAAAAATGTATGAACAAATAGCTAATAATGAAATAGAAAACATCATGGAGAAAACAAGAAAATTATTAGGAATCGCACCAGAAGAATATGAGATAATAAAGATGGATAAAATGCTAGGAAAGTGTGATAATAATAAAATATCAATTAATCCTAAGCTAATGCAATATAAAAGAGAAATAATAGAATATGTAGTTGCGCACGAGTTTTGTCATTTAAAATATAAAAGTCATGGGAAAAGATTTTATCAAATGATTGAGAAAGATTTTCCTGAATATAAGAAATATGAAAGAGAAATTTCAGAGTATGAATGCTAAATTATAATAGCCTAACCTAATAATATTTTATAGATAAATTTGCAGCATTTTGTTGCAAATTTTTATTTATTATGATAATATAATATATAGTTTTTATATTGGGGCATCGCCAAGTGGTAAGGCATCGGACTCTGACTCCGACATTCCTGTGTTCGAATCACAGTGCCCCAGCCAGTGATTGAGAATCTGTTAATGTTAAAGTGCTTTATTAGAATGTGAGAGAGTAGTTTATATAACTGAATAGAAAAAATATAGATATTGTTAAAAATAGACATACAGGTATTTATACAATGATAGAGAAAATGAATTAAAGAAATACTGAATGCCGAAACTCTATTGCCATTATGTTTAGAAAATAGTGAAATTGTAAAATATTCTTATAAAGAGTTAGATATTGATAGATAAAATAATATCAAAATCTGCCACCAGCGGTGGCAGATTTTGATGTTAGATGCCTAATTAAACACAACTCCAGAACTAGCTAAATTTGGATTTGAATTTTTTTCAATTTCAATACCTTGGTAACCTGCAAATCTTGATACATTCTTTTGAGTTATACCGGTTCTAGTTGCAACAGTGTCGATAGAAGAAAAACCGTTTTCTTCTATATAAGAATTGAAGGTAGATAAATCTAGTGCATCTTTGTTTGCGCATTTTGGACAAACATCACCTGAATTTGTATGAAAAGCACCACAACGGCTACATTTATTTAGTTCCATAAAAAATCACAATCCTTCCTCTAACAATTTAATTGGATTCTATCACAAAATGTAGAAAATAGGAAGAGATTTTTCAAAATAAAATTAGATAAATTTATAAAAATAAAAGTGTATACAATATTTTTTAAATTTTTAAAAAATATTGAAAAAAATTATAAAAAAGCCTTGACAAAATAAGAATAATCTATTATAATCTGTAAATGTCAGGGAAATGCAGGTGTAGTTCAATGGTAGAACCTCAGCCTTCCAAGCTGATGACGTGGGTTCGATTCCCACTACCTGCTCCAAATAAATTAAATAAAATTTCCTTGTATTGTACATGCAGGTGTAGTTCAATGGTAGAACCTCAGCCTTCCAAGCTGATGACGTGGGTTCGATTCCCACTACCT
>CAKPDR010000014.1 GCA_934149075.1 uncultured Clostridia bacterium | reverse complement strand
AACAAGGGTG
Source organism: uncultured Clostridia bacterium (assembly GCA_934149075.1). Lineage (GTDB taxonomy): Bacteria > Bacillota > Clostridia > TANB77 > CAG-508 > CAG-269. The sequence goes on along the minus strand of CAKPDR010000014.1, from coordinate 35,527 downwards.
TCCCCTCTGGTAACTTTTTTGACCACTTATGGGTGTCCCTACTGGTAACATGTCTTTACTGATAACTTTCAAAATTCAACAGTATTTTTAAAAACAAAGGTATATAATTAAAGGCAAAAAAGAAAAGGGTGATTTGCCATAACAATATATATAGATGTAATATTTTTAGAAAATCTAGTAATGAATGCTATAATCATATATGCATCGGCAATAATACTAAAAATAAAACCAAAGACAATAAGAATAATACTTGCAAGTGGTATAGGGAGTATATATGCAATAACTACATATGTAACTGAATTACATATATATACATCAATAATATCAAAGGTTATATTATCAATAATAATGGTATATGTAAGTTTTAATCCACAATCAATAAAAAAATTATTTAAGCAGGTTTTTATATTTTATTTAACATCATTTGTTTTTGGTGGAGTGGCTTTATATTTGATTTATGTTATAGAACCCAAAAATGCTCTAATAAGAAATGGAATGTTTGTTGGAGACTATGTTTTGAAAGTTATTTTTTTAGGAGCAATAGTTGCATTTATTATAATTAAAATTGCTATTAAAATAATAAAGACTAAAATTAATTCAAAAGATATGTATTGTAACATCAGGATTAAAATTAGTGGACAAATTGTTAGTACAAAAGCAATGATAGATACTGGAAATTTAGCTAAGGAACCTATAACGAATACTCCAGTTATAATTGTAGAAAGTAGTTTATTATATGATATTCTTCCTAAAGAAATATTAAATAATTTAGATATGATACTAGGTGGAGATTTAAGTAAAATTCCTGAAAAAATTCAAAGTCAGTACATGTCAAAATTAAGATGTATACCATTTTCGTCTTTAGGAAAACAAAATGGTATGTTACTTGGAATTAAAGCAGATGAAATAGAAGTTGAAAGAGAAGAGGACAAGAAAATTACTAAAAATGTTATAATAGGAATATATGATAAATCTTTAACTAAAAGAGGAGAATATCGTGCATTAGTAGGTCTTGATTTAATTTGAAAAAACATATATAATGAAAAAAAATGTAGAGGAGGTAAGAAAATGATTATTGAATTACCGAGAAAATTTTTTATGGAAGGACAAAATAATTCTAAAGATGCATTTATTGAAGATGGTATACTAAAAATTAGTAGAGATGTATCATTTCGGAAGGTAATGACAGAAGTAACTTATCAAATTAAGGGAAAGCATCGGTGTTGCTATTGCAGAGAGAAAATTGGAAAAGATGAAGTAACAATAGATCATATGTACCCACAAGCATTTGGAGGACCAACAATTACTAATAATATGCTCCCAAGTTGTAAAAAATGTAATAATGAAAAGGGCAACCTAAATACAAGTCAATTTAAAGCCTATTTAAAGGCTAAAGAAAAGGGGGAAGTAGACGAATTTAAGAAGAAAATAAGGCAATACCAAAATTATATAAGAGAGTGGATAGAATTTGATATTCCACAAGAATGGTTAGGAGTAGAAGAAATTTCTAGTTTAGTTGTAATATTTGATTTATATGAAAATTATAAAAGTAAAAAGTATCAAAAAATTGTAAAATATTATGAGAAATATCAACATTTTCAGAAACCTATTATTATTGATAGAAATGGTTTTGTTTTAGATGGATTCCTTGCTGTAATGTATGCTAAAAACACTGGGATAAAAAAATTACCTGTAATTCAACTTGATAATGTAGAAATAATTTTGTAAAAAACATGTAGAAATAATCGCAAATTAGCGATTATTTCTTTTTTTCTACAATAGAAAAAGACAGTCTTTGCATATAAAAAGTTGTACAATAAAAATCATAAAGTGAGGTGATGAAGTGAGGTTTATAGATTTTCCTAAAATCTAAATCTATACAAGGATTGTGATGAATTATGAAAATAATAGAATTTATAAAAAAGAGCATTGACTCTATTTGTGCAAAATATATAGATGGAAATATTGAAGAGACTTTGCCAATATTTTATGTGGCAGGAAGTCAGACATTGCCACCTCCACTTACACCCGAAGAAGAGGAGGAGACAATAAAAAAATTAGGTACAGAAGAGAAAACAGAAGCCAGAAAAATTTTGGTTGAGAGAAATTTAAGATTAGTAGTTTATATTGCTAAAAAGTTCGAAAATACTGGGATTGGAATAGAGGATTTAATTTCTATAGGCACAATAGGATTAATGAAGGGAGTAAATACTTTTAATGCTGAAAAGAAAATAAAACTTGCTACATATGCTTCAAGGTGTATTGAAAATGAAATTTTAATGTATTTAAGAAGAAATAATAAAATAAAATCAGAGGTTTCAATTGATGAACCTTTGAATAAGGATAGTGATGGAAATGAACTACTATTATCGGATATTTTAGGAACTGATCCTGATGTTACATATAGGAAGCTGGAAGATGAAGTTGATATGAAACTTTTAAAAGAAGCTATAAAAAAATTGAATGATAGAGAAAAAAATATAATGGAGATGAGGTTTGGGTTTATTAGTGGTAAAGAGAAAACCCAAAAAGAAGTTGCTGATGAATTGGGTATTTCTCAAAGTTATATTTCTAGACTTGAAAAAAAGATTATTAATAAAATGAAAAAGGATATAATAAGTAAGACTGGATAAAATGGTGATATGGGAAAAAATGTACCTGGTACATTTTTTCCCGATTTTACTTTTTAAAAAAACAGTGTTATAATAGGAATCAATTAATAAAAAGGAGAAAAAAACATGTACGAGGAATTTGGAATTAAAAAAGAAATATTAGAGTTATCAAAAGAAGTTGAAAAAGAAATTGAAACACAATTTGAGAATGTAGAAAAAATAAAGGAAATAAATAGTTTAAAAGTATTAAATGCATTTCAAAAATGTGGATTATCAGAAATGCATTTATATTCATCAACAGGATATGGAATTGATGAGGTAGGAAGAAATAAGATAGAAGAAATTTATGCAAAAATTTTTAATACTGAAGATGCATTAGTAAGGAGTCAGTTGATATCAGGAACACATGCTTTAGCAGTAACATTGTTTGGATTATTACGTCCAGGAGATATAATGCTAAGTATATCGGGTGAACCTTATGATACATTACAAACAATTATAGGTATAAGTAAAGAACAGAGTAGAAGTTCTTTAAAAGAATTTGGAGTGAAATATGAACAAATAGAATTATTAAATGATGACTTTGACATTGAAAAAATAAAAGAAAGAGTATCCCAAAATGACATTAAACTAATAGAAATTCAAAGATCTAAAGGATATTCAACAAGAAAGAGTTTGACGATTGATAAAATTGAAAAAGCAATAAAAGCTATAAGAGAAGTTAACAAAGAGGTAATTATTATGGTTGATAATTGCTATGGAGAATTTGTTGAAGAAAAAGAGCCAACAGACGTTGGAGCTGATATTATTGTTGGCTCACTTATGAAAAACCTCGGAGCAGGAATTGCAACAAGTGGTGCATATATTGTAGGTAAAAGTGATTTAATAGAATTATGTGCTGAAAGATTAACTGCTCCTGGTGTTGGAAAAGAAATAGGACCGTCATTAAATCAAAATACTTCATTTATAAAAGGCTTATTCTTTGCTCCAAGTGTTGTTGCAAGTGCAGTTAAAACAGCAATTTTTGCAAGTAGAATATTGGAGAAACTTGGATATAATGTAAATCCTAAATATGATGAACCTAGAGCAGATATAGTTCAAACAATTGAACTTGGATATGCTGATAAATTAATAAAATTCTGCCAAGGTATACAGATGGGATCTCCTATTGATAGTAATGTGATTCCCGAACCTAGCGGAATGGCGGGGTATGATGATCAAGTTATAATGGCTGCTGGTACATTTACAGAGGGGTCAACAATAGAACTTAGTTGTGATGGACCTATACGTGAACCTTATATTGCTTATATGCAAGGAGGGTTAACATATGAATATGGAAAATTGGGGATTTTGAAGGCGTTGTCTGTGCTTTAATTTCTTATATTTTAATGTTGCTTATATAATGCGACCATGGTTTATAACATACTGTGTTACAATTCATAATCCTAACATATATAATATTTTTAATAGCTGTGAACTGTAATGGTTTTTGATAGAAATTCAAAAAAAGCCTTGTAACTTACTAGAAATTGTGATATAAATAAAGTCATAATATGAAAAAATTAAAATTAAGTGTTTAGAAAAATTATTAAAGATAAATGTTAACCTTTAGGAGGATATGTCGAACATGGAAAACAATTATGATTATGAAAAAAAGACTATATTAATAGTTGATGATGAGCAAAAAATAGTAGATTTATTAGTGCACAACCTACGTAGAGAAGGATATGATACTATAGAAGCAAATGATGGACAGACTGCAATAAATATGGCAATTGAACAAAGACCTGATTTGATTTTACTGGATGTAATGCTTCCTAGAGTTGATGGACTATCAGTGTGTAAAAAAATAAAGAATATATATAATGTTCCTATACTAATGGTATCGGCAAAGGATGCTGAATTGGATAAAATAGTTGGGCTTGAACTGGGTGCTGACGATTATATTACTAAGCCATTTAGTGTACGAGAGGTTGTGGCACGTGTAAAAGCCAACTTAAGAAAGGTTGAAGCAAATCTTGAAGAACAGGTTGCAGCTCAAAAGGAAGAAAAGAAAGAACAGAAAAAAGAAACTACTATAAAAGTTGGTTCTCTAGTGCTAGATTTAGAAAAATATGAAGTTCATATAGATGGAAAAGTTATAAATTTAACATTAAGAGAATTTGAAGTATTAAAATTTCTAGCACAGCAACCAGGTCAAGTTGTAACTAGAGAAGCTTTGCTTGAAAGAGTATGGGGATATGAATATTATGGTGACATTCGTACAGTAGATGTAACTGTTAGAAGAATTAGAGAAAGAATCGAAAAAGACACATCAAATCCACAAATTTTAATTACTAAAAGAGGTGTAGGATATTATATTCCTAATTAATAAAAATAAAAAGAACTGTTAAAGAAAGGTATGTAAAATGTCTGATTGAGACAGTTCTTTTTTGAGGTTTAATAGTATATGCAGGTATATTTTGTTTTAATTATTTATTGCTATAAAAATGGAGTTTTGAATATATGTCGAATAATGTCGAAAAAAAGTTCGCTTAAATTTTAAAAAGGTATTGACAAAATATAAAAAAGAAAATATAATCAAAGAAAATTATATAATTTTAGTAACATAAATTTTTTCTGTAAAATTTAAATCAGTTACATTTTATCAAAAAAGTTATAACTTAAAATCGTATTAATTAAAATCAAAATCAATTTCAAATAAAATAATAGCAAATTATCTATTATAGTTTATTTATTGAGTTCAAAAATGAAGGAGGAATTATTATAGAGAATAAAACATTAAAATTAAAAGAATTGATGAACAGTGAAGATAAGAATATTTTTAAAAATGTTCTTAATCAAGTTGTAAATTTAAAAATAAAAGAAATCGAATATGATAAAAACTTACAATTATCAAATGCTTCTGAATATGAGTTTGAGTTAGTAAAAGGTAAAATAATTTTAGAAGATGATAAAGAAGTGGAAATGTACCTAAAGATAATAAAAAATAATAAGATAAAAGAATCAATATTTTGTTATTGGTGTACAATTTATGAAGAAGAGTTGTTTAAATCTAATGAAATCGAAAGTGTAATTAATAAAGTTTTAATTACTGAATTAGATAAAACAAAATATAAAGAAACAATATTTTTGGCAATTGAAAATAATACTACACAAATATTAGAAACAGGAACAGAGGTGAATTTTTTAGAAGTTTCTAATTATATAGAAGAAATGAAAAATGAAAAGAATCAATTTGAAAAATTAGACAAGTATTTTGAAGATTGTAATGACTATGTACTGATGATAGGAATGAAAATTAAAAGATAAGAAAAGGATTACGATAAAGAGAAAAGTAGGATAAAAAGTGGAAAATATATAATATTGATTTTTTTGACAAACTTTAGTATAATAAAGAAAATTATATAAAGGAGTGAAGAAAATGAAATATATATATACACCTAAAGGTGTTTGTTCAATGCAAATGGTTTTTGAAATTGATAGTAATATCATAAAAAGCCTAAAAATTATTGGAGGTTGTCCAGGAAATACTATAGGAGTATCAAGATTAGTTGTTGGTAAAACTGTAGATGAAGTAATTGAAATGCTAAAAGGTATACAATGTGGTGCAAGAGGCACTTCGTGTCCAGACCAAGTAGCAATTGCTTTAGAGGAGTATAAAAAAAATAATTAAATATTATATAATAATGAAGAGATACACTTATTTAAAGTGTATCTCCAAATATAAATTTTAATATAAATCTTTTTCAGATATGTTTCCATTAGTTTCAGAATCTTTATTTCCTGTTTCTATACCCATATAAGGTAAAATTTCAGAAAGCATTTTTCCAGCGGTAGGTGCGGCAATTTGCCCACCATTATGATTTACACCCTCACCTGGGGTATTTAAAATAACAAGTAAAACTATCTTTGTATTTTCAACAGGAGAAATTGCTAAAAATGAAGCAATATATCCGTCAGAAGAACCGTTTATTGGCTCGGAAGTTCCTGTTTTTCCACCAATAGAATATCCAGACATGCTATCTTTTATATTTTCATCATATTTTACTTTTTTACCAGTACCACTCTCTACAACTGATTCCATCATTGATGCAACTTTATCAGCAGTTTCTTTTGAGAAGACTTGACGAACTTCTTGAGTATTAAAAGTAGTAACCTCACTTGTATCAGTATTTGTAATATGGTCAACGATTTGAGGTTGTAGTAAAACACCATCATTAGCAATACAAGCTGCAGCAGTAATCATTTGTAAAGGTGTAATTGTAAAACGTTGTCCAAAAGACATAGTTCCAAGTTCATGAGGTTTAATTTTATTTATATCATAAAATATTCCGCCATTTTCGCGTTCTCCTGAAAGAGAAATTCCTGTTTTTGAAAAAAAGTTTAAAGCTTCATAATATTTATAAGAACGTTCCTTACCAACTCTTAATCCTAAATCTACAAATGCAGGGTTACAAGAATTTTCTAAAGCTTGTCTTAAACTTTGAGCACCATGAGAATAAGGATATTTATGACATTGAATTGGTCTAGATTCTCCTGGTATAGAGATAGAACCGGTACAATTAAATGTTGTTGTGTCAGTGTCGACAACGTTTTCTTCTAAGGCAATTGCAGATGTGATAATTTTAAAAACAGATCCAGGTTCGTACATATTTGTTACAGATTTAGGTTTCCACATTTTGTATAATGCCTCACTTTTTTTCTCGGATGAAAGTGTATCCCATATTTTTTGTAAATATGAGTTTGGCGAATAAGGAGAATTACAATCATAATTTGGATAATCAGCCATTGCCAAAATTTTACCAGTAGACGGATCCATTGCAATTGTAATACCACTTTGACATTTATATTCATCAACTGCTTGAGATAAGTATTTTTCAACAATACTTTGAATGTTTGGGTCTACTGTTAGAGTAATATCATAACCATTTTCTGCTGCAATATATGTTTGATTAGAATTTGCTATTTCAGATTGATAAGCATCTTTCAAGCTAACCGATTTTCCAGAAGTACCTCTAAGAAAAGAGTCCCAAGAATATTCAATTCCAGATAATCCTTGATTATCATTTCCAACAAAGCCAACAACTGTTGAAGCTAAAGTTTTAGAAGGGTAAGACCTTGATGTAGATTCTTCAAAACTGATACCTGTAGAAAATTTTAATTTACTTTTCCAATTAGTTATTTCATCTATTTTACTTTGTTCAGCTTCAGAAGCTACAAGAATTTTACCTGTTGCAGAATTCATCTTTGAAAGTAATTCGTTTGAATCTAATTCTAAAATAGAAGCTAATCCTTGAGCTACAATACTTTTATTAGCATCATCTTTTATAAGTGATGGGTCAATATATACTTTATCAGTATCATAACTAATGGCTAATGCATTACCTTTTGAATCATATATTGTACCACGTTTTGCAGAGATTGTTTCTGTTAATGTCTGTTGAGATGTGGCTAAAGTCTGTAATCGATTACCGTCTACAAATTGTAAATAACCAACACGTATTATAAGTAAAATCATAAAGATTACAATTACAAATAAAATGAACATTATTCTAGTTGGAGCAATTTTATTTTCAACGTTTATGTTACTTTTTTCTGAATTTTTTGTATTTTTTGTGAAACTTTTCTTATTTTTATTCTTTTTCTTTTTCATAAATTCACCATTCTTTTGTTAAAAATTTAAATATATTTTATAATAAACAGTTATAAAAATCAATAAAAAACCAAAATTTTAGGAGGAAAAAATGTTATCAAAAATAAAATCAATAGTCTTAAATGGATTAGATGGATACTTAGTGGAAATTCAAACAGATATAAGCAATGGTATTCCTGAGTTCGAAATTGTTGGACTGCCAGATACAACTGTGAAGGAAGCCAAAAAAAGAATAAAAGCAGGTATAAAAAATTCAGGAATAGAATTTCCTAATAAAAAGATTTTAATAAATTTAGCTCCTGCCAATATTAGAAAAGAAGGCAGTTCTTTTGATTTAGCGATGTCTATACGGAATATTAATTGCAATGGGATATGTGCCTCAAATTAATAAAGAAAAAATGCCAAGTACAATTTTTATAGGAGAATTATCATTAGATGGAAAAATAAATAGAACAAACGGTATATTACCAATGTGCATTGAAGCAAATGAACTTGGAATTAAAACAGTAATATTACCCAAGGCTAATGCAAATGAAGCGGCTATTATTTCTAATCTTGATATTATACCTGTTTCAACAATTGAAGAAGTGGTTAAGTATTTAAACCAAGAGCAGCAAATTCCAAAATTTGAAACAAAGGGAGTGAATTTTGAGGAGAAATATAATATTGATTTTTCAGAAGTTAAGGGACAAGAAAATGTAAAAAGAGCCTTAGAAATTACGGCAGCAGGAGGTCATAATTGTATTATGATAGGAAGCCCAGGTTCAGGAAAAACAATGATGGCAAAGAGGCTTGTGACTATTTTACCTAAATTAACAATAGATGAAGCAATGGAAATTACAAAAATTCATAGTATTTCAGGTGAATTGAAAAAAGATGGTTTAATAATGAACAGACCATTTAGAATGCCACATCATACAGTTCCAATAAATACAATAATTGGAGGTGGAAGAATTCCAAGACCAGGAGAAATAAGTTTAGCACATTGTGGAGTTTTATTTTTGGATGAACTTACAGAATTTAATAGAAATATTTTAGAAACGTTAAGAGAACCTTTAGAGAATAGAGAGATTATAATAAATAGATTGAGTGGAAATTATCGATATCCATGTAATTTTATGTTTGTTGCAAGTATGAACCCATGTCCATGTGGATATTATGGAGATGAAGAAAAAGAATGTAAGTGTACAACGCAAGAAATACATAAATATTTAAGAAAAATAAGTGGACCTTTATTGGACAGAATAGATATCCAAATAGAGGTAAAAAGACCTAAATTTGAAAAAATTAGTTCAAAAAAATTTATAGAAAAATCATCTGAAATTCGAAAAAGAGTTGATTATGCAAGAAATATTCAATTAGAAAGATATAAAAAGTATGGAATATATTCAAATGCAGAATTGAGTGCCAAAATGATTGCTGAATTTTGCAAATTAGATGCGAAAGGAGAAGAGTTGCTACAAAGTGCATTTAAGAGATTTAATCTTAGTGTTAGAGCGTATGAAAGAATTTTAAAGGTTGCAAGAACCATTGCAGATTTAGAAGGTAAGAAATCTATAGAATTTAAGCATGTTGCAGAAGCAATTCAGTATAGATGTTTAGATAAGTTTTCAAATTGGTAGTAAAAGTAAGGAGGAATATGAATTGAAACCGATTATAATTGAATATGCAAGTAGACTATATCCTAAAATGTTAAGAAGTATAGAAAAACCACCATCAAGATTATATGTTCTAGGTAATATAGAAGTTTTAAATGATATTGGAATTGCAGTAGTAGGTTCACGTACAAATACAGAATATGGTGAAAAAATGTGTAAAAAGTTTGTGAAAGGTTTATTGGAATATAATATAAATATTATTAGTGGTTTGGCATTTGGAATAGACAGTATCGCGCATAAAGCATGCTTAAAAAATTGTGGAAAAACTATAGCGGTTTTGCCATCTGGTTTAAAAAATATTTGCAAAGCTACAAATAAGGTATTAATAGAAGAAATTATAAAAAATGATGGAGCGATTATATCAGAATATGAAAATGATATAGAAGCAGATTCAAATAAATTTCTTGAAAGAAATAGAATTGTAGCAGGATTGGGGATTGGAACATTAGTGGTAGAAGCAGGATATAGGAGCGGAACAAGTGTTACAGCGAGATTTACACAGCAAGATGAAAAACCTGTATTTTGTGTACCAAGTAGTCTAGAAAATATGAAAGGCATATTAACAAATGAACTTATTCAAAAAGGTGCAAAATTGGTTAAAAATGCAGAAGATATTATTAAGGAAATTAAAAAAGTTAATCCTGAGGTTTTATTTTATAAAAAAGAAATAAAAACAAGAGATTTATATTTTGATATTTCGCCAGAATTATTAAACGTATATAAAGCAATTACCTGTAATCCTATGGATTTAAATCAAATTGCCAGAAGAACAGGACTTTCAATTAGTGAAGTTAATTATAAAACTATGATGTTACAATTAGAAGACAAGATTGTAGAATTACCAGGACAAAGATTTATTAGAAATAATAATTAGTAATTATAAAATACTATAAGTTGAAAGGAAAAATAGTTAAAGTGAATAAAAGAAGGTTTGGAATAATAGGAGAAAAAATTGCACAAAATTATCTGAAAAATAAAGGGTATAAGATAATAGAAACGAATTTCTATACTAGAAAGGGCGAAATAGATATTATAGCACAAAAGGATAAGTGCATAATTTTTGCTGAAATAAAAACAAGAAATAATTTTGAATATGGAACTCCAGCAATGGCAGTTAATGCTATCAAAAAAACACATATTAAAAATTCAGCTAAAATTTATATTCATATAAATAAGTTATATGGGTGGAATGTAAGATTTGATGTAATTGAGGTTATTATAAAAAGTGGAAAATGTCAAATTAATCATATTGAAAACATTATGTAAAATGTCAGTGTTGACAAAAAAGTTAAAAATTGGGTATAATTAACAGGTAAAAGGAAGGTAAGCTGATGGAAAATATTTTAGAAGAAACAAAATTTTTAATGAAAAAATATAAAATAAAGGCAAATAAAAGTTTAGGACAAAATTTCTTAATAAATAGTGAAGTTGTAGAAAATATTGTAAATAGCAGTGAAATAACTAAAGAGGATATGGTTATTGAAATAGGACCAGGGCTTGGAACATTAACTAAATATTTGTTAGATAAAGCAGGAAAGGTTCTATGTGTTGAATTAGATACTAAAATGATAAAAATTTTGCAAGATAGATTTTTGATATATGATAATTTTGAAGTAATAAATACAGATGTATTAAAACTTAATTTAAATGACATTATATATGAAAATAAGAAACAAGGAAAAATAAAAGATGTAAAAGTGGTTGCAAATTTACCATATTATATTACTACTCCGATAATAATGAAATTGCTAGAAGAAAAACTTGATATAAAAAGTATAACAGTCATGATACAAAAAGAGGTTGCAGATAGATTAATAGAAACACCAGGAGGAAAGAACACAGGTGCAATAACATATACAGTATATTATTACTGTGATTCAGAGAAAATAATGGAAGTGCCAAATAGTTCATTTATTCCAGAACCAGAAGTTACTTCTGAAGTAATCAAAATGAACTTAAGAAGTAAACCTGTTGTAGATATTGATAATAATAAAGTAATGTTTATGGTTATAAAAAGTGCATTTATGCAAAGAAGAAAAACATTATTAAATGCATTGACAAATACAAAAGTGTTTCTTAATAAAGAAGAAGGGCTTAAAATATTAAATGAATTAAATTTGAATGAAAATGTTAGAGCAGAGGAATTATCAATTCAAGATTTTGCAAACATTGCCAAAAGTATAACTGAAAGGAAGAAATAAAAATGAAAATAATATTTATGGGAACACCAGATTTTGCGAAAGAGTCCTTAGAAGCGGTATATAATGCTGGACATGAAGTGTTAGCAGTAGTAACCAATCCTGACAGACCAAAAGGAAGAGGAATGAAATTAGTTTCATCACCTGTAAAAGAATTTGCAGTAGAAAAAGGTTTAAAAATATATCAACCTGAAAAAGTAAAAAATAATGTTGAATTTATAGATGAAATAAAAAAGTTTCAACCTGATGTAATATGTGTTGTAGCATATGGAAAAATATTACCAAAAGAAATACTAGAAATAGCTAAATATGGTTGTATTAATGTACATGGATCATTACTTCCACAATATAGAGGTGCTGCTCCAATTCAATGGGCTGTTTTAAATGGTGATAAAAAAACAGGTGTAACAACAATGTATATGGATACAGGAATGGATACAGGAGACATGATTTTAAAAGAAGAGATTGAAATTGGTGAAGATGAGACAACAGGAGAGGTTTGGAAAAAACTATCTAAAATAGGTGCTAATTTATTAGTAAAAACCTTGAAACAAATCGAAGATGGGACTGCACCAAGAATTCCGCAAAGTTCAGATTTTTCTATGGCTCCAATGCTGGAAAAAGATATGTCTAAAATAGATTGGAAAAATAAAAATGCAAAACAAATAAAAAATTTAGTTAGAGGACTAAATCCAATAATGGGAACATATTCATATTTAGATGGTAAAAAAATTAAATTTTGGAAAGTTGATATTTTACAAGATGATAAATCTGGAATTGAAAGTGGAACTGTTATAAAAGCAGATAGCAAAGATGGTTTATATATAAAAGCAAAGAATGGTATTATAAAAGTAATAGAAATACAAGGAGAGAATGCTAAAAAAATGAGCATTCAAGACTTTCTAAGAGGAAATAAAATTGAAATTGGAAGTAAATTTGAATAAAAAAATTAAACTCGTACATAATGTATTTGAAAGAGAGGTACGTTATGGAAGAAATAGTAAAATGTTTAAATGAATTTTTAAGCGATTTGGAAATATTCAATGTAAAATTGCAGAATTATCATTGGAATGTTACCGGAAAAGGTTTTTTTGTCACACATGAAAAATTAGAAGAATATTATGATGAAATAAGAGAACAAATTGATGAAATCGCAGAACATATTTTATCATTAGGACATCAACCATTAGGAACAATGAAAGATTTTATGAGTAATTCTGAAATTCAAGAGGCACAAAATGAGAAAATAAAAAGCTTAGAAATAATAAAGGTTTTAATACAGGATATACAGATATTGGATAAGAAGGCACATCAAATAAAACAAGAAGCGGAAAAGAATTCATGCTATGCAACATCATCAATGATTGATAATTATTTGGGTAATTATACAAAAAAACTATGGATGTTAAATGAAATGCTTAAATAAATCATAAAAAATAAAATCACTTAATAAATATAATTAAGTGATTTTTTCTTTTTGGAATGTTACAATTCACAGCCCTTAAAAATATTATCTATGTTGGGAGCTTTCCTAGATGATTATATATATTTGAGATTGTGTCCGTTTGATTGAAGTGAAAAATAGAAAATCTTAAATAAAAAACTGAGGAATGCTCACGGAAAAAATGTATGTATATATGTATATAATTTGAAACATTTTCTCGGCTCAATACGCGACATAAGAATTTCTAAAATAAATTTATGGCACCTTTCCACTCTCGTGAACTCTTTCCATAAATTTATTTAAGAAATTCTAATATCGCTCCAATCACATTCGAAAAGTTTAAAATCATATACATATATACATTTTAAGCATGAGTGAGAGAGGCTCAGCTTTTTATAGTAGGTTTTCTTTTTGAACGTAATGAACAGGACACAATTTCAAATATATATAATCATCTAGGAAGGCTCCCAACATAGATAATATTTTTAAGGGCTGTGAATTGTAACAAGCAAATTAAAGAAAAAATAAAATTTTTCTTATTTATTCTATACAAAAATAAAATTTAGTTATATAATGTAAACGATTATGGAAAAAAATATAATATTAAAACTAAGGGTGTCCCTAGTGGTAAAAATTTTTACCATTAATGAGTGTCCCCAATGGTAAAGGAGGATAAAATGGAATTAAAAAAGATATTAGTAGGAATAGATGGTCTAAAGGCTAAGGGAAATTTAGATATAGATGTAAAAGGATTAGAGAGCAATTCAAAAAACATAAAATCTGGAGATATGTTTATTGCTATTAAAGGATTTGCAACAGATGGTCATGCATACATAAATGATGCTATAAAGGCTGGAGCAAAGATTATTATGGTACAAGAGGGGTGTGACTTAAGGCCAATAAACATAACAAATGACATTACATTAATTATGGCAAGTGACACAAGAGAAGCTTTGGCTATTTGTAGTTGTAATTTTTATGGAAATCCTTCAAAAAAATTTAAATTAATAGGTGTTACTGGAACTAAAGGTAAGACTACAACTACTTTTATGATTAAAGAAATTTTAGAAAAAGCAGGACACAAAGTTGGATTAATTGGTACTATTGCAACATATATAAATGGAAAGATGATATCAGAAAGCAGTAGAACAACTCCAGAAAGTATAGAATTACAAAGAATTTTTGCACAAATGGTAGAAGCAGGCGTAGAATATGTTGTAATGGAAGTTTCTTCTCAAAGTTTGAAACTACATAGAGTTGATGGATGTAATTTCGATATTGTTGCGTTTACAAACTTTTCAGAAGATCACATTAGTGAAAAAGAACATCCAGATATGAAAGATTACTTTGAATCAAAATTGAAACTATTTAAAATGTGTGATAACGGAATAATAAATGTTGATGATTTGCAAGTATCAAAAATTCCAGATATGTTTCCAGATAGTAAAATAATGACTTATGGAATTGATAATTATTGTGAAGTATTAGCTAAAGATATTACAATAACAAATTCATATGTTGATTTTAGAGTTAAAATATCTGATAGAAATGAAAGAGTAAAAGTTGATATACCTGGTAGATTCAGTGTTTATAATGCATTGGCTGCTATTTGTGTTGCAAAAAAGATAGGAATTCCATCAGATAAAGTAATAGAAGCATTACTTGAAATTAAAGTACCTGGTAGATCAGAAATGGTTCCGAACAAAAAAGAAATTCCGATAATGATAGATTATGCACATTCACCTGAGAGTTTGCAAAATATATTATCAGCAGTAAAGAGTTATACAAGAGGAAAAGTAATTTCAGTGTTTGGTTGCGGTGGAGACAGAGATAAAGGAAAGAGACCAATTATGGGCGAAATTTCAGGAAGAATAGCAGATTTTACATTTATAACTTCAGATAATCCTCGTACAGAAAAGCCGGAAGAAATTGTAAAAGAAATTGAAGAAGGAATTAAGAAAACAAAAGGAAATTATAAAGTTGTTGTTGATAGAACAGAGGCAATAAAAGAAGCAATAAAAATGGCAACAAAATTAGATATAATTGTTCTTGCAGGAAAAGGACACGAACCATATCAAGAAATTAATGGAGAAAAATTCCCATTTGATGAAAGAATTATAGTAAATGAAATTATAGGGTAATTGAAAAATAATTGGCTTATGCCAATTGTTTTTCAAGCTCAAACATACAAAAGTAAATGTAAGAAAGGTTGATAAAATTGGAATTTCAAACAAAAATATTATTGTTATCATTTGTTATAACAATGATTCTAGGATTGATAATAGTACCAATATTAAAAAAATTAAAAGTAGGTCAAATAGAAAGAGATGATGGACCAGAAAGTCATTTAAAAAAACAAGGAACACCAACAATGGGTGGAATTATAATAATGCTTGGAATCATTATTGTTACAATTATAGCATACATATATTATTCTAATAGTGATGTGGCTATAGCAAAAAATTTAATACCAATATTAGGTTTAACAATAGGTTTTGGAGTCATAGGATTTATAGATGACTTTAAAAAGTTAGTATTGAAAAATACAAAAGGGTTAAAACCAAGCTTAAAAATGTTAGGCTTATTAATAATATCAGTAATATATGTGATGTATTTAATAAAAGGACTAAATCTAGGAACAGATACATATATACCAATATTAAAACAATATATAAATATACCGGTTTTTGCATATATCCCTTTTGCAATATTTGTGATATTAGCAACAACCAATGCAGTTAATTTAACAGATGGAATAGATGGTTTATCTTCAAGTGTTTGTACAATAATAATAACATGTTTAACAATAATAGCAACAACATTGGGAGTAAAAGAAATAATAGTATTTGGTGCAATTGTTATAGGGGCAGTTTTAGGATTTTTAATATTTAATATACACCCTGCAAAAGTATTTATGGGAGATACAGGTTCACTATTTTTAGGTGGTGTTATATCAGGAATAGCGTTATATTTAAAAATGCCACTTATTTTAATAGTTATAGCAATAATACCAGTTATAGAAACACTTTCAGTAATAATTCAAGTTGTTTATTTTAAAAAGACAGGTAAAAGGGTATTTAAAATGGCACCAATACATCATCATTTAGAATTATCTGATTGGAGAGAAAATCAAGTTGTAATGTTGTTTAGTGTTATAACTTTGGTTGCAAGTGTTGTGGGATTAAAAATAGTATAGTAAGAAAGGAAAGAGAAAATGGCAAAGAAAAAAAATAAAATGGCTGGTTTTTCAAACTTTTTAAATAATCCTGTTGATTTTACACTAGTAATTACAGTTCTATTATTATTATCGTTAGGTTTAGTTATGGTATTATCAGCAAGTTCTCCAACTGCAATGCAGAAATATGACGGAAAAAGTTATTATTATTTTATAAGACAATTATTTTTTGCAGGAATTGGTTTATTTGGAATGTATTTTCTTTCTAGATTTGATTACAGAATTTTTCAAAAATTTTATAAGCAATCATGGTGGCTATCTATTATTTTATTAGTAGCAGTATTAGTTTTGGGAACAGATAGTCATGGTGCTAAAAGATGGATAGATTTAAAAATAATAACATTTCAACCCTCTGAGGCTGTAAAAATTTTAATGATAATATTTTATGCTGGCATACTTGTAAGAGATAGAGATGAATTGGGTAAATTTGGTAAAGGTTTAGTGAAACATGCACTATACTTAGTGCCAATAATAGGATTATTATTATTAGAACCTCATGTAAGTACATCAATGGTAATCATAATTACATGTTGTGTAATGATGATCATGGCTGGATGTAAATTTTGGCAATTTTTAATGACTGGAATAGTTGCAGGTGGTGGAATTGGAGTAATCGCAACAATATTATATAATGTAAGTGATGCATTTAAAAAACAATTCCAATACATAGTTAGAAGAATTATAACATTTACTGATCCATGGCAAGATGCAACTGGAGATGGATGGCAGGTAATACAAAGTTTATATGCAATTGGATCAGGAGGATTATTTGGAACAGGTTTAGGAGATAGCAAACAGAAATATTTGTATTTATCAGAACCACATAATGATTTTATTTTTGCGGTATTAGCAGAAGAACTTGGATTTGTTGGTTGTGTACTTGTATTTGTACTTTTTGCAGTATTTATATGGAGAGGTGTATTAATTGCAATGAAAGCACCAGATATGTTTGGAAGTTTAGTTGCAGTAGGTATAACTTCATTAGTTGGAGTTCAAGTTATTATAAATGTTGCAGTTGTAACATCTTCAATGCCTGTAACAGGAATGCAATTACCATTCTTTAGTTATGGTGGTACAGCATTGTCGTTACTTTTATGTGAGGTGCGGAGTTTTACTTAGTATTTCAAGAGCTGGAAATAAATAGAGAATTATTTAAATGGAGGTCAAAATGAGAGTTATAGTTGCAGCAGCAGGAACAGCAGGACATATAAATCCTGGATTAGCAATAGCAAATAAAATAAAAGAAGAAGAACCTAATTCTGAAATAATATTTATAGGAACTACAAGAGGACTAGAAAATGATTTAGTGCCTAGAGCAGGATATGAGTTAAAAACTATAGAGGCATATGGATTAAGCAAACAAATATCAATAGCAAATTTTAAGAAGATATGTGCAACTTTGAAAGCAACTGGAAAAGCAAGAAAGATAATACAAGAATTTAAACCTGATATAATAGTAGGAGCTGGTGGATATATTTGTGGACCTGTAGTTTGGGCGGCAAGTAAAGAAAAAATCCCAGTAGTATTACATGAAAGTAATGCATTTCCTGGAAAGGCTGTTAAGGTTTTATCTAAAAAAGCTAATACAGTATTAATATCATTTGAAGAAGCACGTTCAAGAATCCCAAATGCAAAAAATATAGTATTTACTGGAACTCCTGTAAAAATAGAAAAAAAAGATTATACAAAAGAGCAAAAATCAGAAATGATAAAAAGTGGAGGGTTAAAAGAAAATTTACCAATAGTATTAGTATTTGGAGGAAGCCAAGGTGCACAAAAAATAAATGAAGCAATAATTGGAATACTAGAAAATAAATTAAACAAAGACTATCAAATAATTTGGGCAACTGGTCCAAAACAATTTGATATCATAAAACAAAAATTGGCAGAGAAGAAAATAGATATAAGTAATATTGAAAATGCAAAGATTTTACCATATATATATAATATGGAAGAAATAATGAATATTTCAAATGTAATTGTGGCAAGAAGTGGTGCTATGACAATAACAGAGATATCTAATTTAGGAAAGCCATCAATATTAGTGCCTCTTCCAAATGTAAGCCAAAATCATCAATTATATAATGCTAAAGTATTAGCTGATGTTGGAGCTGCAAAAATAATATTAAATGATGAACTAAAGAAAGAAAATTTAAATGAAGAAATAGAAAAAATAATAAAAAATCCTGAAATAATGCATGAAATGGAAGAAAAAGCTTTTTCAAAATCAGTAAAAAATGTTCAAGATAAAATATATAAAGAAATAAAGAAATTAGTTTAGAAAGGACACATCATGAATATTCAAACTGTGGTAATTTTATTAATAGCAATAGATATAGTTATATTAATTATTAGTGAAATTTTGATGAAAAAATACTTAAGAAAAAAAGTAATGTTTCCAAAAACAAGGTTAATAAGGGGAACAGGGATAACAAATGATGAATTAGATATTAATAATAGTGTATTTATGCATATGACAGATGGAATAATTGCTTTTGATAGAAATGGAGAAATTGTATTAATCAATCCAGCTGCTCAAAAAATGATGAATGTATTACCAGAACATAAAAATTTCGAAGATATATTTGGAAAACTTCATTTAAATATAAATTTGGAAAAAATTATATATCTTGAAAACTGGACAAAAACAGAAGAGAGATTTCAAATTGAAGATAGATTTGTAAATGTATATTTTGCACCATTTAAAAAAGAAAATGACAGAACTGTTGGTGTTATAGCTGTAATTCAAGATATAACAGAACATGTTAAACTAGATAATATGAGAAAAGAATTTATAGCAGATGTATCACATGAATTGAAAACACCAATAACTTCTATAATGGGATATGCAGATACATTACTTGAAGAAGAATATGATAAAGAAACACAGAGTAAATTTTTGAATGTAATCGCATCTGAGGCAAGAAGAATGGCGAAATTAGTAACAGATTTACTTACACTTTCTAGAAACGATAGTAATAGAAGTGTTGTAAAAAAAGAGCAATTTGATTTGGGAGAATTGGTTAAAAAATGTCAGGACAAGCTTGCGATTGAAATAAAAAAGAAAAATCATGAAGTTAAATGTTTTGTAACAGCTGATGTTCCACCTGTTTATGCTGACAAAGATGACATAGAGAGAATTGTTCTAAATATCTTAACTAATAGTATTAAATATACAAAAGATGGTGGAGAAATTAAAATTTATGTTGGTTTTGTATATAATGATGCATATATAAAGATTTTTGATAATGGAATTGGGATTCCGGAAGAGGATTTGAATAGAATTTTTGAAAGATTTTATAGAGTTGATAAGGCACGTAGTAGAGAAATGGGGGGCACAGGCCTTGGTCTTTCTATTGCAAAAGATCTGCTTGATAGAAATGGTGGAAGTATTGATATTAAGAGCGAAGTTGGAAAGGGAACAGAAGTTGTAATTAAGGTTCCTACTAAAGCAAAGGAAGACAAGAAATAAAATAATATTGAAAAATTTTTTTATTTAGTATATAATAGTAAATGCAAAAAGGAGTATACAAAAGATATATTTTTGATAAGAAAGGAAAAGAAAAATGAAATCAACTTTAAGAGAAGTAATAGAGTGGATAATATGTATAATTATTGCTGTTGTATTAGCTCTGTTGGTAAGATTTTTTATTGGAACACCAACAATAGTTCAGCAAACATCAATGACTCCAACTTTAAAAGAAAATGAAAGATTATGGTTAAATAGATGGGGAAGAACTATAAAGAAAATGCCTGAAAGAGGAGATATAATAACATTTGAGGCACCAAGTGTAACTAAAGTAACTGCAGACAAAATCGATTTAAGTAATCCGGTAGCTGTTTATAATAATCAACCTAAAAGTGCATTTAAAAAGTTCACATATTATGTTCTAGAAAATGGCAAAAAAAGTTATATAAAAAGAGTAATAGGGTTGCCAGGAGATTATGTAGAAATAAAAGATGGAAGTGTATATATAAATGGAGAAAAACTAAAAGAAGATTATTTACGTTCAGGGGTAATAACAGACATGGTTCAAGGAAATAGAGATGAAAGCTATTTTAACAATTTTACGGTTCCAGATAATTATGTATTTGCATTAGGAGATAACAGACCAGGTAGTACAGATTGTAGATCTTTTGGATGTATACCACTAGAAAAAATAGAAGGAAAGGTATTATTTAGATTTTGGCCATTTTCAAAATTTGGAGGAGTAGATTAAAAAATTGTTTAAAAATATATTAGGAAATGAAAGAAACAAAAATATTTTAGAAAAAGCAATAGAATTAAATAAAATTTCACATAGTTATATATTTTGGGGAACAGAAGGAATTGGAAAAAAGCTTATAGCAAAACAGTTCGCAAAAAGAATTCTATGTTTACAAAATCATGATTATGATTGTAAATGTAAATCATGTATCGAATTTGATTCTAACAATAATCCAGATTTCCAACTGATAGAATCAACAGATGGAAAAATAAAAATAGAACAAATTAGAGCAATGCAAAGAAAAATTGCTGAAAAACCAATAATATCTAGTAGAAAAGTTTATATAATAGAAAACAGTGATACAATGACAAAAGAAGCACAAAACTGTTTATTAAAAACTTTAGAAGAACCACCAGAATACATAACTATTATATTAATATGTTCAAATGAAGATAATTTACTTAGTACAATAAAATCAAGATGTACAAGAATGCATTTTGAACCATTAAAAGAAAATGAAATAAAACAATATTTAAAAAAGGTAATTCCAGAACAACAAATAAGTGAAAATATAATAAATTTAGCACAGGGAAGTATAGGGAAAGCAATCAAATTAAATGAAAAAAAAGATATATATGAAAATATAGAAAAAATTCTAATAAATATGAGAAATAAGGACTTAATAGAAATAGTGCAAATGTCAGAAGGAATATATAAATCGAAAGAGGAAATCAATTCAATACTTGAATATATCAATGTATTATTATTAGAATTAAGTAAGCAAAATATGAAATACATAAAGTGCATAGAAATTGTAGAAGAAACAAAAAAAAGATTAAAAGCAAATAGCAATTATGATATGTGTATTGATTATATGATATTTTCTATGTGGCAAGAAATAGTAGAACATAGATGAGACATAAAGAAAGGACGAATTAAATGAAAAGAATAATAGGTGTTAGATTTAAGAGATTAGGAAAAATATATTTTTTTGATCCAAAATGGTTAGAAGTAAAAAAAGGCGAAAATGTCGTAGTCGAAACATCACAAGGTGAAGAAATAGCAGAAGTTGTAGTTCCTAATAGAATGATAGAAGAGGAAAAAATTGTTACACCACTAAAGAAAGTATTAAGATTAGCATCTAAAAAAGATTTAAAACATGCCGACGAGTGTAGAAAAAAAGAAAAAGAAGCATTTAACGTATGTAATAAAAAAATAAAAGAACATAAATTAGAAATGACATTAACAGATGTTAAATATAAATTTGATAATAGTAAGATTCTATTTTACTTTACCGCGGATGGAAGAGTTGATTTTAGAGACTTAGTAAAAGATTTAGCTGCAATATACAAAACAAGAATAGAATTAAGACAAATAGGAGTAAGAGATGAAGTAAAAAGAATTGGTGGAAATGGTGTGTGTGGTAGAGAATTATGTTGTTGTTCATTTTTAAATGATTTCGAAACAGTATCAATAAAAATGGCAAAAGAACAAAACATCTCTTTAAATCCATCAAAAATTTCAGGAAATTGTGGAAGGCTAATGTGTTGTTTGAAATATGAACAAGATGTATATGAAGAAAAGGCAAAAAAATTGCCAAATGTTGGAGCTATTGTAAAAACACCTGATGGTCAAGGTGAAGTTGAAGGTCTTGAAACATTAAAAGAAGTAGTAAAAGTTAAAATTAAAGATGGAGAAATATTTAAGATAAAAAGATATGACACAAAAGATGTTATAGTAATAAAAGATGCAGTAAGGGAACATACAGATAGCGAAGAAAAGGAATATCAAAAAGAACTTAATGAATTAGAAAAACTAGAAAAAAAGGAAGCAAAATTAAAAGAAAATTAGTGAAATAATGTTGTTTTGTAACAAGCAAAATAATAATTATTTTTCGATGTGAGAGGTGGTGAAAAAAATGGCATATAGAATACAATGCGATAAATGTATAAGTTGTGGCGCTTGTGCAGCAGAATGTCCAGTAGGATGCATATCACAAGGAGAAAGTTGTTTCGTAATAGATGAATCAGCATGCATTAGTTGTGGGACATGTGCAGGTGTTTGCCCAGTAGAAGCACCAATTGAAGCAAACGATTAAATAAATGTAACTATAATGTAGTCGATAATCAAAAAAATATCATTTTAAAGTTTAACTGCGGACGCTCCGCTATTTTAAAATTATTTAAAATACCTTGTTAAATCTTAAAATGATATTTTTTTGATTAAATGAAAATATATAAGATATCAAAAATATTATTTTTCATATAATATAAAGGGTGATAAAAATGTTTTGCAAAAGAAGATACTGCAAAAGGATGTGTTATAGGGGGATTCAAAATGGAGATATAACAATAGAAGAATTAAACAACAAAATAGCACAAGGTGCGATATTATTAGATGTAAGAAGCAATCAAGAATATAACGAAGGACATTTACAAGGAGCAATAAATATACCAGATTATGAACTAAGAAACAGGGTACAAAGAGAAATACCAAAAAAAAATCAATTAGTAGTTATTTACTGTCAATATGGTGGAAGAAGCAGAAATGCTTATAATATGATGAAAAACATGGGATATACAAATATATGTAATTTATCAGGTGGATTGGACATGATATAAAAATTTATTGCAAAAAATAATAGGAAGTAGTAAAATGTACAAGGGAGGGCATGTAATGAATATAGAAAAAATAGAAAAAGAAACACATCAAAAAATAAAATATTATAAGAAAATAAATTCAACACATTTGCACGCAAAAAAAATTGAAAAAAAAGGAAATCAAATTTTAATTGCAGAAATACAAACAACAGGAATAGGAACAAAAGGTAGAGAGTGGCATACGGGTGAAAATAAAAATATTGCAGTGACAATAATAAAACATCCTAAATGCAAAATAAAAGAGTTAGAGGGATTAACAACAAAGATTGCAGAATCAATTCAACAAGTAATAAAAAAAATGTATGGATATAAACTAAAAATAAAAATACCAAATGATTTAATGATGAATGGTAAAAAAATATGTGGAATATTAACGGAAGTGCATACACAAGGGGAAAAAATAGAATATTTACTGATAAGTATAGGATTTAATGTTAATGAAGAAGAATTTTCAGATGATTTGAAAGACATTGCAACATCATTAAAAAAAGAATATAAAAAAGAATTTTGCAGAGAAGATATAATAATAAATATAATAAATTCTTTAAACAAGTTATAAAACCTCTTATTATAGAATATAAATATAATAGGAGGTTTGTAATGGATAGTGTAAAAAATATTGTAAAAGGTGTAATTATTTCAATAATATTTACATTAACTTTTTTATTTGCTTTTTCAATAATTTTAACATATACCAACATAAGTGAATCATTTACAACACCGGTAATAATTATTATTACGGCGATTAGTATATTTATAGGAAGTTCACTTGGAAATTTAAAAATTAAAAAAAATGGATTGTTAAATGGAGCACTAATAGGTGGAATTTATTTGCTAGGTATATATCTTTTATCAGGAATAATTAATCATAATTTTTCTGTAACAATTCAATCATTAATAATAATAGTTGTAGGGATGATATGTGGAATGTTTGGAGGAATTATAGGAGTAAATAAGGCTAATGGTTGAAATATTAGCTTTATTTTTACATTTTGGAAGAAAAATATCTAAAAATAGTTGATATTTTTGAAAAAATAGGATAAAATCATAAAGACAAAAAGGAGGCAATTATGATAACTTTAGAAGATGTAATCAATAACGAAGAAGTTCAAGCATTTGTAAATGCTTCGCAAAAACAATTGAAAGCATTAGGATATACAGAACATTCTTATAGACATATAGGTATTGTTTCAAAAAGAACAGGAGAGATATTAGAAAAACTAGGATATGATGAAAGAACTGTAGAATTAGGAAAAATTGCAGGATATATGCATGATATAGGAAATTGTGTAAATAGAGTGGATCATGCTCATACAGGAGCTATACTAGCATATAACATTTTAAAAGAAATGGGAATGGATGCTGAAGAGAGAACAGAAATTATGATGGCAATAGGAAATCATGATGAAGGAACAGGAACAGCAGTAAGCAATATATCAGCTGCATTAATATTGGCAGACAAGTCAGATGTTCATAGAGATAGGGTAATAAATACAAATATGTCAACATTTGATATACACGACAGAGTTAATTATGCAGTAACAGATGCAAAAATAGAAATAAATGAAATAGAAAGAAAAGTAACATTAACATTAACAATTGATACTCAAATATGTCCAGTATTAGATTATTTTCAAATTTTTATGGATAGAACAATGATGAGCAAATATGCCGCAAAATACCTAAATATATGGTTTGAATTGGTAATAAATGGAACTAAGTTATTATAGTAATGAAAGGAACGATTATAAAAATGAAAAAGGTAAAGATAATAACAATAATATTAGCAATTATATTAATATCAATAGTTGCATTTGGTGGAGTGTATATAAAAACACAAAATAGAATGGAAAATAAAGTTAAAGATTATGAGTTTGGTAGAGAACTTGAAGGTGAAAGAGTAATTGAATTAAAAGCATCAGATGGAACATCGGATGAAAATACAGAAGAAAATACCGATGAAAATACAACTAATTCTGAAAATTTAACAGTAGAAAATTATGAAGTTGTAAAAAGAACAATTGAGAAAAGATTAAAAAGTTTAGGAGCAGAAGATTATACAATATCTTTAAACAAGGAAGATGGAACAATTAGAGTAGAATTGCCTGAAGATGATAAAACAGATGACTATGCATATTACTTAGTAGCATCAGGAAAAGTTCAATTAAAAGAAAAAGATACTGAAAACGAATTACTTGGAGATTCTATGATAGACAAAGCTCAATACACATATAAAACAAATTCAGATGGTGCATATCAAATTTATTTGGAATTATTATTAACTAAAGAAGGACAAGCAAAAATTGAAGAAGTACAAAACACTTATGCTGTTTTAGCTGATGAAGTTAAAGAAATAGAAGATGCATCAAAGAGTAGTGATGAAAATTCTAGTAATACAGATAAAGAAAATTCAACAGAAGAAGATATAACGCTTGAAAATGAAAAGAGCACAGAAAATACAGGAACTAATACAGAAGGAACAAAGAAAATAGCAAAATTATCAATAGCAGGAACCGAATACAATGTTGATAAAATTGAAAAAAATAAAATAACAGTAAAGATAGGTTCTGAAACATCTAATAATACATCAGTAAATAATAATATGGCAAAAGCGGCAGAAATAGCAATGTTAATAAATTCAGGAAAATATCCAATAGAATATAAAGCACAAAATAATAGATTTGTATATTCAGACATATCAAAAGAACAACTAGTATATTTCGCTTTAATAATAGCTGTAATATTATTAGTAATATTTGTTGCATTTACAATAAAATATAAAACTAAAGGATTACTTGCTAGTATATCATGTATAGGATTTATTGCATCTTTATCATTATTATTAAGATATACAAATGTAAGTATATCAATAGAAGGGATTGGAGCAATAATTTTGACAATATTAATTGATTTAAAATTAAATCAGATGATATTAAGTAAAATTAAAAAAATGGATTTTGTAAATGAAGCTACATTAAACACATATAAAGATTTATTCCTAAAATTAGTACCTATAATGATTATTTCATTAGTATTCTGTTTCTCAGGATGGTCAAATTTAAGTAGTTTTGGAATGATAATGTTCTGGGGCATTATATTAATTGCAGTATACAATGCGTGCATAACAAAAACATTATTAAAATTAAGAGAAAACAAATAGGAGGCAACACATGAAACAAAAAAATATAAAAATTATTTCTATTGCTATTATAGCATTGATAATACTTGCTGGTATAGTTGTAGTAGGAATATATGGATTTAAAAAAGAACTTAGATTTGATCAAAGTCAAAGTATAGATATATATGTAGGAAAAACTGTAGATGAGACTAAAATAAAAGGAATTGTACATGATGTACTTGGAACAAACAGTATGGTTCAAACCATAGAAATATATAAAGATATGGTTACAGTAAGGGCAAAAGAGATAACTGATGAACAAAAAAACAATATTGTAAGTAAAATAAAAGAAAATTATGAATTTGAACAAACGGCAGAAGATACAACTATAAATACAATACCTGCAACAAGAATTG
This sequence comes from uncultured Clostridia bacterium, assembly GCA_934149075.1. Lineage (GTDB taxonomy): Bacteria > Bacillota > Clostridia > TANB77 > CAG-508 > CAG-269. The sequence goes on along the minus strand of CAKPDR010000014.1, from coordinate 8,322 downwards.
TAGATATGTATAAAAAATATATTATTCCTTTTGTTGTATCAGGAGTTTTAGTGTTAATCTATATGGCTATTAGATATCATAAAAAAGGAATATTAAAAGTTCTTGCTAGAACAATAGCAATTCCTGTTTTTGGAGAGTTATTTCTATTAAGTGTTATTGCTATTGCAAGAATTCCACTTGGAAGATTTACACCAATACTTGTTATTGGTATGTATATAGCAACAGTATTAATTGTAATAAAAGAAAATGAAAAATAAAAACGAAAGAAGACTATTTTAGGGAGACTTAAAATAGTCTTTTTGCAAAAGAAAGGGAGTAATAAGTATGTCTAATGTTGAAAAAAGAAAAGATTATATTAGTTGGGATGAATATTTTATGGCAATTGCAAAATTGTCAGCTATGAGAAGTAAAGATCCAAGTACACAAGTTGGAGCGTGCATAGTTAGTAATGATAATAGAATACTTTCAATAGGATACAATGGTGCACCTAATGGATTTAATGACGAAAGATTTCCTTGGGCAAGAGAAGGGGATAATTTAAATACTAAATATCCTTATGTATGCCATGCAGAAATGAATGCAATATTGAATTATAGAGGAAGTAAAAAAGATTTGGAAAATGCTAGAATATATGTAGATTTATTTCCTTGCAATGAGTGTGCTAAAATAATTATTCAATCTGGTATAAAGGAAGTTGTTTATTTATCAGATAAATATGCTAATTCTGAAAATAATATCGCATCACGTAGATTGTTTGATGAATGTGGTGTTACATATAAAAAGCTAACATTAGGAGATAAAAAGGAGATTGTTATAAATTTGTAACTATGAAGAACAAAAATGGAAAATTTTGCTCTAAAAGTATTGACATAAGTAACAATCCGTTATATAATAGATGAGCATGAATTGTAGCGTTGAAGCTGAATGTGGCTACACTCTTAGAGTGGAGGGAACTTCAGTGGAGTATGTCTTGGCTAGACCAGGCGGTAAGTTTAAATATTATACAAAGCACTTATCCCAGAATAATCATGCGAGTTTTGGGATTTTATAATGGGTAAATACGAAACACCCGGACGTGTTATAACTTGCCAACGCGTAATTTAAAAATTATATTTATTTTAAGGAGGGAAAATTACAATGGCAAAAACAGTTGTATCAAGTGAAAAAATTAGAATAAGACTAAAAGCTTATGACCATGTAGTTTTAGATCAGTCTGCTGAAAAGATAGTAGATACTGCTAAGAAAACAGGAGCAAAAGTATCAGGTCCTATTCCATTACCAACACAAAAAGAAATCGTAACAATCTTACGTTCTCCACACAAACACAAAGATTCAAGAGAACAATTCGAAATGAGAACACACAAAAGAGTTATCGACATTCTTTACCCAACACAAAAAACAATGGATAGTTTAATGAAACTAGAACTACCAGCAGGTGTTGACATCGAAATCAAAAACTAGTTTCAAATATATAAAGATTAAAATCGAAAACCACGCTGATAAGTAATAGATGGTAATTATAAACAAGTATCGCTAGGCAAGCGAGGAGAAATTTTCGAGGCAGTACTCGTGTACGGTGAGAAAATGACGACGAAGCTTAACAACGCGAGACGCAGTTTAGAATTAGCAGATCAGCCAATAGGAGGAGAAAGAAAAATGAAAAAAGCATTAATCGGAAAGAAATTAGGAATGACTCAAATATTTGATGAAAATGGAACAGTTATTCCAGTAACAGTATTAGAAGCAGGTCCATGTGTAGTTGCTCAAGTAAAAACATTAGAAAATGATGGATATGAAGCAATACAATTAGGATTTGGAGAAGTTAAAGAAAATAAATTAAACAAACCAGAAAAAGGACATTTTGCAAAAGCAAATGTTACAGCAAAAAAACATTTAAGAGAATTCAGACTAGATTCAATAGAAGGAATCAAAGTTGGAGATGAATTAAAAGCAGATGTATTTGCTGAAGGTGAAAAAATAGATGTCCAAGGTACATCAAAAGGAAAAGGATTCCAAGGTGTAATAAAAAGACATGGACAACATAGAGGACCAATGGGACATGGATCTATGTATCATAGAAGACCAGGTTCAATGGGATCAACATCAACACCAGGAAGAGTATTTAAAGGTAAAAAACTTCCAGGACATATGGGAAGAGTTACAGTTACAATACAAAACTTAGATGTTGTAAAAGTAGATTTAGATAAAAATGTAATATTAGTAAAAGGTAGTGTTCCAGGACCAAAAGGATCTATCTTAAAAATAAAATCAGCTATTAAAGCTTAAGGTTATAGAAAAGGAGGAAATACGAAATGCCAAAAGTAGATGTATATAACATGCAAGGTAAAAAAGTTAGTGATGTAGAATTAAATGCAGCTGTATTTGGAATCGAACCAAATGAAGCAGTTGTACATAGTGTTTTAGTAAACTACTTAGCTAATCAAAGACAAGGTACACAAAGTACAAAAACAAGAGCAGAAGTTCGTGGTGGTGGAAGAAAACCATGGAGACAAAAAGGAACAGGTAGAGCTAGACAAGGTAGTATACGTGCTCCACAATGGATTAAAGGTGGTATAGCTTTAGGACCAAAACCACGTTCATATAAATATAGAGTTAATAAGAAAGAAAAACAACTTGCAATCAGATCATTATTAAGTGCAAAAGTATTAGATAATGAATTGACAGTTGTTGACAAATTAGAAGTTAAAGAACCAAAAACAAAAGTTATGGCACAAGCTTTAACAGATTTAAAAGTAACAGGAAAAACATTAATTATCTTAACAGATAAAAATGAAAATGTTTACTTATCAAGTAGAAACATTGAAGGTGTAAAAGCTATTCAATTAAACATGATAAATGTATTTGATTTATTAAATTGCAGTAAATTAGTTTTACCACTAGATACTGTTAAAAAATTAGAGGAGGTGTATGCCTAATGTTACCAGAAGAAATCATAGTAAGACCAGTAATAACTGAAAAAAGCAATGATGAAATGCAATCAGGAAAATACACTTTCGAAGTTAACAAAAAAGCAACAAAAGTTGAAATAGCAAAAGCTGTTGAAAAATTATTTGAAGTTAAAGTATTAAATGTTAACACAATGATAGTTAAAGGAAAAACAAAAAGAGTTAGATATGTAGAAGGAAAGACTCCAGATTGGAAAAAAGCTATTGTTACAATAGATATGAATCCAGCTGAAAAAACATACCTTGGAAAAGGTGGAAAAGAGGTTAAAGCTTCTAAGAAGTTCAAAGATTCTATAGATGAATTTATGGGAGCTTAATTTGGAATGACCAATAATGAAGATTATGCTAATTTGTTAGAAATATATGCTGATATAATAAGAGTATCAGAGTATGAATTGTCAAAAGAACAAAAAGAAATGATTAAAAAATTAGGAGAAACTTTATTAGAAAGAACAGACATTTCTCCTAGAACGAATAAAATATCAGTTAAGAAAAATTCTGGAAAAATATTAGAAAATTCGAGCTTTGAGTTAATAAGGAAAAACAAAATAAAACAAAAAAATAAACAAGCTTTAGAAAAGTCTAATGTAAAATTAGCAAGAGATATCGGGAAAGAACCCGGAAAATAAAGAATATCTGTAAACGGAGCAGGAAAAAATCCGTAAAATAAAAAGGAGAGATAATAATGGGTATAAAAAGATTTAAAGCCTATACACCATCAAGAAGAAATATGACAGTTTCTGATTATGCAGAAGTTACAAAAAAGACTCCTGAAAAATCATTACTTGCAAAGAAAAAGAAAAATGCAGGAAGAAACTCATATGGTAGAATAACAGTAAGACATCAAGGTGGAGGAAATAGACAAAAATATAGAATAATAGATTTTAAAAGATTAAAAGATAATATGGAAGCAACTGTAGTTGGAATTGAATATGATCCAAACAGAAGTGCTAACATAGCATTAATAAAATATGAAGATGGAACATTAAGTTACATCATAGCACCACAAGGATTAAAAGATGGAGATAAGGTTGTATCAGGAGAAAGTGTTGATATTAAACCAGGAAACTGTGCTCCAATATCAAGCATACCAGTAGGTACATTAATCCATAATATAGAATTAAATCCAGGTCAAGGTGCAAAATTAGTAAGAGTTGCTGGACAAAGTGCACAACTTATGGCTAAAGAAGGAAAATATGCACATGTAAGATTACCATCAGGAGAAATGAGATTAATCTTAGCAAGATGTAGAGCTACAATTGGTGTAGTTGGAAATGCTGATCATGAAAATGTTAAATTAGGAAAAGCAGGTAAAACAAGACACTTAGGAATTAGACCTACAGTTAGAGGTTCTGTAATGAACCCAGTAGATCACCCACATGGTGGTGGTGAAGGTAGAGCTCCAGTTGGACATTCAGGACCAATGACACCTTGGGGTAAACCAGCATTAGGATATAAGACAAGAAATAAGAAAAATAGAACAAACAAATTTATCGTAAAGAGAAGAAAATAGAATAGGAGGAAAATCATATGTCAAGAAATAAAATGCCTTTCGTTGCTCCAGAATTATTAAAAAGAGTTGAAGCAATGAACGAAAGTGGAAACAAAGAAGTAATCAAGACATGGTCAAGAGCTTCAACAATATATCCACAAATGGTTGGACACACAATCGCTGTTCATGATGGTAGAAAACATGTACCAGTTTATATAACAGAAGAAATGATAGGTCATAAATTAGGTGAATTTGCTCCTACAAGAACATTTAAAGGTCATGCAGGAGAAAAAGCAACTACAAAATAAATATAAATTAAGGAGGGAATTGTAGTGGAAGAAACAGCAGTATTAGAAGCTAAAGCAACTTTAAAATATGCACGTATTTCAGCTAGAAAAGTTAAAATAGTTGCAGATTTAATAAGAGGAAAAAATGTTGATGAAGCTTTAGCAATTGTAAAATTTACACCAAAAGCATCATCAGAAGTAATTGAAAAATTATTAAAATCAGCTATTGCAAATGCTGAAAACAATCATGGAATGAAACATGAAAAATTATATGTTGCTGAAATATTTGCAAACCAAGGTCCAACATTAAAGAGAATAAGACCAGCTGCAAAAGGATCAGCAGTTAGAATTAGAAAAAGAACAAGTCATATAACTATCGTAGTTAGAGAAGCAGAATAGGAAAGGAGGATTCTAGAAAATGGGACAAAAAGTACATCCAACAGGTGTGAGAGTTGGAATCATAAAAGATTGGAATGCTAAATGGTATGCAGATTCTAAGAATTTTGCAGATTACTTAGTAGAAGATCAAAAAATTCGTAAATTTTTAAAGAAAAAATTATATACAGCTGGAATTTCAAAAATTGAAATTGAAAGAACAGCAAAATTTGTTAAAGTTAATGTTTATGCAGCTAAACCAGGAATTATAATCGGAAAAGGTGGAGCTGGAGCAGAAAGCTTAAAAGCAGATGTAACAAAATTAATCGGTAAAGATGTAAATATCAATATAGTTGAGGTAAAAGCAATATCAACAGATGCACAATTAGTTGCAGAAGATATAGCTAGCCAACTAGAAAGAAGAATTTCATTCAGAAAAGCCATGAAACAATGTATGCAAAAAGCTATGAAATCAGGAGCTTTAGGTATCAAAACAGCTGTATCTGGAAGATTAGGTGGAGCTGATATGGCAAGAACTGAATTCTATAAAGAGGGAACAGTTCCTCTACAAACTTTAAGAGCTGATATTGACTATGGATTTGCTGAAGCAGATACAACATATGGAAAAATCGGTGTTAAAGTATGGATTTATAAAGGTGAAGTTCTTCCAACTAAAAAAGTGGAAGGAGGAGACAAATAATGCCATTAATGCCAAAAAAATCTAAATTTAGAAAAATGCAAAAAGGTAGAAATAGAGGAAAAGCAACAAGAGGAAATAAAGTTACAGACGGAGAATACGGATTACAAGCAGTTGAAGCTGGATTAATTAAGGGAAACCAAATTGAAGCAGCTCGTATTGCTATGACACGTTATACAAAAAGAGGTGGAAAAGTTTGGATTAAAATATTTCCAGACAAACCAATAACACAAAAACCAGCTGGAACTCGTGGTGGTAAAGGTAAAGGTAATGTTGAATATTGGGTAGCTGCTGTAAAACCTGGTAGAGTAATGTTTGAAATAGCAGGTGTATCAGAAGAAACAGCTAGAGAAGCCTTGAGATTAGCTATGAATAAACTACCAATTAAATGTAAATTCGTAGCAAAAGAAACTGAAAGCAAGGTAGGTGATTGTGATGAAGATAAATAAGATTAGAGAAATGTCTTCACCAGAATTAGAAAAAGAATTAGGTGAATTAAAAACAGAATTATTCAAATTAAAATTCAGTTTGGCTACAAACGGATTAGATAACCCAATGAAAATTAAAGAGGTTAAAAAAGATATAGCTAAAATAAATACTGTATTAACAGAGAGAAAAATAGCAGAAGCTAAAGCGTAAAAAATAAAAAGGGTAGTCATAATTTAATAAGGCTGAGATAATAATCATGGGTGGGACATATCTTGTCCTAAGAGGAATACCTATGAAAAAGATGTGACCCCTTATTAAAAAAGATGTGTCCCCTGACCAAAAGTAGAAGGAGGTATAAAACCTATGGAAGAAAGAAATCTTCGTAAAGTTATGGTTGGAACTGTAACATCTGACAAGATGGACAAAACAGTAGTTGTTTCAGTAGAAACAAGTGTAAGCCATAAAATGTATGGAAAAACAGTTAAAAGAACATATAAATTAAAAGCTCATGACGAAAACAATAGCTGTGAAATAGGAGATAAAGTAAAAGTAATGGAAACAAGACCACTTTCTAAAGACAAGAGATGGAGAGTAGTTGAAATTCTTGAAAAAGGAGGAAAATAAATCATGATACAACAACAATCAATATTAAAAGTTGCTGACAATACTGGAGCTAAAGAAATTATGTGTATCAGATGTATGGGTGGTTCATATAAGAAAACAGCAAACATTGGTGATGTAATAGTTGCATCTGTTAAATCAGCAATACCTGGTGGTGTTGTTAAAAAAGGTGATGTTGTAAAAGCTGTTATCGTAAGAAGTAAAAAAGGTCTAAGAAGACAAGATGGTTCATATGTAAAATTTGATGAAAATGCAGCAGTAATAATAAAAGAAGACAAAACACCAAAAGGAACACGTATATTTGGACCAGTTGCAAGAGAATTAAGAGAAAAGGATTATATGAAAATATTATCATTAGCACCAGAAGTTTTATAATAAGTAAAGAAGGAGGTTAAACTCAATGAAAATAAAAAAAGGAGATACAGTCCAAGTTTTATCTGGAAATGATAAAGGTAAAAAAGGAGAAGTATTAGAAGTTATACCAAAAGACTCAAAAGTAGTTGTAAAAGGCGTAAATGTTAGAAAAAAACACATCAAACCTAGAAAACAAGGAGAAGAAGGCGGAATAATTCCTGTTGAATGTGCTATAAACAGTTCAAAAGTTAATGTAGTATGTTCAAAATGTGGAAAACCAGCTAGAATTGGGTATAAAGTAGAAAATGATAAAAAAGTTCGTATTTGTAAAAAATGTGGAACAGTAATAAAGTAAAAAGGAAGGAGGAATAACTAAAAATGGAAAAATTAAGAGAGCAATATGAAAAAGAAGTAATTCCAGCATTAATGAAAAAATTTGAATATAAATCAACTATGCAAGTACCAAAACTTGATAAAATAGTTATAAATATAGGTTTAGGAGATATAAAAGAAAATCCTAAATCATTAGAAAATGCAATGAATGATTTAACACAAATCACAGGTCAAAGACCAATGATAACAAAAGCAAAAAAATCAATCGCAGCATTTAAATTAAGAGAAGGAGCAAACGTTGGATGTAAAGTTACATTAAGAGCAGATAAAATGTATGACTTTGCTTACAAACTATTCAATGTAGCACTTCCAAGAGTTAGAGATTTTAGAGGTGTTTCTGTAAATTCTTTTGATGGAAGAGGAAACTACTCAATGGGTATTAAAGAACAATTAATATTCCCAGAAATCGAATATGATAAAGTAGATAAATTAAGAGGTATGGATATCATATTTGTAACAACAGCTGAAACAGACGAAGAGGCAAAAGAGCTATTAAAATTATTAGGAATGCCTTTTAAAGCATAGTTAAGGAGGAGAAAAAATAATGGCTAAAAAATCTATGAAAGTAAAACAAGCTAGACCACAAAAATATAAAACAAGAGAATACAATAGATGTAAAATTTGTGGTAGACCACATGCTTATATTAGAAAATATGGAATTTGCCGTGTATGTTTCAGAGAATTAGCACACAAAGGTGAAATTCCAGG
>CAKPDR010000013.1 GCA_934149075.1 uncultured Clostridia bacterium | reverse complement strand
AATGTATCTGTTACTATAAACACTCTCTTTTTACCCATTACATTTTTTAGCTCTTCTAAAGCTACTGGTAAACAACCTCTTTTTATATATACCTTTTCAGGTGCTCTAAACCAAAGCATATTTTCTCTCCTTTCGGCTACTGTTTTTATATTTATCAAGTGTTTTACTCCTACATTTTCTGATACAGAGTTTCCTCCCCATGTTCCACATCCAAGTGTTAGTGATGGTGCTAACTTAAAGTTATATATGTCACCAATTCCACCTTGTGATGATGGTGTATTTATTAATACTCTACATGTTTTCATTGTGTTGTAAAATTTCTCTATTTTTTCTTTTTCAGTAACTGTGTTGATATATAGTGAAGATGTATGTCCTAATCCTCCATCTTCTATTAATCTATATGCTTTGCCTACTGCATCATCAAAACTTGATGCTTTATACATTGCTAAAACAGGTGAAAGTTTTTCATGTGCAAATTCTTCTGATAAATCTACACTTTCTACTTCTCCTATTAATATTTTTGTATTTTCAGCAACATCTACTCCTGCCAATTGTGCTATTGTATGTGCTGATTGTCCTACTATTTTAGCATTTAATGCTCCATTTATTATTATTGTTTTTCTTACTTTTTCTGTTTGTTCTGGATTTAATAAGTAACATCCTCTTCTCATAAATTCTTCTCTTACTCTGTCATAAATTTTGTCACTTACTATTACTGATTGTTCTGATGCACATATCATTCCATTATCAAATGTTTTTGAGTGTATTATTGAATTTACAGCCAATGTTATATCTGCTGATTCATCTATTACTGCTGGTGTATTTCCTGGTCCTACACCTAAAGCTGGCTTTCCACTAGAATATGCGGCTTTTACCATTCCAGGTCCACCTGTTGCTAATATTATATCTGCTGATTGCATTAATAAATTTGTTAATTCTAGTGATGGTACATCAATCCATGATATTATTCCTTCTGGTGCCCCTGCTTTTACAGCTGCTTCTAATACTATTTTTGCAGCTTCTATTGTTGATTGTTTTGCTCTTGGGTGTGGACTTATTATTATTCCATTTCTTGTTTTTAATGATATTAATGTTTTAAATATTGCTGTTGATGTTGGGTTTGTTGTTGGTATTACTGCTGCTATTACTCCTATTGGTTCTGCTATTTTCTTGATTCCATAATTGTCATCTTGTTCTAACACTCCACATGTTTTTACATCTTTGTATTTGTTATAAACATATTCTGCAGCATAGTGATTTTTAATTACCTTATCTTCTACAACTCCCATTCCTGTTTCTTCAACTGCCATTTTTGCAAGTGGTATTCTATTTTGGTTTGCAGCTATTGCTGCTGCTTGAAATATTTTATCTACTTGTTCTTGTGTATATTTTGAAAATTCTTTTTGTGCTTTTCTTACTTTTTCTATTGTTTTTTGTAAGGTTTCTATGCTATCAACTTTTTCTTGTTCATTATCCATTTTTCGCCCTCATCCTTTCTTTTGATTTTCTAAAATCTTTCGTTCCATTTTATCATAACAAAAAAATAATAATTTATCAATAGTAATTCTAATAACTTCTACAAAAATATATTTAGTAATATTTATATAATCAAAAAAATATCATTTTAAAGTTTAACAAGGTGTTTAAAATTTGATGTAAGCAAATTTTAAATAGCGAATTATCCGCAGTTAAACGATAAAATGATATCTTTTTATTATATGAATGTTCTCCAAACTTTCTTGTTCTTATCACATTATAATATCAACATTAAACACCTTTCCACTGCCATTAAGAATAATTTTATTCTCATGTTCAACTCCATTAACAAAAACTTTAGAAACACCAGTATTCTTACCCTCTGGATTTTTAACATTAATATTATAAATACTATTTCCAAACTTATATTTAATTTCAAAACCATCCCAAAACTTTGGAATACAAGGATTAAAACTCATAGAATTATGATAAATATTCATGCCAAGAATGTATTGAACACCTGCCAAATAATACCAGCTACTTGAACCTGTGTACCAAGTCCAACCACCTGAACCAGCCAAATTTTGTGCACCATATACATCTGCTGCAATAACATAAGGTTCAACCTTGTATTTATTTGCTGCTTCTTTAGTTCTTGCATGTTCAATAGGTGTAATCATCTTATATAACTCAACAGCTTTATCTCCTTTTCCAAGCATTGCTTCTGCAATAACAGCCCATACTGCAGAATGTGTATATTGACCACCATTTTCTCTGACCCCTGGAACATATGCTTTAATGTACCCTGGTTCAAGTTTACCCTTTTCAAAAGGAGGATCAAGTAATTTAATAATTCCACTTTCATTGTCAACCAAATGATTTTCTAAGCTTTCAATTGCCTGCTTTTGTTTTTCTTCATCACCAGCACCAGAAATTACAGACCAACTTTGAGCAATACTATCAATTCTGCATTCTTCATTTTCCATACTTCCATAAACATCACCATTATCAGCAAAAGCTCTTTTAAACCATCTACCATCCCATGCATTTGTATTTAAATTCGTTCTTAACTTTTCTGCTATCTTTTTGTATTGTTCTACAGTCTCTGAATCATTCCTATATTCTGCAATTAAAATAAAATCTTTTAAAACTTCATATAAGAAAAATCCAAGCCATACACTTTCTCCATTTCCTTCAGGCCCTATATTATTAAATCCATCATTCCAATCACCTATTCCAATTTTAGGCAATCCATGTTCTCCAAAACTCCAGTCTGTATCACTTATTCCACAAGCTCTATTGATAGCTCTTTTACAGTGTTCATAAATATCTTCTTCTATATTAGATGATAAATATTGTTCATATTTTTCTTTTTCATTTTCTTGTAGTTGAGCTCCACTTAAATATGGTGTAACAACATTTAGAATTTCATAATTTCCAGTATGTCTGATATATTTTATAACCATATATGGAAGCCATAATAAATCATCTGAAAATTTAGTTCTTATGCCTCTATTATTTTCCTCATGCCACCAGTGTTCAACATCTCCTTCTATAAATTGGTGTCTACTGTGTTTTATTATTTGATTATATAAAATGTTACTATCTAAAAATTTTGTACCATAAGAATCTTGTAATTGATCTCTAAATCCATATGCACCACCTGATTGGTAAAATCCACTTTTTGCAAGTAATCTACTACAAATAGTTTGATACATTATCCAACCATTAAGCATTATATTTAAAGATTCATATGGTGTTTTTACTTGTAATTTTCCCAATAAATCATTCCATTTATTTTTAACCTTTACAAGTTCTATATTACAATTTTGAACTTTTGAATATTTATATGCTATATCTTTAGCTGAAACCAAATTTTCTTCTGCTCCTAAAACTATAGATATTTTCTTATCTGAAAAGCTTTCTATTTCAATTTCTAATTCTATTGCAATACAAGACTTCTTGCCTATTCCGTTATCATTATCAAGTCTGACTTTATTAACCCCAAATGTCTTCTTATTTCCTGTAAATGACTTTATCTTTTCACTACTAGAAACATATATTGTATCATTAAATTCATCAACATTATAAAGATTTTTAGCTACTATCATATTGGAATTTTCTTCATATTTAAGTTTAATATAACTATCTGATTTTATCTCATCTTCACCTATTACAGGTTTAACATAGTATAAAATTTTCAACTTTTTCTTTTTAGGTGCATTATTTTTTAATGTTAATATATTAATTTTGCAACTTTCCTCTTGAGGCACAAATACTTCTAATTCTTGCATTATATCATCACTAGAATGAATATATTTTGCATATCCAAATCCAAATATTGCATTATAATTTTTATCATCTGGCATAGGCATTGCAGTTGGTGTCCATATTCTTCCATTTTCTTCATCTTTTAAATATATTATTTCTGATGGAATATTACTACATGCACTATTTTGCCAACTTGTAATCCTATTTAATCTACTATTTTTATGCCAAGTATATCCTCCACCACTTTCTGTTACAACACTTCCAAATTTCTCATTTGCAATTATATGACTCCATGTTGTTGGAAGCTTATGATCTTTATTTACTCTTATAATATATTCTTTACCATCTTCTGAAAAAGCTCCATACTCGTTGTAATATTTAGGTTCCTGAATGTTATTTAAAATATCTATATCTTTTGTTGTATCTTCTTCATTCGTAGTTTCAACAGTATCCTCTATAACTCTATATTTATCTAATACATCTTCTTCCATATCTTTTATTATATTTTGTAAATTTCCTAAATGACTATCTATAACAAGGTTTGAAACGAATTTAATTAAATTTACATCTTGTACATCCATTTCACTCTTAGAAAGCACAAAAATTCCACCATAAATATTTTTCATATATGCCAAATGACTATTTAAAACTGCACCTTCAATTTCATCTTTTATATAATTTTCATAACTATAATTTTCTTCATCTATAATTACAAGTTCTACTTGTACATTTTTAGTTCTAAAAAATTCATAAGCTTTTATAATTTGTTTAACAACATAAATATCATTTATATATTTAATTGTAACTGTTATTATTGGCAAATCACCTGATATACCATATTTCCACAAATCTTTTTGTTCATAAGTTTTGTATGCTAAATTAGATTTATTTTTTAATGGATTATCAAATAAAATATATGATAATATTGTTTGATATATATCCATATCTCTACCTTTAATTTCTAGATATCTTGATTCTGCTTCTGTTTTAGCTTTTACAATTTCAAATTCTCTACTTACATTTTCCATAACCTTGTATTTTTCTATGTTTTGAATAGCTAATTGTTCTTCATACTCAACTGATAATATTAAATCAACATACACTTTTTGTTCTGGTTGAACTTTAATTGTATTTTTTAGTGCAACTATTCCCTCTGTTGTAAGACCTATCTTTTTAGATAGTGGTGTAGAATTTTGTATTGCTTTAGGAACTCCAAAATTATTTCTTCCAGCAAATTTTGCTCTATCTATTTCATATTCTGTTTCACCAATTTTTTCGCTATTAGTCTGCATTTTAGCAATTAAATATAATTCTTTTTGATTGCTCTCTCTTTTCTTTCTTTTTACTGTTAAATAATCATTTTCTTCATTATATCCATATATCAAAAACAAATTATTAAAAGATTGATGTGCATAATCTTGTTCTTTTCTTGATAATACTGGTTCGAAAAACGAAGTAATTTCAAATATCTTTTCTTCTCGTGTATTATTTTTAATTTCTAGCCTTCGTATCTCAACAGGCTCATTTGCATCCACTGTAACTTTGAGTTTTGTCTTAATCTGTTCATCATTTTCTTTATCATTATTAATCAATTTTACCTTTTCAAACTGATCTTTGTCAGGCATAAATTGAATTGTAAACTGTTCACAATTATCTTCTCCAGTAGCAGACCAAATCTCATTTGTTTGAATATCTTTAATGTAGAAAAATATACCTTGATTATAATCATCAGTTCTCTTAAATCTATTTATATAATTCTCTTCAAATTTACTTACTCCATTCCCATTTTGATTTATCGCTATAACATATTTTTCATTTCCAATTACATTACCTCTAATAATTCTTTCATCAATTTTATTATATTCTCTAACTGTGTAATTTTCATAGTCCTGATATTTGATTTTTTCAGGTTTTTCTTTATTTTCTTTTGTTAAAATAAATGTTTCTGGCATTCGTTCTTGTAACAAAATACTAACTGCTTCTATTTCAGGATTTTGCATAAATCTTTTTTGAAAAATTTGATTATTAAAAAAGTTATTTATTGATAGCAAAATTAATGCTTGATGATGTGCCATATAAGTTTTTACAGGCTCAGACTTTTTACCTTTTGACAATCTTTCTGGTGTATAATCTATAGACTCATAAAATCCATATTTACTATACATGCCTTGCTCTTCTAATACTCTCAAATTATCAACAACCTCTTTGGGCATATCAGTAATTGCCAAAACACTTCCATAAGTTGCAACAACCATTTCATCTGCCAAGCCTCTTTTTAATCCAAGCCAAGGAATACCAAAAGCTTTATATTGATAATTTGAATGCAAATCTTTTAAATTAAATGCTGCCTCAGAAATTCCCCATGGAATCCCTAGACTTTGGCTATACTTTATTTGATTTATAATCAAAAATCTGCAAGACTCATCTAATAAACTTCCTTTATATCTAGGAATATTTATATTCGGCATCAAATATTCAAAAGCAGTCCCAGACCATGAAATAAGACCTTTATACTTTTTCAAAACAGTCAATGTTCTACTCAAATTATTCCAATGCTTTTGTGGCACATCTTTTTTGGCAATAGCAACCAAACTTGCTTGTCTCGCTTCTGAAGCAAGTAAATCATAATACGAATCTGTTAATTTATTTTCTTCTATATTAAAACCTATTGAAAATAAACGCTGTTCTTCACTATACAATACACTAAAATCTGTTTCCTCTATCATCTGAGTCAATAAATTTTGCACTGGGCAATTTTGTACCGGGTACATTTTGTCCCAAAATGCTCTTACTGTATACATATATCCCACTAAATTTCCACTATCAACTGTTGATACATATCTTGGAATTAATGGTTGCTTAGTTTTTATGTTATACCAATTATATAGATGCCCATTCCATTTTGGAAGTTCATATACAACATTTATGATATTTGTTAATCTATCCATTGTTGATTCTAAATCTTCAAATCCTAAATCATAACTTGCAATTACAGCTAACATTGAAAGTCCAATATTAGTTGATGAAGTTCTTGGAACTATTATTTCTTTTCTATCTTCTTGATAATTATCTGGTATTAGATAATTGTTTTCTGGTGTTAAATAATCTTTAAAAAATTGCCATGTTTTCAACGCAACTTCTTTTAGGTATTTTTCGTCTTCTTCATTTAGTGTTTGTTCTTTTTTCTTTTCGTCTTTTTCTGATATTTTACTTATCTTACACATTATATATGGTGTTATTATCCACAATATTCCTATTATTGGCAATAGGCTGATATTACTTATCACCACCACAATTCCTAATATCACGTTTGGCAACATCATTCTATAATAGTTTTCCACTGTTGTTTTTGATTGCTTTTCCGCTTCTTCTGATGTCATCCATTCAAGTAAGTGCCTATGTGATATTTGGGTTCTATATATTGTTTTGCAAATTGATGTTAATTCTACATATGCTTTATATGGTACACATCCTAATGTAAGAATTCCTCTATATAATGCACCTTTAAAACCAACTATTTGTGGTGTAAATGTTTTTTGCTTTTTTTCTCCTTCTTTTTTTGAAGCTATTAAATTTAACATTTCAAGTAAAAATGGATATACTACAATTCCAAGCATTGGCCAAATCAACCAATTTGTTTTTATGAAAAATGCCCATATTCCAAACACAATGACTGATATTTCAAATAAACTTCTTCTTAAATTATCAAAAATCTTGAATTTTGAAAGTATATTTAGTTTACTTTTTAACCATCTTATTATTTGCCAATCCCCTCTTGTCCAACGAGCAAGTCTATTCATAAAACTTGCATATTTAGCTGGATATCCATCCATTAACATGATGTCTGTTGCAAGCCCACATCTTAGATAATTTCCCTCTAGCAAATCATGACTTAAAACTGTATTTTCAGGTATTTCATTTTTTAATACTTTTGAAAATACTTTTACATCATAAATTCCTTTTCCAGTAAAAATACCTTCTCCAAAATTATCTTGATAAACATCTGAAATTGCATTTGTATAATTATCTATTCCTCCTGCTCCTGCAAATATTTTTGTAAATAGATTTCTATGACTTGCATCTAAATTCACGCCTACTCTTGGCTGTATAAGTGCATGTCCATTTACCACAATTCCATTTTCTATTTCTGGTTTATTTAATATATGTGCCATTGCTCCAATTAGCTCAAATGCTGTGTTTAACACTAAATCCGTATCTGAATCTAATGTTATAACATATTTTATTTTAGGTAATTCATCTTGATTTATTGTATTTACTTTGAATTTATTTTTCTCATGTTTCAAAATGTATTCATTAAATTGTGTTAGTAATCCTCTTTTTCTTTCCCACCCCAAGTATTTTTCTTCTGCATTATTGTACTGTCTTTCTCTGTAAATAAAATGAAAAATTGGAAATCCCATTTTTGCATATTTTTTATTTAGATTTTTGGCATGCTTTAGACCTTCTTCTATAACTTCTTTGTCAAATTTCTCTTCTTGAGAATCACTTTCTGAGCAATCTCCTAAAACTGCAAAATATAAATTTTCACTTTTATTTGCCAAATAAAATACTTCAAGTTTTCTAAATAATTCTTGAACTTTTTCTCTTGTTTTTATTATTGTTGGAATTACTACAAATGTAGCATTTTCAGGTGTTATCCCATTATAAAAATCCATTTTGGGTATAAGTTTTGGTTTGACTGTTTTTCCTAATATATATTGAATTGATTGATTTACAAATTCTGATATTGGTATGATTAATAAAATTGTTGTGATTATAAATTTAGCTAAATTACTTGTTACTGACTTTGCTATAAGTATTGAAATAACTATTGTTAGTATACAAAATAATAAGATATACATTTGTGCTTTTGTTTGTTTATTAATTGTTTTTTCTTTATATTCTAATTTTTTATATAATTCGTTTTTTCCTTCATCAATTAAATAATATCCTATATGACTTTGTTTGCTTCCTACACTTTTTTGATTGCAAAGCTCTATTGTTTTTTTGGCCACATAAATTTCTGACATATTTGTTTTTCTTGCTATTTCTTTTATTGTATTTCTATAATATTCTTTAGTTTTATATTCCATATTTTCATAAATTCCTGCAGGGTCATTATTAAGAATCCCTTCAACTCCATTTATTTTCTCAAATATATCTAAAAAGTTTATTCTCTGAATCTTTTTTATACTTGTTATACAATTTCCCATTGAAATTTTTCTAATCGCTGTTGCAAAATGCTCTTTTTGTATTGCATCAGAAACTGTTATTCCAAGCTTTTCTACTTCTTCTTCTAATATATTTAAATATCCATATGCTTTTTTTCCATATTTTTTTAATGAATATGACATATATTCTATAAATGGATATTTCATACTTCTAAATTCAGTAGATCTGATTTTGAACCCATATGTTTGATTAAATTTAAGTTCATTTTTATCCTTTTTTTCTACAAGTCTTTCTATTATATTTTTTACTTTATATTTTTGAATTTGACTACTATATATTTTTTCACATATTTCAGAAATGTTTTGTATTATTGCGATTTGTAAAAATACTCCTATATTCCATATTTCTTCCATGTTTAATGTTTTTTTAGTTTGATATGCTTGTAAATATTTTTCTAAGTTTTCTCCGTCTATTTTATTATCTGTGTATGCTACAATTTCTGATGCTAATACATATATTCTTGCAAACCCTGCATATTTTCCATGTTGTATTCCAATAAAATTTGTATATTTTTTTACTGTCATTTCTTTTTCTATTTGCCTAACAGATTCTTCTATTATATAAAAATTGTCTAAAATCCATTCTCCTGCTGGATGTATACTTATTCCTAATTTGATATGTTCATTTAATAAATTATATACACTTTTTATTTTTTTATAATTTTCTATCATTTGTGGTATTGGATATGTGCTTTTGTTTGATTTACTTTTTAATGTGTGTTGTATCGCTATTTTTTCCATGTGTGCTTTTAGTTGCTCTTCATCTAATATCGCTCCTTCTATTTCTAATTTTTGATATTTTTTCAAAAAAATCCACTCCTTGCAAAATATGTTTTATACATATTGTTTGCAAAAAGTGGTAATTTATACATAAAAAGAAGACGTTATTAGCGTCTTCTTCTGCGGCGGTTTTTCTTTTTTGGTGATGATGCCAAATATGCAAAACCATAAATTGCAAGTACAAAGAATACTAAGTATAACACATATCGTATAATCTGGTTTGCTAAAATATATTCTCCATTTACATATACGGGAATAAATTTGGATGACAACCACATAAGGCAAATCATAATTATTGAAATCATCATCATAATTGTTGCTGTAATTTTGTTCATATGTCTTTCCCTCCGTTTTCTTGACTATATCTAGTCAATACATATACATTAATAGTTAACTCTATTATACTACTTTTTAAATTAATTTGCAAGTTTACATATTTCTAAGTTTGAATTCAAGCCCCGTATTTCTCTTTTTACTATCAACATTCTTAATCATATAATCAACAACTCTATCATTCCCAATAACAATCAATAACTTTTTAGCACGAGTCAAACCTGTGTATAATAAGTTTCTTGTAAGAAGCATTGGTGCAGCTTGTGGTACAATCATAATAACAACATCAAACTCACTTCCTTGTGCTTTATGAATGGTCATACAATAACTATGTTCTATTTGCTCTAAATCATTAAATTCATATTTACATACTTTTTCATCATCAAACTTCACACTTAGGATTTTTCCCTTTTCATTAATATTTGTTATTATTCCTGTTTCACCATTAAATATGCCATTTCCAGTCTCAACACCACTTTCACATAGTCTTTCCCAATACATATCATAATTATTTTTTATCTGCATTACTCTGTCACCAATTCTAAAAATAGCTCCCATACTACTTTTTTCTGCTTCCCCTTCTCTATGCGGATTTAGTTCTTCCTGTAATGCTTTATTTAATTCTTTTGTTCCAAGTAATCCTTTTTTGGTTGGTGTAAGTACTTGTATATTTTCAAAAAAGTCATACTCTCCAAAATTTTTTAAACGACCATTACATAATGATAAAACTTCTTTTAAAATTTTTTCTTGATTATTTTCTTTTATAAAAAAGAAATCTTGATTTGCATCTTCTTCTAATTCAGGATCTTCCTTACTTATAAATCCTTTTCCATTATTTACTCTATGTGCATTTACGATTATTTTACTTTTGGCAGCCTGTCTAAATATTTTATCAAGATGTACTGTTACTATTTTTTCCGAAGCAATTAAATCTTTTAAAACACTTCCAGGTCCTACTGATGGCAACTGATCACTATCACCAACCAATATTAATTTTGTTCCTTGATATATACAGTCAAGTAAATAACTCATAATAAACATATCAACCATTGATACCTCATCAACAATTATTATATCTCCATCAATTGGTGCACCTTGATATTCATTATCTTTTTTAAATAATGATTCTTCATCAACTTTTCCTATTTCTAATAATCTGTGTAATGTACTAGCTTCTTCTCCTGTCGTTTCTGACATTCTTTTTGCTGCTCTGCCTGTTGGTGCACATAGAACAATCTTATATTTTTTCTGTTTATATATTTCTATTATACTTTTAATTATTGTTGTTTTTCCAGTTCCAGGTCCACCTGTTATAATTGTTACATTATTATCATTTATTGCTCTTATAGCTTCTTTTTGCTTTTCTGATAAGATTATATCTGTTCCTTCTTCAACAAGTCTTAGTTCTTTTTCTATATTTGATACTTTTTTTACATTTCTTGCTTTATCTAATTTTGTTATTCTTTGTGCAATTTGATTTTCTGCATTATAAAATGTATATAAGTACACCCATTCTTCTTCATCTCTATCTTCTATTACAATTTCATTATTTACTTTTAAATTGATTATTCCTTCTTCTATTACTGGTTCACTCACATTTAAAAGTGTTTTTACATATTCTATTAAATTTTCTTTTAATGTACAACAATGACCATTATAAGTTATTTTGATTAATGCATATTTAATCCCACTTTTAACTCTTTTTTGATTTTCTCTTTCTACTCCAAGTTGTATTGCCATTTGATCTATTTGCTTAAAGTCAACGCCTCTAGATATATCTATTAATATATATGGATTTGCTTCTATTTCTGCAATTGCATTTATTCCTAACAAGTCATATACTTTTTTTGCACTTTCTGCACCTATTCCAAATCTTTCAAGAAATCCAACTATTTGCCATACTTCCCAGTTTTCTATAAAACTTTCTGATATTTCTATTGCTTTATCTTTAGTTATTCCTCTTATTTGTGCCAATTTCTCTGGTTCAAATTTTAATACATAGATTGTTTCCTCTCCAAATTTATTTACTATTTTAGATGCTGTTGCAGGTCCTACTCCTTTTATATCACCATTGGCTAAATATGTTTCAAGTGCTCCAAGTGTTTTTGGCATAATTTTTTCAAATGTTTCTATTTTGAATTGTTCACCATAGTCTTTATGTTCTACAAATTTACCCACTATTTTTAATGAATCTCCTTTTCTTATAAATGGTAGATACCCTACTACTGTAAATTGTTCTTCTTCTGTTTCAAATACGCCTACTAAATAGCTGTTTACTTCATTTTGATATATTATTTCTGTTAGTATTCCTTCGATTTCTTCCACTATTATCCTCTTTCCATTAATAAATTATTATTATAATAACACTTTCTTGTATTTTATTCAATACTTACATTTATTATTGAAAAATCAATTTATTCAGTTAATAAAAAATATCATTTTATCGTTTAACAGCGGACGCTTTGCTATTCTAAATTTGTTTAAAAACATATTTAAAACACCTTGTTAAACTTTAAAATGATATTTTTTATTTCCTTATATTTATTTTTCAAAATAATTACTAATTCCTTGCAAATCCTCAAAATTATGCTGTCTTAATATCTCATAAGTAATTATTGCAACAGAATTTGATAAATTTAATGACCTTAATGTTGGCAACATTGGAATTCTTATTGTTTTTTTATCTAAATACTTTTCTAAAAGACTTTCTGGCAATCCTTTAGTTTCTTTTCCATATAAAACAAATACTTCATTCATCTCTGAGTAGTCTATATCTGTATATTGTGTTTTTCCCTTTGTTGTAGCAAAAAACATATTATTTTCTTCTGGTTTATATTTTTCTAAAAACTCATTTAATGAATCATGTTCTTCTATATCTAATTTATCCCAATAATCTAAACCTGCTCTTTTTAATGTTTTTTCATCTATCTGAAATCCCAATGGATGTACTAAATGTAATTTTGCTCCTGTTATTGCACATGTTCTTGCAATATTTCCTGTGTTTTGCGGTATTTCAGGTTCTACCATTACTATATTTAATTTCATATTTAATCACTCTACTTTCTATATTATTTCAATATTATACTATAAATTATAAATAAATAAAAGATATTTTTATAGACAAAACACAAAAGTAACAATATATTTTTTAAGTTGACATATTATAAAAACTCCCACTAATAAGTGAGAGTCCTATACTAACATTATTCAGTTTCTTCTTGCTGGTTATATGTCAACTCAATCGCTGCATACTCTTTAGAGTTTCCTTTTTCGTCAATTTCTTCTGGACAGTCGCAATGTATGACATCTGACCATGGCTGATCAATATCAATTTCTTGCTTATTACCGCACGCATCACATTTGAATATAATGTGTGCACTTTCACCTGTTTCCATATTAAAATTGACTTTGCATTTTTTTAACGCTAATTCCTTTCCTGATATTGTAGCATTTGAACCATTGACACTCTGAAATACATATGCCCGTCCATCAGAAGTTGTTATTGAAACTGTCGCATGCTGGTCATCTTTCCTGAATGGATTGTTACATCCTGTTAATGCCACTGCCATAACCATTATTGTCACTACTAACATAATCATTTTTTTCATAGATTTTTCTCCTTTTTTATTGTTATTGTTTGTGGTTTTGTTCTTTTATGTTTCATTATTCAGAGTCTATCATTGTCTTTTCCTCCTTGATGCTTCGTTTTCTAGTAACAATATATATATACAGGCAATTGCCTGGAATAAAAGGTTAGTATATTTTCACCTCCTAAGCTATTTGCTTATTACAATTAAAATTATAGCACATTTATATCAATTAGTCTAATTGATTATTTTAATATATAATATAAGTTTCACTTATATTATATATTAAAATTAAAAAGGTCATCAAATTCTTGACGACCCTCTTTAGATTCATCCCTCATTTTGAGCAAACGTCTGTATTTGTTCAAAAAGTTTTTCATCATCACAATTTGTCTGAAACTGGTACACACCAGCATCAGCTAATTCTTGGCATAACTCTCTTATCTGTTTAACTCTTGAATCCTCAGGAGCTTTTCCTTCTAGTTCAAATACTATTAATTCAAAACTGAATAGTAATACTTCATCTAGAACACCTAAAAGTTTCTTTTTGTTTTCTGCCATGTTGTCCTCCTCTTTTAACCATAAACAAGTTACATTGTTATTATACCACAAAAAAATATATTAGTAAAGATTTGTAATTAACTTCACTTTTCATTATTTTACGATTACAACAAAATCCTCTCACAAACTAGTAAGAGGCCTTGTTATATTTCTATTTTCCGCTTTCAATTTTAATCTCTAACAATTTATCCTTCAATTCACCTTCAATTTGTTCAAGTTGTTGTTCAGCTTCTTGTCTCTTAATCTTTCCATTTTCATGAATTTCAAGAACCTTATCTAATGTATCAATAATATCTTTATTAGTTTTTTGTAAAGTTTCAACATCAACAACAGCCTTTTCTGATTGTTCAGCAATATCTATTGTACCTTGTTTTAGAAGTTCACTATTTTTCTTAAGCATTTCATTAGTCATTTCATTTACTTGTTTTTGAGCACCTAATGCATTTTTAGCATTTGTAATACCTAATGCAATAACAATTTGGTTCTTCCAAAGTGGTATTGTATTTATTAATGAACTTTGGATTTTTTCAACTAATTCACTATCATTATTTTGAATTAAACGAATTTGTGGTGCCATTTGAATTGAAATTATTCTTGTTGTTTTTAAATCATAAATTCTTTTTTCAAAACGATTTATTGTTGCAATCATATCATTTACAGCTTGTGCATCTGCTTGTTCTTTTGTCTCTTCTGCAACTTTTTGTAATTCAGGTAATGTTACATTTCTTAATTCATCTAACTTCTTTTCACCTGCAATTATGTATAAAGATAATTCTTTAAAATATTGTAAGTTTTGTTCATACATAGTATCAAATATTGCAATATCTTTCATCATTTGAAGTTTGTGATTTTCTAATTGATTTTCTATTGTTGATATATTATTTTCAACTTTATTATATTTTGCAAGTAGTTTTTCCATTTGTTTTTTTGCTGAATTGAAAATACCAAGAATTCCTTTTTTCTCTTCTGTTGGTACATCAGAATCAAATTCTTTTATTTCACCAACTAAGTTACTTAATAAATTTCCAACCTCTCCTGTACTTCTTGTTCTTACATCTTGTAACACTGTATCTGAAAATTTTGAAATATTATTTTGTGCACTTGCTCCAAATTGTAATATTTGTGTTGTATTTTTTACATCTATTTTCTCTAAGAATGTATCAATTGCCTTTTTCTCATCATCTGTTAAAACATCATAATTTAATGATTTTTCTACAACTGCCTCATCTACTTTTTTTGTTGTTTCTAATGCTGTTTCAATTTCTTTAGTATCTACATTTGATACTACTTCTAGTTTAATTTCTTCGTCCATAATTTCCTCCTAATTTTTTTATTTTATTCTAAGATACATTATCTTAGATTTTTAACTATTCATTATTTCCTAAATATGAAATTAATTTTTCATATAAATTCATTTTTAAACTTGTTACTGTACTATCTATACTTTGTGGTATTCCATTTACATTAACTTGTGATACATCATAATTTCCACCAGTTACACCTGTTCTAAATCCATATTTTGACCAAGCAATTTGACTAATTTCTTTATCATTATAAACATCATAATATTTGTTTCCATTCTCAGTAAATGTTGCTATACAATGTGAATTCCATATTGTTGGTGTTGGATATAAAACACGAATTTTATCTTTAACTTGTTCCCATCCATCTGGATTAGAATTTGCAAAATCTATAACACTTTTTTCATAATCAACAATCATTGGCTTTCCACCCATACCAGTCTTTAAATATAATTCAAATAAATCTGCTGGTGTATTATTCATATATCCAGATTTAGTATAAAATTCTTTTAATTTTGGTAAATTTGCTTCAGCTGATTCTTCTGTTACATTTCCACCACACATAATTGATAATAATAGTCCATAATAAGTTGCACCTGGTGATGATGTTACTGGATCTGTTGAATCTATATTTATACTTCCATATAATGTGTTAAGTCCTATATCTGACCATTTTTTTCCTTCAAGTATATAAGAAATTAATTTGTTCATATCTGTTATATAATATACATTGTCTTTTTCTGTTACTATATTTTCTTTTATAAGTGCATCTACTACTGTGTCCCAACTGTATATTACTATTGGTGTATTTAAAGTTAATCCACCTTTTTGAACAGTATATCTTTTTGCTTCTCCTTTTGATGTATCTGGTGCTAATTTATAATAATCATAAAATCTCTGATCTGATGCAAACATTACATCATATTGTGTTCCATCTTCTCTTACTAATGGATTTTTTATAAGTTTACCATTACTCCAGGAATCATATACTACATTTAGTCCATATTTTTTTTTCATAACATTTATAACTTCTTCATCTGCTAAAAAGTTTTCTTTTCCTCCACCTGTTGCAACATATACTGTTGTAAGATCTTTATCTGATACTTCTCCTTTTTGACTTACTGCTTTTATACCTATTATTACTAATATTAAAATAACTAATATGCCTATTCCTAGTAGGACTTCTTTTTTTCCTTTCATACATGCCTCCACTTATTTCTTTGTATTAATATTTATATCATCTAAAAAGCCATCTGATTTAAGCATTGATTCAAATACTTTTATTTCTGCATCTGTATCAATCATTTCTGTTTGGTACATATTATTTAATTGTTCATTAAAAGCATTCTTTATTTTTTCTGTCATTTTTTTAACTGATTCCATAAATTCTTTACTTTCAGTTGTATTTAATCTTTGATTTTCTATTTCATCATATCTAGTTAATATTTTTATTGTTACTGGAAGATAATAGTTCAAAAAATTTCGTGCTTGTCCTAGTTTATTAGGATTTTTAGATAGTGTATCTATTATCTTATTTGAGATATCACATATTTGTTCAATATTTTCAACTACTTCTTTATCTTCTATTTGTTTAGAAATATTACTAATTTGTAGAGTTTCTTCTTTTGCTTCTTTTAGTATATCATATAAATTCTTTTTATCAATAGATAAATCTAATTTATTTCTATCTTTAAATATTAGAGTTCCAGCTCCATATGCTACTGCACTTATTGCTAAAGATGGCAATAATTCTATTCCTAATGCAACATATGGTACTGCAAAAAAAGCTCCTCCTAAAATTGCTGAATAAATATAATTTTTTTTCAACGCTTTTCCTCCTTGATTAATTATATCCTCTTACTTGTTTAAATGCTTCTAATAAATTTGTTTTTCCATCAAATATCTTAGCATTTGTTAAATCTGCTATGTCTTGTAATTGCTCTTCTTCAGCATCTCCAAACATTATGCTGAAAATTGGTATATCTTTTTCAGTTTGTCTATAAAGTCTTGTTAGTTCATCTATTCTATTATAATTTGATGCTCCATCTGTCATTAATACTACTGATACATTATAAGTTTCTAAATCTTCTTGTGATAATACTTCAAGTCCTTTCATTGCTGGTAAATATATGTCTGTTCCTCCACTAACACTTGTTGATGTTATTTTATTTATTAAATCTTTTGTATCTACTCCATTTTCTGTTGTGTATGTTCCTAATATATTGTGATTAAATGGGATTATTGTAATTTTGTCTTTTGATGAAAATTGAAGTAAATTTTTGGATGCTTCTTCTTCATTTAAAATATATTCCATAGCTTTTGTTAATTGATTATTTCCTTCTCCATACATGCTTCCTGAATAGTCTAAACAAAATACTGTGTGTATAGGTTTTCTAAGTTCTGTTTGATATATACCAAGTGATTTTTTTATTACTTCTGTACTTGGATATTTTACCGGAACAATATATTTGCTTGTATCAATTCCCCAGTCCGGATTAAATACTGTTTTATCTGCATTTTCATTTGTTCCTCCATACCATACTCTTCTTCCTGTTTTTACAAGTTCTGCTTGTCCTTCATTACTTAAAATATATTTTTGTAGTTTGCTAAATTCGTCTGCTTTTTCTTCATTTTTATTATCTATATATGCAAATGGTGAATCTGATATTGATACTCCATCTTTTGCATAAATTATATATAATGGTTCTTTTCCTTGGCTCTCTAATTGTTTGTTAATATTTATTATTGATGTTTCATATGTTACAACTGCTTCATAATTTCCGTTTAAAAACATTTCTTCTAAGAATTCGTCACTTCCCGAAGAACGTGCCATTCCTGTATATAGTTGTGTTAATTCTTTTTTTAGTTGATCATTTTCTAAATCTTTTTCTGTTAAAACTTCTGGATTTCCTGCTAATGTGCTTACAAATCCTAAATATGCTGATGCTCCTGTGTTTGTTTGTGTTGGTGATGACATACTAAATTTTAGTTTGTTTTCCCTTATTGCATTTAATATATCTTTTGTATACACTTCTTTGTCTATAAATCCAAGTTCTTGTGCTTTTGATTTTTTGATTCCAAATACTACTGGATTAATACTTGTTGATTTAGAATTTTTTACACTTATTCCGTCATTTAACATATATAACCAAATGGAATTTGAACACCATACTGCATCATAATTTTCTCCATTATTTAGCTTGTCCATTATTTCAATTGTTCCTGCATAGTCTATTTGTAAGTCAATCTGATTTTCTTTTGCGTATTTTTTTAATATTTCTTCAATGTCTTTATTTTCTGTACTTGATATTATTTTAAATGTTTTGTCAGATGTTTTGTTTATTCCTATGTTTTTTATATTAACATGGTCTGATATAACATTGAAAAAATATACTAATACAAAATAAATAACTACTAATGCTATAATATAGTTTGATTTCTTTTTTTTCATATTTTATCCCTTCCTTTTATTTTTCTATAATTATTATATTATAAATAATTTTAAAAATAAAGTATTTGTAAAAAAAACTCACATTTAAATACAATGTGGACTGTTTCACCTGTTTTCAGGTTTAGTTTTAATTTGTAATCTTTCAATGCCAGTTCTTTTCTTGACAATGTAGAACTTGAACCATTAACACTCTGGAAAACATATGACTGTAAATTCAATCATATTATAGAATACGAAAAGACTCCCACAAATGAGTGAGAGTCTTAAAAATAACTAACCGAACATATTTACTTGTTATCAAAATCTCCGAACATTGTCTGTTCATATTTCCTTTTATAAAAAAGTTCTTCCTCCGTATAGTAGTTTATTTCAAATGCAATATATTCTCTTGCATTTCCGTTTTCATCCATTTTTTCTGGGCACTCGCACTGGATAACGCCTGCAAATGCGCTATCTATTTCTATTTCTTGTTTATTGCCACATGCATCGCATTCAAATACAATATGAATGGTTTCTCCTATTTTCATATCTATTTCTTTTTTGAAATATCTTAAAGCATATTCCTTGCCAGAAAAGATAGAATCTGAGCCATTTACGCTCTGGTAAACATACGCCTGTCCATCAGAAGTTGTTACTGATACTGTTGCATTGTCTTCATCTTTCCGATGTAAGTCTTGCTTATAGTTAATAAAATCAGGCAGAAAAAATCGAATTTCTTTCTGTCTGATTTTACAACTATTCTCTATTTGTAATTTCTTCTAAATCAAGAAGTTCTTGCCATCTAGCATCAACCTCTTTTTGGAACTCTTCAATCATCCATTCATTACCAGGTTTAAACATATGTTTAAAACGTTTTTGTGGGCGTAAAAATTCTTCAATTGGAAGTTTCTTAGCTGGTTTATAAGTGATTTTATATTTTCCATCTACAACTTCATATAATGGCCAATAACATGTATCAGCAGCTAATTTATTAATTTTCATCAAATCTTCTGTTGGATATCCCCATCCTCTTGGACATGGTGCCATTACATTCAAAAATGCAGGACCTTCTGTATAAATTGCTTTTTCAGCTTTTTCATATAAATCTTTAAAATTTGTCATTGCAAGTGTTTGAGCAACATATGGTATATGATGTCCTACCATAACTTTTGCTAAATCTTTTCTAACTTGCATTTTTCCTGGTAATACTTTTCCAGCTGGTGATGTTGTTGTATCTGCAAATTTTGGTGTTGCTGATGAACGTTGAATTCCTGTATTCATATATGCTCCATTGTCATAACATACATATACCATGTCATGACCTCTTTCCATTGCACCTGATAAACTTTGTAAACCTATATCATAAGTTCCTCCATCTCCACCAAATGCTATGAATTTTGTATCTTTATCTTGTGGTAATTTTCCTTGTTTTTTCATTGATTTATATGCTGCCTCTGCTCCTGCACATGTAGCTCCTGCACATTCAAAAGCAGTATGTATAAATGAATCTGTCCAGGCTGTATACGGATATATAAATGTTGATACTTCCATACATCCTGTTGCATTTGCAACAACAGCATGATCTTCTGGTTTTAATGCTCTCATTACCATTCTTCCTACTACTGGGGCTCCACATCCTGCACACATTCTATGTCCTTCTGTAAATCTTGATGGCTTATTTGCCATTACTTCTTTTAAATTATATGCCATTTTAGTTTTCCCCCTTTCTTAGTCCTAAATATCTATATGGTTCTCCTAAATTTCCACTTTGTACAATTTCTGCTAAGTCAGAATATACTGATTCTAATTGTTTTTCTGTTGTATCTCTTCCACCAATTCCATATACATAGTTTACCATTGGAATTTGTTTTTTATTTACATACATTGCTGATGTTACATCTTCAAATAATGCTCCACCTGCTGCATTTAAAGAATCGGCTTTATCTAATACTGCAACAGCTTTTAAATGTGATAATGCCTCTGCAATTTCTTCTGCTGGGAATGGTCTAAACATTCTTAATTTTAAAAGTCCTGCTTTTACACCTTTTTCTCTTAATTTATCAACAACAGCTTTTGTTGTTCCTGCAGTTGAATTCATACATACAATTGCAATTTCTGCATCATCTAATTTATATTTTTCGAAAAATTCATATTTTCTTCCAGTCCATTTTTCAAAATCTTCTGCAACTTCTTTTATAACTTTTTTAGCATTTTTCATTGCTTCACCTTGTTGTGCTTTATGTTCAAATAGATATGCTTGTAAATCTAATGGGCCTATTGCCATTGGTTCTTTATCATTTAATAAGTAATGTTCTGGTTTATATTCACCTACGAATTTTTTTACATCTTCATCACTTTCTAATTGGATATTTTCAATTGAATGTGATGTTATAAATCCATCTTGACAAATCATTACTGGTAATAATACATCTTTATGTTCTGCAATTCTATGTGCCATTAACATGTTATCATATGCTTCTTGGTTATTTTCTGAAAATAACATTATCCAGCCAGCATCTCTAACTCCCATTGCATCTGAATGGTCATTGTGTATATTTAATGGTCCTGAAACTGCTCTATTTACTAATGCCATAACTATTGGTAATCTTAAACTTGAAGCTATATATATCATTTCCCACATTAATGATAATCCATTTGCAGATGTTGCTGTCATTGCTCTTGCTCCTGCTGCTTCTGCTCCTATTGTTGCAGACATTGCACTATGTTCACTTTCTACAGCTACAAATTCTGTATCAACTTCTCCATTTGCTACAAATGTTGAAAAATATTGTGGTATCTCTGTTGATGGTGTTATTGGGAATGCAGCAACTACATCAGGATTAATTTGTTTCATTGCTATTGCTGTTGCTTCGTTTCCACTTAATCTTTCTCTTATACTCATTATTCAACACCTTCTTCCTTCATTTCGATTGCATTAAAAGGACAAGCCTTAGCACAAACTCCACATCCTTTGCAATAATCATAATTAAATTCTCCTCTATTCAAATCCTTTCCAACAGGAATTGAATTATCAGGACATACAGGAAAGCACAATCCACATTGTTTACATTTTTCTTCAATCCAAATAGGTTTCATACTTCTCCAGTCACCTGTTTTGAATTCTCTTGCATTTCCTGCATTATATATATTTCCACCTATTGTTAATTCTTCCATAGGTGTTTTTGCATCTATTTCTGTCATTGTTCATCTTCCTTTCTATTTGATGATTTGAAAATTATATCTTCTTTACCTCTTTAAGAGCTAATTCTAATGCTTTCATATTTCCATCTATAACTTCAGGCTTTTTAGCAAATTTATGTTTAAATGACCCCTTCATGTCCTCTAAAAATGCTTCATCACTCATTATACCTGTTACTTTTACTATTGCAGCAAGCATTGGTGTATTAGGGAAATACCTTCCAAGTGTTTCTTCTGATACTTTTCTTGCATCAATTGTATATACATCACCTTCATATCCTTTTAATAATCCTCTTAGTTGTTCTGGTGATTTTGTTGTATTTATTACAATTGCGCCTTCTTTTTTTAGTCCTGCTGTAACAGGTACTGATGTTAATAGTGTATCGTCTACAACTACAACATAATCAGGTTCATATATATTACTATGTATTGTTATTGGTGCATCACTAATTCTGTTATATGCTGTTATTGGCGCTCCCATTCTTTCTGGTCCATATTCAGGAAATCCTTGAATATATTTTCCCGTATTAAATGCTGCATCTGCTAATAATAATGAAGCTGTTTTTGCACCTTGGCCACCTCTTCCGTGCCATCTAATTTCAATTAAATTGTTCATTGAATTTAGCCTCCTTTTTGTTTTTTTGTTTATGTTATAAAACTTAAACAGCAAGCTTTGAGATTTCTTCCAAAACTTGCTTTCAGTATATTATTATTTTGTTGTAATGTCAAGTGAATTTTTGAACTGATAAGTCATTCTTAAACATAAGAAGAACCAGTTTTTACTAATTCTGGTTCTTCTTATACACTAAAATTACTTCTGCTTTTTTAAAGTTTTAAATACTTCTTAAAAACAATAAAAAAGAAAACGTATGCCTGATAGTCTACAAGTATAACAAATGAAAATCGAAAGTGGTTTTCATTATAACTTCCAAATATCCAGTCTGACAAAAAAGTTGCACAATTATTGTGGTCAATAGTTATATCATCATCGGCATTAAATACACCATCAAAATCTAATGGAGTATTAGATTTTACTGAAATAGTCCATATAATGTCTTTTTTCAGGACAATTTCAATTCCATTATATTTAATTTGAAGAATTGGAATTGTATCATCCCAAAATTTTGTTTCAGCAATAACCTTGATTTCAATATCTTCCTTATCAGCAAGAATACCATCGAATAAATACAATACTAAGTCATAGACTTCATTTGTATATTCCGCATGTTCCCGACAATACCACCATTCGCTAAATGTAACTGGATATTTCAGCATTTTTACCTCTTGTTTCATTTCATTTTTCCTCCTTGGGTAATTACCCTAATAATAAATGTTAATATACTACTGATGTAACGGAGATATACAACTGTTACACTATAATTCATTATAGCACAATTTAAAAAAAGTTGCAATTTTTTCCAATATTTTCACATTGTTCTTTAAATATTTCTTCTTTCATAAACTACATATTCATATTTCAAATTATTATTTGAATCTTCTGGACCATTTTCTCTACTAATTTCCTTCCAGATTTCATCATTTATTCTTGGAAAAAATGTATCGCCATCAAAATCTTTATCAATTTCTGTTACATACATTTTCTTTACATATGGCATCAATAAATTATAAATCATTGCACCACCTATTACAAAATTTTCTTTGTCATCTTCTATGTATTCTTGAAGTTGTAGCATTGAATGAACTATTTCTACATTTTCATCATTCACTTTAAAATCAGGATTTTGACTAAATACTATATGTTTTCTATTAGGTAATACTTTTCCTAATGATTCAAACGTTTTCCTTCCCATTATTATAACATGTCCTGTAGTTAATTCTTCAAATCTTTTTAAGTCATCTGATATATGCCATAACAATTTATTATCTTTGCCTATTGTATTATTTTTTGCTTTTGCTACTATTATACTTAACATTTCTTTCTATCTCCTTTATTCTGCAACTGGAATTTTACCAATTTTTATTTCTTTATTATAATCATAATTTTGTATTTCAAAATCATCTACATTGAACTTATAAAAATCTTTTGTAGTATTTTTTATTACTAATTTTGGCTTACAATCTACAGGCTTAGCTTCAAGTAATTTTTTTACAAGAGGAACATGTCTATCATATATATGACAATCTCCAATATTATGTGTTAGTGTTCCTGGTTTTAAACCTGCTATTTGTGCAAACATTGATTGTAATACTGCATATTGCATTACATTCCATCCATTTGCTGTAAGCATATCTTGAGAACGTTGATTTAATATTAAATGCAACTTTCCATCTTTTACTAACCATTGAGTTCCATATGCACATGGTTCTAAATTCATATCTTTTAATTCTTGATGATTAAACAAATTTGTCATTATTCTACGGCTTGCCGGATCATTTTTTAATAAATATATAACATAATCTACCTGATCCATTTCCTTTATTCCCTCTTTGGTTTTGAATTTATATTTTTTTGCTAATTGATATCCATATGCTTTTCCTATTGTTCCATCTTCTCCAGCCCATTGATCCCATATATGCGAATTCAATTCACTTACTTTATTCGATTTTTTTTGCCATATCCATAATATTTCATCTATTGCATTTTTTATAGTTTTACTATTATTTCTAAGTGTTATCATTGGAAATTCTTTTTCTAAATCATATTTATTTTGTACTCCAACTATTGAAATATAATTTGCTTCTGTTCCATCTTCCCATCTAGTTCTAACATTTGTTCCTTCAGATGAATATCCATTTTTTAATATTTCTTCACACGTATCTATAAAGTTTTTATCTGCTTGCGTCATTTGTTGGACCTCCTTACATTTTTAATATAACATAATAAATTATAGTTGTAAATTATTTTTACAAAAAAGTTACATTGTATTTTTAATTAATTGTTTTATTTTTTTTTATTATATGATAATATAATTATATATTAATATTAATTATATAACAAATGAGGAGAAAAAATGGATGCAAACGATTTAAACAAATTATTAGAACAATCTGACAATAAGTTAAATATATTCGCTAATGTAGAATTATTAAAAAAATATAAATTTAATGCACAAGAATTATTTGATATGATTAGTACTTATTTGAGCGATAACGAAAAACTTAAACTATTTGATTATCCACACTTTAATCGATTTCCAGCTATTATAAAAAGTGGCATAATCAAAACTGTTTCAGATGAAAACATCATTTTACAAATGTTAACTAATGATATTATTACAAATAACTTTGATAATTATCAACTAACGACAATTATTGAAGATTTAAGTAATAGTTCCAAAATTGAATTATTACATAATCAGGATTTCATTACAAAGCGCAATTTTCCTGATTATCAATTGATGACTATTATTGCAAATTTAACAGACAAAGAAAAATCTGAAATATTAAGAGATGTAGATTTAGTTAGAAATACTTTACATTTATCAGATACTAAAATCACAGACTTAGCTCAAAATTTATCAACTGATAATGAAAAAGACACTATAATTCAAAAATATCAATTAGATGACTTTTATAAAAAAAAGGTATTAAAATCTTGTAGCAATAACTATAAAGTAAGTGTTTTGTTGAAAGAAAAAGATTTCACTAATTATGATAGAATTGATTTATTACAAACTTTAGATACCAAAACATTAAGCGATTTTCTTTCAGGACATAAAAATTTCTGCTCCGAAATTAACTTACAACCATACAAAATCATTTGTAACCTAAGTGCTGAACAACAAAAAGAATTTATTAAAAATATTGAAAATATCAATCTAACATTAAAAGAAAGAAAAGAAATTATTGCCACTTTAAAAGATGATGTTAAACAAAGCATCAATACAGATAAACTACCCGAAATATATAAACCTCTACTTAAATTTCAATCTAACTATGAAAGAATTATACCAGACTTTGAACATAATCCCAAGGATTATAAAGATCTTGATAATTTAATTGTTGTAAATCCTGAAAACTTTACAAAGGAACAAAGAATAAAATTTATGAAACTTTGCGATATTTGCCCAGATTTGGAGGTTGAAAATATATTAAATAATACTGTGAGATTTTACTCAACAGGAAGTGACTATAAAATTGCAGAAGAATGGATAGATTCTATAATTGATAATTTACCTGCCGACTATTCCAAAGCTCAGAAATTAGCAGTAATAGATAATGCAATAGGTAAAAAAATAAGTTATAGCCCTGATTTTGATACTGAAGTATTTGATCAACACGATTGTAGAGCATTATGGAAAATAATTAGTTCTGGATATGGTATTTGCAACGGAATTGCTAATGTAGAAAGATACATTCTTAATAGAATTGGTATAGAAACTGAACTAATTGGTGGTGAAGGACATGCTTTTTTAAAAATTAAAGATATTGAACTTCCGCTTGCAAATGGAGAAACAGTAAAAGGAAATACAATATTAGACCCTACATGGAATTTAGGAAGTCATAGATTTGGTGGAAGGCCAAATAATTTCTGTATTAGTTATGAGCATGCACGAAAAAATGATATTGATGAAAATGGAAAAGATCATAAATGTCATAAAAATGATGAACAATTACAAGATTCAACTTTAGATTTGGATGAAGAAAGTTTGAGAAAATTATTTTCCAGTGTTAATTTAGCAAAAGAAAATGGAGATTTTCCTGTAAAAGACTTATTAGATAAGTCAAAACAAATAGATAAAGTTTATGCAAATGATTCTGAACAGAATATCAGTAAACAATTATTACTACTTTCAAAAATATGTCCTGAATTTGCAACATGTCAAAATTCAAGCACGAGTATTTTAAGTGGAGTTCTTCTAAATAATAAGAATTTAAACTTTAACAAATGTGTTGTTAATAGAGTTTATCAAAAACATGATAAAGAAAAAAGACCACTTTTATATGTTTATATCAACTCAGATGAATTTGGTGGAAAATTTTATTATGCAGATAAAAGCCTTGGGAAATTTATAGGTTTACCACAAGAAGAATTTGCAGAACAATTTGAGTGTTATGAAAATGATTTAGAAAAAGAAAATGGAATAAGACCTTGGGAAACCAAATCTCAAGATAAACAAAATGCAGATTTGTCAATAAGCTCTGGAAAAATAATAGCTGAGGATGGTGACGAAAGATGAAATTTATAGAAAAAATTATCTTATTCGTAAAAAAAATATTTATTAAAGAAAATGAAGTTAAAAAAATTGAGGCTCCAAAAATCACTAATGAACAAAATCTAAAAAAGAATTTTATTAATTCTTTAAAATTTGATACAACAGAAAAGAAAAAAATTGAAACCTTAATTTGTAAAGGTGATGGACTAGGAATACAAAAAAAAATAAGTTATTAGAGTATAATTTGAAGAGATATTAAACTATTCTGATATTTAATGTCTCTTCAATTAATTATTTTAATTAATACTCCCACTTTGGTACATATTCTTCCTCATGTTCCCCTAGTTCCTGTATATATCCATTATCTAAATCTAATTCATATAAATAATTTTCAACTTCATCATACTCTTGCTTTGTAAGTTTCCTATTTATCTCGTCCAATTCTTTAGCTTTATATGTAGGGAAATATTGTGCCATTATGCTTACATATATATTATTATCTAAATTTTCTTTTATCCATTTTAAAACTTGTTTACTATTTTCTATTTGATTTGGTATAATCAAATGTCTAATCATTAATCCCTTTTGCATAATTCCCTTTTCATTTAGCTTAGGTGTTCCAACTTGTCTATACATTTCTTTTATTGCTTTTGTTACTATCTCAAAATAATTTTCAACATTTGAATACTTTTTTCCTAATTCATTATAGTAATATTTAAAGTCTGGTAAATATATGTCAATATATCCTTCTAGCATTCTTAAAGTTTCTACATTTTCATATCCATTTGTATTATAAACAATTGGTATATGTAACCCTTTTGCTCTAGCTATTTTTATTGCTTCTATTATATGTATTGCATAACTTGTTGGCGTTACTAAATTGATATTTTCTATACCTTTTTCTTGTTGTTTTAGCATTATATCTGAAAGTTCCTCTATTGTTATCTCTTTTCCTTTACCTAATTGGCTAATTTCGTAATTTTGGCAAAATACGCAGTTCATATTACAGTTTGAAAAGAAAATCGTTCCAGAACCGATTCTCACCTGAAATACATGGTTCTTCAAAATTGTGTGTTGAGTATAATGCTATTTTTATTTTGTCTGTTGATTTACACCTTCCTACATATTTAGTTCTATTTATTTCACATTTGTGTGGACATATGGTACATTTTTCTAACATATTTTTTCCTTCTTTTTATTAAAATTATTACTGCATATTTTATCAAATTTTGTCATTGCAGTCAACCAATATCAAATTTCTTCGTTTTGCTCATTTATATTATCAATAATATCTTTACATTCCTTCCAATTAGTAATTTTAACACATTCATAATCTACTGACATTTTGTCTATAATTTTCTTAGTTTTATCTGTTGAGTTTAAATCTGCAACTATTATATCTTTAATACATTCTTCTTTTCCATATAATATTTTAAATAAAACCGAACGTAGAAATCCCTCAATTTTTTCTTCTTGATTTTTAACTGCAACTATTATGTATATCCCATCTTCTTTCATATTTGTATATGTACACATATATATAATTTGTTTAATTAATTCAAATAAGCCATAAAGAGCAAATGTCCAAAGTACAGAATTTATAATAAAATTTTCCATACATTTCCTCCTTATGGCTATTATATGTTTTTTTTATTTTGTTGTGATTAATTATTTTAGTTCAATTATCTTTTCCCATGGTAAGTCTGGTTTTCCAAAATGTCCATAATTTGTTGTTTTTGTAAATATCGGCTCACTTAATCCTAAGTATTTTATTATTCCTTTTGGTGTTAAATCAAAATTTCTTGTAATAATTTCTTCAATTTTATCTTCTGGAATAGTATTCGTTCCAAATGTATCTATAAATATTGACATTGGTTGTTCAACACCAATTGCATATGCAACTTGTAATTCACATTTTTTTGCATATCCATTTGCTACAATATTTTTTGCAATGTGACGTAACATATATGCAGCACTTCTATCTACTTTTGTTGCATCTTTCCCTGAAAATGCACCGCCACCATGACGCGCATATCCACCATATGTATCTACAATTATTTTTCTACCTGTCAATCCTGTGTCTCCTAAAGGTCCTCCTATTACAAATCTTCCAGTTGGATTTATATAATATTTTGTATTTTCATCAAGGTATTTTTGTGGAATTACTGCATTTATTACTTTATCTTTTATATCTGTTGTTAATGCATCCATATCTACATCTTCATTATGTTGTGTAGAAATTAATATTGTATCTATTCTTTTGACTTGATTTCCTTCATATTCTACTGTTACTTGTGTTTTTCCATCAGGTCTTAAATATGGTAATATTCCTGTTTTACGTACTTCTGTAAGTCTTTTTGATAATTTATGCGCCATTGATATTGCAAATGGCATATATTCTTCTGTTTCGTCAGATGCAAACCCAAACATTATTCCTTGATCTCCTGCACCTCCAACATCAACTCCCTGTGCTATATCAGAACTCTGTTTTGTTATATTTATATCTATTTTACACGTTTTATAATCTATATCTAATTTTGCATTATCATATCCGATTTCTTTTATTCTATCTCTAACTATTTTTTCTACATCTAATTTAGCATTTGTTGTCATTTGTCCCGCAATTGTTATTTTATTTGCTGATGCAAATGTTTCTACGGCTACTCTTGAATATTTGTCTTGTTTTAAAGCTTCATCTAATATTGTATCTGAAATGTAATCACATAATTTGTCTGGATGTCCTTCTGTTACACTTTCAGATGTAAAATAAAATTTTTTCATATTCACTGGATTTCCTTTCTTTTTTAATAAATAAAATTTTTCTCTAATTTGTTCTCTTTTTGCTAAAAAAAACTCCTTGCATTGCGCTAAGAGTTCTTTTTTAACAATCATCACTCAAAGCCACTGCTTTGCCGGTTTTAGCACCTTGCCATAAGGTAGGTTGCTGTGGGATTAACGAGCCGTTCTCTACTCCACTCTTGATAATTTTATATTCAATTTTATTAAACAAGTTGTAATATAGCAACTTCTGCTGCATCTCCTCTACGAGGTCCAGCTTTAATTATTCTTGTATATCCTCCAACACGTCCTTCGTATTTTGGAGCTATTTCATCAAATAATTTTGCTATTAAGTCTATGTTGTTTCCTTTTTCATCTTTTACTTTATTGATTTTTGTCATCATTTTTCTTCTTGCATTTAATCTTGATGGCATATCTTTTTGTCTTTTTTCTGTTTTTTCTTCTTTAACAACTTTTAAGTATTCTTTACCATTTTTGCTTTTTACTAATTCTGTAACTTTATTACCTTTAGAATCTAATTTTGCTTTAACTACTTTTACTTCTACAGTTTCAAAGTTGTCTTTTTCTTTGATTGCTAATGCTATTATACTGTCTACAATTGCTTTTACTTCTTTTGCTCTTGCTTCTGTTGTTTCAACTTTTCCATGTAATATTAAGTCTGTTGTTAAAGTTTTTAACATTGCATTTCTTATATCAGTAGTTCTACCTAACTTTCTGTTTGTAGCCACTATTTTCACCTTCCTTTTTACTCGTCTTCTTCTGCGAAATTTAGTCCTAATGAATGTAATTTTGCGATTACCTCATCTAATGATTTCTTTCCTAAATTTCTAACTTTCATCATATCATTTTCAGATCTATTTGTTAAATCCTCAACTGTAGCTATTCCTGCTCTCTTTAAGCAATTGAATGAACGTACAGATAATTCTAATTCTTCTATTGAAGTTTCTAATACTTTTTCTTTCTTAGATTCTTCTTTTTCAATCATTACTTGTGTATTTTTTGTTGCTTCTGATAAATCTATGAATAATTCTAAATGTCCTGTCATAACTTTTGCAGCTAAACTTAATGCTTCATGAGCTTTTAAGCTACCGTCTGTCCAAACTTCTATAATTAGTTTATCATAGTCAACCATTTGGCCTACTCTAGTGTTTTTTACTTGATAATTTACTTTTTTAACTGGTGTATAAATTGAATCAATTGGAAGCACAGATATGTCTTGATTAGGTTTTTTATTTTTTTCTGAAGGGGAATATCCTCTTCCCATATCTGCTGTCATTTCCATTATCAACTGTCCACCTTCTGATACAGTTGCTATATGTAAGTCTGGATTTAAGATTTCTACAGTTCCATCTGTTATGATATCTCCTGCAGTAACTTCTCCTTCTCCTTTAAAGTTAATTCTCATAACTTTTTCTTCGTTTTCAGCAAATTTTAGTCTAACATTTTTCAAGTTAACTATAATTTCTGGAACGTCTTCTACAACATTTGGTATGCTTGAAAATTCATGTAATACGCCTTCTATTTTAACACTTGTTAATGCACAACCTGTTAATGAAGAAAGTAATATTCTTCTTAATGAATTTCCTATAGTTACTCCATATCCTCTTTCTAATGGTTCGCATACAAATTTTGCATAATTGTTTGCATCATCAACCTCTAGACATTCAATATTTGGCTTTTCAAATTCTATCATTTCTACCTCCCTAATATTTTAAAAACTATTTAGAGTAAAGCTCTACTATTAAATGTTCTTCAACTGGGATATCAACATCTTCTCTTGATGCTAATCTTACCACTTTACCACTTAAAGTTTCATTGTTCAATTCTAGCCATGCTGGAATTGGTTTTGCTGAATTTGCTTCAACATTTACTTTTATTGCTCCATTATCTTTTTTGCTTTCTCTAACTGTTACTACATCTCCAGCTTTTACTAAATATGATGGAATATTTACTTTTCTTCCATTTACTTCAAATTGTCCATGGTTTACTAATTGTCTAGCTTGTGCTCTTGAAGCTCCAAATCC
The DNA here is from genome assembly GCA_934149075.1 of uncultured Clostridia bacterium. Classification (GTDB taxonomy): domain Bacteria; phylum Bacillota; class Clostridia; order TANB77; family CAG-508; genus CAG-269. The sequence continues at coordinate 8,021 of CAKPDR010000013.1, read as the reverse complement.
TAATCTGTAAACTACATTATCTAATCTACTTTCTAATATTTGTAATAAGTTATCACCTGTTATTCCTTTTTTATTAGATGCCATTTCAAAATATTTTCTGAATTGTTTTTCTCCAACTCCATAGTATGATTTTGTTTTTTGTTTTTCTCTTAATTGTGTTCCGTATTCAGAAAGTTTTGCTCTTTTTTGTCCATGTTGTCCTGGTGCATAATTTCTTCTAGAAATACTGCATTTATCAGTATAACATCTTGAACCTTTTAAGAACAATTTTTGTCCTTCCCTACGGCAAATACGACATTGTTCGTCTGTATAACGTGCCATTTTTTATTTACACCTCTTTCTATATTTCTACTCTATCTTGTTTATATACTCTAACGGGGACACTTCTTTCCCCTTAGTATTCCTTTGCGGACAAGAAATGTCTCGCGCAGGATTAATATATTATTCATTATACTCTTCTTCTTTTTGGTGGTCTACAACCGTTGTGTGGGATTGGTGTTACATCTTTAATACTGCTTAATTCTAATCCTGCTGATTGAAGTGCTCTTATTGCAGCTTCTCTACCTGCACCAGGTCCTTTAACATATACCTCAACAGTTTTTAAACCATGTTCCATTGCTGCTTTAGCTGCTGTTTCAGCTACTTCTCCAGCTGCGAATGGTGTGCTTTTTCTTGAACCTTTAAATCCTAGTCCTCCTGCACTTCCCCATGATATTGTATTTCCCTTTGTATCTGTTATTGTAACTATTGTATTATTAAAACTAGAATGAATATGAGCTTCACCTTTATCAATGTTTTTTCTATTTCTTCTAGCTACTGGTTTTTTTGCAACATTTCTGTTAGCCATTGCCTTTATTTCCCTCCTTTAAATAATACATTTATCAAACATGTTATTTGAAGTTTGATTTCCTGTATTAATTATTTATACGATTTGTTTTATTATCAAAATCTACATTATTATTTTTTTGATTTGCTTACTAATTTTCTTGGACCTTTTCTTGTACGAGCATTAGTTTTTGTTCTTTGACCTCTTACTGGAAGTCCTCTTCTATGTCTTAATCCTCTATAGCATCCAATTTCTGTTAGTCTTTTTATATTAAGTGCTACTTCTCTTCTTAAATCACCTTCTACTTTGTATGATTCATCAATAACTTTTCTTATGCTATTAACTTCGTCATCAGTTAGGTCTTTTATTCTAGTATCTGGATTTACTCCAGCTTTTGCTAATATTTTATTTGAACTAGCAACTCCTATACCATAGATATATGTAAGTCCTATTTCTACTCTTTTTTCTTTAGGTAAGTCTACTCCTGCTATACGAGCCATGTTTTTTACACCTCCACATTTTTTCTTTTTGAATTTTATAAAATATTGATATCGAACATTTCTGTTCTTTATAATTTGTCCTATTTATTGACTTAAAGGTGAAATGCATCTAATAAAATAATAATATTTTACAGATCTTTAAGTTTTATTTCAGACATATATATAAACACAAATTTGATATGTAAACTTTTTTTAAGTTTAACAGCCGCTACCTCATTTGTGTTATAAACTTTAGGTTACCCTTGTCTTTGTTTGTGTTTAGGGTTTTCACATATAACTCTAATTACACCTTTTCTTTTTATTATTTTGCATTTGTCACATATTTTCTTTACTGATGGTCTTACTTTCATTTTATTCCCTCCTTTTCTAAAGTCAGGGGACACATCTTTACCATTAGCTCACATATAGGGATAAGATATGTCCCCTCCCCTTATGAGCTAGTGATGACTTTGTATCCTCAAACTATATTGTTATTATATATTTGGGTTAATTGATATTTTCTTTTTTATTTATTTTGCTCTCCAGGTGATTCTTCCTCTAGTTAAATCATATGGTGATAATTCAACTTTAACTTTATCTCCTGGTAGGATTTTTATATAATTCATTCTTAGCTTTCCTGAAATATGTGCTAATATTTGATGCCCATTTTCAAGTTCTACTTTAAAATTTGTGTTCGGTAATGTTTCTACAACAATACCTTCAACCTCTATTACATCCTCTTTTGCCAAGTTATTTACCTCCTTCTTAAGAGCTACTCTAATTTATTTTTCGATTTTAACTCATACATTATATAATACTTTTATAGAATTGTCAATAGTTCCGGCTCATTTTCTGTAATTAAAATCGTATTTTCATAATGCGCTGCCCAACTTCCATCTTGTGTCACAATTGTCCAACCATCTTCTAGCTCCCAAATGTCTGGTTTTCCTGCTATTACCATGGGTTCTATCGCTAATGTCATACCAGGTTCTAATCTAATTCCTCTCCCAGCTTTTCCGTAGTTTGGTATTTCTGGTTCTTCATGCATTTCTTTTCCTATTCCATGTCCTTCAAATTCTCTTACTACTGAATACCCTTGTGATTTTACATATTCACCAATCGCATGTGATACATCACCTATTCTATTTCCTTTTCTAGCATATTTTATTCCCTCAAAAAATGCTTGTTTTGTAACTTCTACTAATCTTTTTGCTTCTTTTGATACATTTCCTACCATGTAAGTTCTTGCAGCATCTCCGTTATATCCATTTTTTAGTGCTACTAAATCTACACTTACGATATCTCCATCTTTTATGTATCTTTTACTTGATGGAACTCCATGTATTACTTCATCATTAATTGATATGCATGTTGCAGCTGGATATGGAGGTACCCCCTTTATTCTTGGGTCATACCCCTTTTCAGCTGATATTGCTCCATATTTTTTCATTGTTTTTTCTGCTATTTGATCTATTTCAGCTGTTGTCATACCTGGTTTTATTGCTTCTTCTATTGCTTTATGTGTTAATGCTGTTACTCTTCCAGCCTCTCTCATTAATTCAATTTCTCTTTTTGATTTTATAGTTACCATTTTTTCTCCTTTCACCTAGTTCATTTTCTTCTTCTTTTTAGGAGATTTTAAATCTTCTATATATTTATTTTTTTAATTCTTTTACTATATCTTCTGCTACATCTTTTCCCATCCTATTTATTGATAAGCTTACTGTTTCGGTTCTTAGTACTCCCTTATTTTTATAAAATTCAACTAATGGGCTTGTTTTTTCTTCATATATTTCTAATCTTCTGTTTATCGCTTCAGGATCTGAATCATCGTCTCTTTGTTTTAGTGGTGAACCACATTTATCACAAATTCCTTCTTTTACTGGTGGATGTAGTTTAATATTATATGTTGTTTTACAATCTGGATTAGTACATACTCTTCTCGTTAACATTCTATCTATTAATTCTTCTTTTGGTGTTACTAGATTTATTACTAAATCTATTTTTTCACCTTTTTCTTCTAATATTTTATCTAATTTTTCTGCTTGTTCTATTGTTCTTGGAAATCCGTCTAATATTACTCCGTTTTTTGCGTCTTCCCATGTTAATCTATTTTTTACCATAGGTACTGTTATTTCATCTGGAACCAAATTTCCTTTTGATATATATTTATCAGCTTCTATTCCTAATGGTGTTTTTTCACTAATATTTTTTCTAAATATGTCTCCTGTAGATATTTGTGGAATTCCAATCTCATTGCTTATTAATCCAGCAACTGTTCCTTTTCCTGTACCTTGAGCTCCTAACATAATAATATTCATTTCTATTTCATCCTTTCTTCTCTCAAAAAAATATGTGCCTCTAATTTCTTAGAGGCTTTCTTTCGTATTACATTTTCTATTTTAGCCTATTTTCCTTAGTTTGTCAATTAATTTCATATTTTATCCATATTTTTTTATTACTGTTTAATATTTTATGCAAGAAATAGCTTTAAATATAAGTTTTGAATGAAGTGACGAATGTGCATGGAGAAATTTTAGAAATTCTATGCAGTTTTATGGAAAGAATTCACGAGAATGGAAGGGTGCCATAAAACAAGTTAGAATTTCTTAAAATTCGTAATAAGCCAAGGAATGTAATGAAAAACTTATATTTAAATCTATTCTTACAGATCAACTAAACGGCTCAAAAAAATAGCACCTATCATATGATAGATACTATCTTTTTTATTCTAAGAAACCTTTATAATGTCTCATTACTAATTGACCTTCTAATTGTTGTACTGTTTCAAGAGCAACACCTACAACGATTAATATTGAAGTTCCACCAAAAGAAACATTCAAACTTGTAAATCTTAATAACATTGGTAATATTGCAATTACTGATAGGAAAAATCCTCCAAAAATTGTCAATTTTGTCATTATAGATGTTAAATAATCTGTTGTTGGTTTTCCAGCTCTAATTCCTGGTATAAATCCACCATTTTTCTTGATATTATTTGATACTTCTGCTGGATTAAATGTAGCATAAGTATAGAAAAATGTGAATCCCATTATTAGTAGTAAATATACTATTGCATTAGCTAATGAATATCCCCATCCAACACTTGCAGATGATGTTGCAATAGAGAATTTATAAACTCCTGCCCAGAATCCTGTTAGATTTTGTACATCTGCAAAAATTGATATTATCATTGCAGGGAATGTCATAAATGATGATGCAAATATTACTGGCATTACCCCAGCCATTACCAATTTTAATGGAATATGTGTACTTTGAGCACCAACCATTTTTCTACCTTGTACCTTTTTAGAATATTGAACTGGTACTCTTCTTTCAGCTTGTTGTACAAATACAACTCCTGCAACTAAAATTATAGCACCAACTATAATTCCTAATGCAGTAATTAATCCAATTGTACTAAATCCTGAAGATGTTACAATTAAATTCCAAATAGTGGTTACTGCTCTTGGTAATCCAGATATAATACCTATAAATATTATAATAGAAATACCATTTCCAATTCCTTTACTTGTGATTTGTTCTCCTAACCACATTAGTAAAGATGTTCCTGCAACTAGAGATGTAACTATTAAAATTCCTGTTAACCATCCAGCATTTATAAATATTCCTGAGCTTTTATAAGATAAATAGATACCAATAGCTTCTACTAAAGATAAGATTAATGTTATAATCTTTGTCCATCTATTCATTACTCTTCTGCCTTCTTCTCCACCTTCTTTAGCTAATTTTTCTAAAGATGGTATTATCATAGCCAATAATTGTACAACAATTGATGCTGTAATATATGGGCTTATTGACATTGCAAATACAGAAAATCTTGAAAAGGCTCCTCCTGAAATTATATCTATAAATCCTGCAATTCCATTTTGAGAACTCATAGCCTCATTTAATGTAATTGTATTTACTCCAGGTACTGTAATGTAACATCCTAGTCTAAACAATACAATAAGTAGTAATGTATATAAAAGTCTTTTTCTTACATCCGGTGTTTTTAAAGCGTTTTTTATCGTTTTAAACAACTAAATCACCTCTGCCTTTCCGCCTAGGGCTTCGATTTTTTCCTTAGCAGATGCAGTAAATCTTTTAGCTTTTACATTTAATTTTTTATCTAATGTTCCTGTAGCTAATATAACGATTCCGTCATTTACTTTTCCGATTATTCCTTCTTCTACTAAGCTTTCTGCTGTTACATCTGTAGCTTTTGACTTATTTAACATTGTTAATGTTACTTCTGTATAGTTTTTAGCATGGATATTTGTGAAACCTCTTTTTGGAAGTCTTCTATATAATGGTGTTTGACCTCCTTCGAATCCTCTTCTAACTCCTCCACCACTTCTTGCTTTTTGTCCTTTATGTCCTTTTCCAGAAGTTTTTCCTGTTCCAGATCCTGTACCACGTCCAAGTCTTTTTCTATCTTTTTTCTCAACAGCTGGTTTTAATTCTCCTAGTTTCATACTCTTTCGCACCTCCTTATTTCTTGTCAAGGGACACCTATTTTAAAATTTTGATTGCCCCTATAAAATTCTTCTTTTTTGGGTTATTCCCTTACATAATATCTTCTACTTTTTTATCTCTTTTTCTAGCAACTTGTTCAATTGTTTGCATATTCTTTAAACCTTCAATAGTTGCATATACAACGTTTCTTGGATTGTTTGTTCCAATAACTTTTGTACGTATATCTTTATAACCTGCAAGCTCTAATACTGGTCTTACACTTCCTCCAGCTATAAGTCCTGTACCTACAGCAGCTGGTTTTAGCATAACTTTTGCACTACCAAATTTTCCAATATATTCATGAGGTACTGTTGTTCCAACTATTGGAACTTCTACTAAATTCTTTTTAGCTTCTTGAATAGCTTTTTTGATTGCATCTGGTACTTCAGCAGCTTTACCATTTCCAATTCCTACATGTCCTGCTCCATCTCCTACGATAACAACAGCACTGAATCTAAATGTTCTACCACCTTTTACAACTTTTGCAACTCTATTAATAGCTACTACTTTTTCTTTTAATTCTGGTGTTTTATTTTCTTCCATTAGAATTCTAAGCCTCCTTCTCTTGCAGCTTCAGCTAGTTCTTTTACAACACCGTGATATATGTATCCACTACGATCAAACACTACTGTTGTTATTTTCTTTGCTGCTGCTCTTTTTGCGATTAAAGCTCCAACTTCTTTAGCTGCTTCTATATTAGATTTTTTTGTTTTTATTTCTTTATCTAATGTTGAAGCAGATACTAATGTATTTCCTGCAACATCATCAATTACTTGTGCATATAAGTTTGTATTACTTCTATATACACATAATCTTGGTCTTTCTGCTGTTCCAGATACTTTAGTTCTAACTCTTTTATGTCTTCTATCTCTTTCTAGCTTTCTATTTGTTTTACTAACCATTTCTTACTCCTTTCCTAATTTTCATTAAATTTATTATATTGTGCATTTTTAGTAAATAATCAGGATGAAGATGTACGTTTGTACATCGAAGTCTGATTATGCAGCTAAAAATGTGCAAGATGATGAATTTAATGGAAATTTATTTTCCTGTCTTACCTTCTTTACGTCTAATAACTTCTTCAGCATATTTGATACCTTTACCTCTATATACTTCTGGTGGTCTCTTTGTTCTGATATTAGCTGCTGTTTGACCAACTAATTCTTTGTCAATTCCTCTTACTATTATAGTATTTTGGTTTGGAACATCAAATGTGATTCCTTCTGGTGCTTCAAATATTACTGGATGAGAATATCCTAATGTTAAGTTTAAGTTATTTCCTTGTTTTGCAACTCTATAACCTACACCATTTATTTGCAATTCTCTTGTAAATTCTTTTTCAACACCATCTATCATGTTACTTATTAAAGTTCTTGTTAAACCATGTAAACTTCTGTTTTTAGCTTCGTCATTTGGTCTTGTTACTTTAATAACATTGTCTTCTATTGATACAGAAATATTTTTGTGTATTTCTCTTTCTAATGTACCTTTAGGTCCTTTTACAGTCAATTTTTTTCCATCAAGTTTTACTTCAACTCCTGCTGGTACAGCAATAGGTTTATTTCCTATTCTTGACATTTTGTTTCACCTTCCTTTTTTATTGTTTGTTAATTACCATATGTAAGCTAAAACTTCTCCACCCATTCCTGCTTCTCTTGCTTCTTTGTCTGTTTTTAGACCTTTTGATGTAGAAATTATTGCTATTCCTAAACCATTTAATACTCTTGGTAATTCTTCTTTACCTGCATATACTCTTAATCCTGGTTTACTGATTCTTTTTATTCCATCAATTACTCTTGTTCCTTTTTCATCATATTTTAATGTTATTCTGATGATTCCTTGATTTTCATTGCTTATTAATTCAAATGATTTGATATATCCTTCTTTAAATAAAATTTCAGCTATTGCTGTTTTCATTTTAGAAGCTGGTACATCAACTGTTTTGTGCTTAGCACTGTTAGCATTTCTTATTCTTGTTAACATATCTGCTATTGGATCTGTAGTATTCAATTTACTTTCCCTCCTTTTTTGATAGTGGACACATCATAAAATGATGATGACCCTTTATTCAAATTTCTTCTATTTTTGTTGCTATAGTATTACCAACTTGCTTTTTTAACTCCTGGAATTTCACCTTTGTGTGCTAATTCTCTGAAACATACACGGCAAATTCCATATTTTCTAATATAAGCATGTGG
>CAKPDR010000012.1 GCA_934149075.1 uncultured Clostridia bacterium | reverse complement strand
AAGAATTTCTATAAGTTCTACATGCACATTCGGAATTGCATTCAAAGTTTACATTTATTGCTTAGCATGAGTTAGCGGTGTAAGCAAAGGGTGTCCCCACTGGTAAAGATTTTGACCACTTATGGGTGTCCCTACTGGTAAAAGTTTTATATGTAAAGGAGAGAAAACATGATTTTAAAAGAACTAAAGATTGAAACTTGGATAGGAGATGCAACGAACTGTTATATAGTCCAAGATGAAAAATCAAAAGAAACAATGGTGATAGATCCAGCTGGAGATGTTGATAAAATAGTAGAAATGCTTGATATATTACAGGCAAAATTAAAGTATATTTATTTAACTCATTGTCATGGGGATCATATTGGAGGAGTTAATGAATTAAAAGAGAGATATGGTGGACAAATAGTTGCACAAAGATTAGCAGCAGAGAATTTGTTAAATACAGACACAAATTTGACATTATATATAGGCAAAGAAGGATTGACTATTGAAACAGATGCACGTGTTGATGATAATGATTTGATTCATATAGGAGATTTAGAGTTTAGGGTTATTCACACACCTGGTCATACTTCTGGTGGTTCATGCCTTTATTCTGAAGAAGAAAAGTTGCTATTTTCAGGTGATACATTATTTAGGGGCACCTGGGGAAGAACGGATGTACCAACAGGTGATTTTGAAGCAGTTATAAGCTCTATTACTAAAAAACTTATGATTTTACCTGATGAGACAATAGTATATCCAGGGCATGGCAAAAGTACAATGATTAGAGAAGAAAAGCCAATTTATTTAGAACTTAAGCCTAGACTGCTATAATTAGTAATCTTAATTGGAAAAAAGCATAAAAAACACATTATATAAGGATATTTCAAACAACTTAATATAATGTGTTTTTTTGCATTTTATGAATTTCTTTCTTTTATTTTTTCATTTATTTTTTTTATTAAGTAATTTTCTCTAGTACATTTTAAACATATACTTAATGTTACAAATGCGTAGACAAAAGCTAATATAATTAGATTTAAGGTTTTTATAGTTATGCTATATATTTGTTTACGAGAAATCAAAAATTCTGTTATCCATAATAGGATTAATATTGCTATAGAGCATGTTAATATAAATTTGTATGGATGTTTTACCATATACATATCTTTTAATTCTTTATTCTGCATAATTGAAAAAATATGAAAACTTATAAATAATAAGTAATATGCTACACCACTAACTATAATTTGAGTAATCAATGTTTTTATATTTTGTAATTGAGCTATTTCATTTTGAAATAAATCTTCACCACTTATAAAATATACACTTGCATATGCTATCATAAGTAATGTTACACCAACTGTAAAACCAACCAAAGACTTTACTAAAACTTTTTTTACAACATTTTCTTTTTTCATTTCAACCAACTCCTTTATTATATTCCTAAAAATTCTTTTATCTTTGGTATATATCTTCTTGAAGCATAAGCTTTATTGCCACTTTTAAAATTTATTGTAAGTGTACCAACAATTTTAAAATCAATATTTTCAACTTTATTGAAATTTACAATTTCAGAATTTGAAATTCTTAGAAATATTTTTTTGTCTAACAGTAATTCTAATTCATATAGTCTACTTTTTATATTGTATATACTATTATTGCATCTAATAAATATTTTTCCATTTTCTGAGTAAATTGTTTCAATTTCATTTTGATGTAAAATATACATTTTTTCATCTCTATATGCTTTTAAAAACTTTTGATTTATGCTTGATATTCCATCTATTATATTTGATATTTCTGAATCTACTTTATTTGCATATATAACAATTTTAGGATTATCGTATTTTTCATCAATTTTTACTTCTATATCCATAGACTACATCTCCATTTCATTATTGTTTGTTAAGATAATCATAACATATCGTTATAAATTTTGCACTACTTTTTGACTATTCGGTAATTATAGAACAATAAATGGTTATTTTGGCTCTTCAGTGTGTTACAAGATTAAATTAATACAAAGAAAGACTTGAATATAAGCTTTAAGTGAAGTGACGAATGTGCATGGAAAAATTTTAGAAATTCTACGCAGTTTTATGGAAAGAGTTCACGATAGTGGAAGGGTGCCATAAAACAAGTTAGAATTTCTTAAATTTCGTAATAAACCGAGGAATGTAATGAAAAGCTTATATTCAAGTCTTTCTTATAAAATTGTAATAAAACAATTATTCTGCAATTTTAAAGCAGTTCTAATTTATAAACATTAAGCATATATTATATATAGGAACATTGGGACAAGGAGAGAAATATGTTTAATGTTACAATAATAAATGCAAAAAAATCAATAATGAAAATAGCAATAATAATAGGTATCATAATAATTTTATTTGTAGTAACTAAAATGATAAACAGATTTAAAACAAATGAAGTTTTGCAAATTAACCTATCAGAAGAATTAGTAAGTTGTTTAAATAGTGAAATACCGGCAATAGCAAGTACTAATTATATATCAAATAATACAATAAAAGAAGATAAAGAAGAATATGAAGAAACATTTGCAGGAAAAATATTAAATATTGAATTGGCAAGAGTATCACAAATAGAGCAACTGCCAATAGAACAAGCAAAGGATGAAAATCAAATAGATGAAACAAACGATAATAATGAGCAAAATAGTGAAAACAAAAACGAAGAAACACAACCAGTGTCAACAGAAGTAGGAACACAAGTTGTAACACAGAATCCAATAAAGGAAAATAGTAATGTAGAAATTGGCGGAGTAAAAATTAAGAATGAAACTGATTTTGAAATAAATGACTCTATAATGAATACAGGTATAGATATAAACAAAGAAAATATTACAATTTTTCATACACATACATGCGAAAGCTATACACCAACTGAACAATATAATTATCAGCAAACCGGAAATTTTAGAACAACAGATTTAAATTATTCTGTTGCAAGAGTCGGAGATGAACTTACAAACTATTTAATGGGATATGGATTTAATGTTATACATGATAAAACATATCATGATTATCCTGCATATACTGGTTCATATACAAGGTCAAAGACAACGGTTGAAAATATATTAAAATCAAATCCAAGTGATATTATAATAGATTTACATAGAGATGCAATTGGAAGCAAGAGTAATTATGATCCAAGTGTGAAAATAGGAGAGGATACAGTTGCTCAACTTATGTTTGTAATAGGAACAAATGGTGGTGGTTTATATCACCCTAATTGGCAATCTAATTTAAAATTTGCAATTGAGTTACAGCAAAAAGCAAATGAAATATATCCAGGTTTATTTAAAACTATGATTGTAAGAAATTCAAGATATAATCAGCATCTTGGAAAAGCTGCTTGCATTATAGAAGTAGGAGCAACAGGAAATACACTTGAGCAATGTATGAATAGTATGAAATATCTTGCAAAAGTTTTTGAGGAATATAACAAAGCTATGTAAATAAAAATAACAAAAACCATCTTAATTAAATTTAAGATGATTTTTGTTATAAGCAAATTACGATTCAGGTAATTTACTGTAATATGCACAATCTGAAGAAGTGCATAATTTTGAATTAGAAATAATATCATAAGAGCATATTCCATCAATTTGATAAATACAATCTAAAGAACAATTGATATTTGTCAAAGGATATCACCTCTTATTAAAGTATTATTTTCAAAATTCAAATAAATATACATCAGGTAGTTTGGTAATATTTACAAAAATCTTTTACAGTACAGTTGTTACAAAGAGGTTTACGAGAAATACAAGTCTTTCTGCCATGCCAAACGAAAAGATGATTTATATCTTTTAAATATTCTCTAGGGAATATTTTTAATAAGTCTTGTTCTACTTTTTCTGGATCATTTTCATTAGAAAAACCAATTCTGTTAGAAATCCTTTTTGCATGAGTATCAACTGCAATACCATTTGCAATCCCAAATACTTCAAGTAAAATAACATTTGCACTTTTTCGACCTACTCCAGCTAATGTCAATAATTCATCCATTGTAGTAGGAACTTTACCATTAAAATTTTCTAAAACTTGTTTGGCACATAATTTGATATTTCTGGCTTTGTTTTTATAAAAACCACATGGATGTATGATTTGTTCAAGTTCTTTTAAATCAATATCTGCAAAATCCTGAATTGTTATACATCTTTTAAATAAAGTTGGAGTAGTTTTGTTTACTCTTTCATCAGTACATTGAGCTGAAAGCATAACTGCAACAACCATTTGAAAAGGTGTATCGAAATCTAGACTACAAGTTGCATCCGGATATGTGTCTTTTAATATTTCTACAAACTTATTTATATCATTTTTCTTCATTCTTTTCTCCGTTTAAAAGTAAATTAATTATTTTTGGATAAATCATATTTGCGTTATTTTTCCAATTATCAGAAATCTGTTTAGCTCTCTCTCTTGAACCTGCAAATGTAGAAATTTCAAAAATTGTTTCTGTTTTTTCAACAATTTTACATTTTACAGTATAGTTGTTTTCATCTTTTGGTATATATTCTGTAACAATTGAAGATTCTTCAGCTATATTTGAAACTTCTTCTTTAAATATATTGTCAGCTTTTAATTTCAAAATTCCAGGTAAAAGTGATTTTGTAAGTGACAATGAATTTTTACCTTCTGAAGTGATTTTTACAAATGTATCTTCATCTTTTGTAAAGGAACCAACTAGGTTTGTCTCAATTAAATCCGTTAACAATTCTTGAAAATAAAAATAGTTAATACTATTTGCAGATGAGACAATTTTATATAAGTTGTCATTTTTTATTCCATCTGATAATTTATTTAGTAAGTATAAAATTAATACTTTATTTTCAGCTAAGTCTGCTATAGATTTTTCCATAAGAGTCCTCCTTACATAAAATTTATGTGACCATTATATCATGGAATGTAGTATTAGTAAAGAGAAAAAGTGATTTTTAAAGTTATGTAGGACTTAAAATAATTGACAAAAAGGTAAAAAAGTGGTAACATAATTAATATAAAAACTCAAAAGAGAGGTATAAAAAATGACAAAAATGGAATTGGAAATGCGGATTAATGTACTTGAAAAGATACTTAGACAATTAAAAGAAGAGCTTCAACGGTATAATCAATCTGAAACTGGAATTAATGAAGAAAGGAGAAATGAAACAGAGATAACTAAAGCGGTCTTAGATGAAATAGGCGTTAGGCGGGGATTAAGTGGATATGATTATCTTGTAAATGAAATAATAGAAACAATCGAAAATCCAAAGAGTAAATTGTATAATAATACTTGCAAAAAATTTTCTACAAAATATTTTGTAGTAGAGAGGGATATAAGAACAGTAAAGTTAAATGTATTCAAAAATAAAAAAAATACTCTTATAACCACCTTGTTTAAAGAATATCAAGAAGTACCTACAAATAGAAAATTCATACAAATTCTTGCTCAGTATATAAATGAATTATTAAACAATGAAGAGGAAGGAAAAATCTTAAAAGACATAAATAAAGCTGAGCAAAATGAAATTAAAGCATATGTTAAAAGTATTACTAGAAAATGTTTGGATGATGTAGGTATTAAGCTAAAATTGAAAGGGTATGATTATCTAGTAGAGGAAATAATAGCTAGAATTGAAGATCCAAGTTGCAAATTATATTTGAGTGCAGCACAAAAATATTCGGAACCATATTATAATGTGAATATAAATATAAAAAATGCCAAAATAAAGGCATTTAAAAAAGAGTCACAAACCGAATTATTAAAAAATCTGTTTCAGACCTATAGCGAGATTCCTTCCAACAAGGAGTTTATAAACGTTCTTGCTTGTTATGTAGAAGAAACTATGTAATATTTGTCATCAAAAACACTATCAATAATTGATGGTGTTTTTGTTTTGGGTAAAAGAATTATTGTGTCAAAAAAAATCGAATAGAATAAAATATAGTAGCCTAAATTTGCATTAAAAAAGTAGAGGTGATAATATGCGTGAAATAAAAAAAGGGGATATAGTAAGTAGAATTTCATATAAAAATGACATAATGTTTGAGGTTAAAAGAATTTTAAAATTAGTAAATGAAAAAAAGATTGCAATACTAAAAGGTATAGATGTACGAGTAGAGGCAGATGCACCGGTAGAAGACTTGCAAATTATTAGTAAAGAAGAACAGATAAAAAGAGAAAAAGAGTTAGAAAATAGAATAAAAATTAAAGCTGAATGTGAGAGGATAGAGTATAATAATAGGAAAAAAGAAGTAGTTCATACAGGAAGAATATTGCATTTGGATGGGGACAAAAGATACAGTGAGAAATCAACAATGTATTATAAAAAAATGGGATTAAATGCTACTGTAAAAAACATACCAGAAAATAAACAGTCAAAAGTTGTGTATAGATTACTTACAATATATAATCCGGAAATTTTAGTAATAACCCGGGCATGATGGTATGATAAAAAATGGAGCAAGATATAGAGATATATATAACTATAGAAATTCAAGACATTTCATTCAGACAGTAAAAGAAGCAAGAAGATATGATGAAAAACATGGAAAGAAATTAGTAATATTTGCAGGAGCATGTCAAAGTTACTTTGAGGCGTTGATGGATGCAGGGGCAAATTTTGCATCATCACCTGCGAGAATATTGATAGATTTTCTTGATCCGTTGGTTGTGGCTAAAAGCATAGCATTAACAGACAAAAATAAATATATTATAATAGATGATTTTGTAGATGAATTAAGGGATGGAAAAAAAGGAATTGATGGGATTGGAGCACGCGGAAAAAAGAATGTAATATTTTTGTAATATAAATGTAATATAAATGTAACATGCACAACTATAAAGGCTGTAAGTCTTGACACAGGCTGAATACAGAAAAATGACAATAAAATACACACTTTGACAAAATTACCTACAGATGATATATTTAAAGTATCTTAGATAAAGTAGGTGATTGAATGATTTGTAGAAATGACATTTCAAACTTAAAAACAGACATTAATGATAAGATTGGGCAAAAGATAATTGTGAAAGGATCTTTAGGAAGAAGCAAGGAATTTGCCAAAGAAGGTACAATAGAAAAAGCATATTCAAATCTTTTTGTAGTAAAATATGAAGAAAATGACAGAACTGCGTCATATACGTATACAGATTTACTTACAAGAACTGTAGAAGTTGATGTATTTAATGGTGAAGGATATAGTCCTTTATTACCACCAATAGTAATAGAAAATAAAAGAAGAAAAATGAAAGAACAACTTGTTTAGGTTGTTCTTTTAATGATTACATTTTTAGGCTTGCTTCAAGTGCAAGTTTTATCATATTATTAAGACCGGTTTGACGTTCCTCAGGTGTAGCAATTTCATTAATATATTTAGAATCAACAACACTCATTAAACATGCAGATTTTTTATTTAAAATCTTAGCAACATAAAAAAGTGAAAAGGCTTCCATTTCAGCAGAAAGCGGATTAAATTCATCAGGTATTCTTGCTAAGAATTGGTTAACATCTGTCATATAAACATCAAAACAATCTGTGCAAACAGTATTTCCAACATGAATATCAACATTACATTCTTTAGCTGAATCAACAATAATGTTATTTAATTCAGAACTACTTGAAACAATGTGACAATCCTCATTATTAAGAGTTAAGGCAAAATTACTTTCTGAAAAAGTATTTTCGGCAAGAATAATATCAAATAGTTTTAATTCAGGTTTATAACCTCCACATGATCCTATACGAATTATATTTTCAACTTCATAAAATTTATACAATTCATAAGAATAAATTCCCATACTTGGCATTCCCATACCAGAAGCCATAACAGTAAGCTCTTTTCCTTTATATTTTCCTGTATAAGTATAAATTCCTCTTACTGAATTAACTAATTTATACTCATCAAAAAAATTTTCTACGATGTATTGTGCTCTAAGTGGATCACCCGGCATTATAACCGTTTTTGCTATATCACCTAAATTTGCTTGATTATGTGGTGTAGACATAAAAATACCTCCCTATAAATTAAAATCAAAAGTATTATATCAGTAAAAAATATAAAATTCAATAAAAACAAGAAGGAAGTTAAATGAATAGAGAAAATAGTTATAATTTGCAACTTTTGCAATAGCATATATGTGGGTGGAGCCAGCATAGGTGGTTATATATATTTGATATTACGTCCTGTTCATTGCGTTTAAAAAGAAAATCTAACATAAAAACATGAGCCTCTCTCACTCAGGCATAAAATGCATATATGTATATGAGTTTAAACTTTTCGAATGTGATTGGAGCAATATTAGAATTTCTTAAATAAATTTATGGAAAGAGTTCACGAGAGTGGAAGGGTGCCATAAATTTATTTTAGAAATTCTTATGTTGCGTATTGAGCCGAGAAAATGTTTCAAATCATATACATATATACATTTTTTCCGTGAGCATTCCTCATTTTTTTATTTAAGATTTTCTATTTTTCACTCCAATCAAACGGACGTAATATCAAATATATATAACCACCTATGCTGGCTCCACCTACATATATGCTATTGTAAAAGTTGCAAATTGTAACATAAAATAATCATAATAAAACAATTCACGAAAAGAACACATAAAAGGAATATTCTGATAACAAATTACATATAAAATACAGTCTGAAAATGATACAAAACTAGTATGAAAGGAATTTGTAGTATGAGAGAAAATGATCTAATAACAATTGAAAACTTTTTAGAAAATAAAGAGGAAATGTTGGATGTTAAGGAAGAACCATTTGAAAAACTCATGTTTTTTTACAAATCAGCACTAAATCAATTAATTACGCAAATGAATATAATAAAAGATGAATTTCAAATAATGTATAATTATGACTTGATTGACCATATTGATACAAGAATAAAAGAACCTAAAAGTATAGTAAAAAAGATGGAAAAGAAAAAATATGATAAGACATATTTAAATTTAATAGATAAAATAAATGATATTGCTGGAATGAGAATAGTATGTACATTAAAGGATGATATATTTTTTATAAGAGACTTAATAAAACAAATGCCAGAAATACATATATTGAAAGAAAAGGATTATGTAACTAATCCGAAACCAAGTGGATATTCAAGTTATCATATGATTGTAGAAGTACCAGTAAAATTAACCCAAAAAACGATTTATGTTAAGTGTGAAATACAAATAAGAACAATGGCAATGGACTTTTGGGCAAGTTTTGAGCATAAAGTTAAATATAAAACAGAACAAAATATAAATAAGAAAACATCAAAGGAATTAGTAACATGTGCTAAAATGATAAATAAATTTGATGACAAGATGATTTCCCTAAAAAATGTATAAAACCTCTTGACAGTTTACAATAATAATTATAAAATATAATAGGTTGAAAAAATATATAAAAAAGAAAATAAAAAAAGATATATTTATTCGAACATTGAAAATTAAATAAGAAAGAGGTGTATGATTATGGATATTTTAATCATAGTAGCCGCTGTCTTAATCTCATTAGCAATAGGAGTAGCACTAGGAATAGTGATAAGAAAAAGAATTGCAGAATCTAAAATTGAAGGAGCAGAAAAAGAAGCCCAAAGATTAGTAGAACTAGCAAAAATAGAAGCAGAAAACTTGAAAAAAGAGGAAATCTTCAAAGCCAAAGAAGAAATTATGAATGCAAGAAATGAGCTAGACAAAGAGATTAAAGAAAGAAGAGGCGAAATACAAAAACAAGAAAGTAGAATTATCCAAAAAGAAGAAAACTTGGAAAAAAGATCAGATAATTTTGAAAGAAAAGAAAAAGATTTGGAAAAAGAAGAACGTGAACTAAAAGAAAAAGAAAAGGAAATAGTAGAATTAGAAAAAGAACAAAGAGAAGTTCTTCAAAAAGTTGCAAATTTATCTCAAGAAGAAGCAAAATCACAGTTATTAAAAACGGTTGAACAGGAAATAACAAGTGAAAAAGCTGCGTTAATTAGAGAACTAGAGCAAAAAGCAAAAGAAGAAGCTAAGAAAAATGCAAGAGAAACAATAAGTTATGCAATACAAAAATGTGCAGCAGATCATTCAGCTGAAACTACAGTTTCAATAGTACCACTTCCATCAGATGATATTAAAGGAAGAATAATTGGTAGAGAAGGTAGAAATATAAGAGCACTAGAAACTCTTACAGGAATAGATTTAATAATAGATGATACACCTGAAGCAGTAATCTTGTCAGGTTTTGATCCGCTAAGAAGAGAAGTTGCAAGAATTTCACTTGAAAAATTAATTGATGATGGCAGAATACATCCTGCCAAAATAGAAGAAATGGTAGAAAAAGCAAAAGAGGAATTATCAGAAACTATTAAATCAGAAGGTGAAAGAGCAGCACTAGAGACAGGAGTAATTGGTTTAAATCCAGAACTTATAAAATTAATAGGAAAATTAAAATATAGAACAAGTTATGGACAAAATGTATTAAATCATTCAATAGAAGTTTCAAATTTAGCAAGAATAATGGCAGAAGAACTAGGATTAGATGCAAAATTAGCACGTAGAGCTGGATTATTACATGATATAGGAAAAGCTTTAGATCATGATATGGAGGGAACACATGTACAAATAGGTGTTGACATTTTAAAGAAATTTAAAGAAAATCCATTGGTAATAAATGCCGTAGAAGCTCATCATGGAGATGTTGAACCACAGACATTAGAAGCGGTATTAGTACAAGCAGCTGATGCAATTTCAGCATCAAGACCTGGAGCAAGAAGAGAAACATTAGAGGCATACATAAAGAGACTGGAAAATTTGGAATCTATTGCAGATTCATTTGATGGAGTTGAAAAGTCATTTGCAATTCAAGCTGGTAGAGAAGTTAGAATAATTGTAAAACCAGAAAAAATTACAGATGATAAAATGACATTACTCGCAAGAGACGTATCTAAGAGAATTGAAGACGAAATGGATTATCCAGGACAAATTAAAGTTAATATTATTAGAGAAACTAGAGTTGTTGATTATGCAAAATAAAAACGAGCAGAAATGCTCGTTTTTTTTTCACATTATTTTATAATAAACATAAAATATACAAAAATAAAAGGAGGTCAATATGAAAAAAACAACGAAATTCACTATTATAGTGATATTACTAATGATAATATTAACATCAGTTGTATATTTAGTAAAAGCACAGATAACAAAGAACAATGAAAATGAAGAATTACATAAAATACAATTGAATGAAGTAACAAGGTCAGTATTTTACGCACCCCAATATGTAGCCATATCAAAGGATTTTTTTAAAGAAGAAGGACTAAAATTAGAAATAACAACAGGGCAAGGAGCAGATAAGGTAATGACAGCAATTTTAGCTGGTCAAAGTGATATTGGATTATGTGGGCCAGAGGCATCAATATATGTTTATAATGAAGGAAAGGAAGATTATATTGAAGTATTTGCACAGTTAACACAGAAAGACGGAGCTTTTCTAGTAAGTAAGGAACCAACAAATAATTTCTCATGGCAAGATTTAAAAGGAAAAACAGTTATTCCAGGAAGAAAAGGTGGAGTTCCATACATGACACTTGAATATGTTCTAAAACAAAATGGCTTAAATCCTCAAAAAGATTTAGTGCTAGATGATAGTATAAAATTTGATTTAATGGCAGGAGCATTTACTGGTGGAAATGCAGAATATGTTACTTTATTTGAACCTACTGCTTCCATGACAGAGGATGCTAAAAAAGGATATATAGTAGCATCAGTTGGCGAAGCTGCAGGAGAAGTTCCGTATACAGCTTATTGTGCGAAAAAAAGTTATATTTCAAACAATAAAGATATTATTGAAAGTTTTACAAAGGCAATATATAAAGGCGAACAATGGGTTAAAGAACATACTGCATTAGAAATTGCTGAAGTTATACAAGGATTTTTCCCAGATACAACTGTGGAATCTTTAGAAAAGTCTGTTCAAAAATATAAAGATATTGAGGCATGGAAAGAAAATCCTATTCTTCAAGAAGAAGCTTTTGACAAACTTCAATTAATTATGACAGAGGCAGGAGAACTCGAACAGAAAGCTCCTTATGATAAAATTGTAAATAATACTTTTGCTGAAAAAGTTACTAAATAAAAGCAATAATTTATGTGATTCATAATTAACAGAAAAAAATCTAGTAAGTTGTAACCATTTTATTCAAAATTTGTTTATATTTATTTACTTATTTGCTTATAGATGGTATAATATGGCTATCAATTTATAAAAAAGAGGTAAGATATGAAAGAAATAGAACTAAGAAATGTAAAGGGATGTGCGGATTATTCACCAAGAGAACAATTTATAAGGAATTATATATCAGATACATTAAAAAAAGTATTTGAAAAATATGGATTTAAGCCATTACAAACACCAATATTATGTTATTATGATTTATTAGCGTTAAAATATGATGAGGAAAATGACATATTAAAAGAAGTATATAAAGTTACTGATCAAGGTAATAGGAATTTAGCATTAAGATATGACTTAACAGTTCCTTTTGCAAAATATATAGCAATGAATCAAAATACAAGGTTACCATTTAAAAGATATGAAATAGGAGAAGTATTTAGAAATGGACCTGTAAAATTAGGAAGAGATAGAGAATTTATACAATGTGATGTAGATTGTGTTGGAATAGAAGGTCAATTAATCGAAGCAGAATTTGTAGCATTATATGTAGAAGCATACAAAAATTTAGGAATTGATGTAGTAATTAAATATAATAATAGAAAATTTCTATCAGGAATAATAATAGAAGCTGGAATTTCAGAAGAATTAATTTCTGACACAATAACAATAATAGATAAATTTGAAAAAATGACAAAACAAGAGCTTGAAAGAGAATTTCAGAAAATTGGATTGAATGATGAACAAATAGAAAAATTATTTATGTATTTGAATATGAATGTAGAACAGCTTGTAAGTATTGAAAACAAAAATAAAATATTTGCAGATGGTATAGAAGAATTGAACATATTGAAAGAATATATAGAAAAACTTGGACTGTTAGAATATGTTCAATTTGCACCATCACTTGCAAGAGGGCAAGAATACTATACAGGCACAGTTTTTGAAGTATATGTTAAAGATGGAAGTATTACTTCAAGTATTGGCGGTGGAGGTCGTTATGACAAAATGATAACAGACTTCATAAGTAATGGCACAATATATCCAGCAGTAGGAGTTAGTTTTGGACTAAATGTTATATATGAGATTTTAAAAAATAGAGAAGAATTTACAGAAAAAGCATTGACTGACATATACATAATTCCAATGGGAACTGAAATTGAATGCTTGAAAATAGCTCAAATAATGAGAAATGCAGGATATAAAGTTGAAGTTGAAATGAAAAATAGAAAAATAAAAAAAGCTCTAGATTATGCTAATGTTGAACATATTCCTTATGTATTTATATTAGGTGAAGATGAACTTGCTAATAATTGCATAGCAATAAAAAATATGGAAGAAAAAACTCAAAAACAAATTTCTATAGATAATATTGTAGAAGAATTTGAAAATATATAAAAAATTTCAGAAAAAGTAGTAGACAAATAAAATAGTGTGTGATACAATCACATCTAGTATTAAAAACTAGATGTGATTTTTAAAAATAGGAGGTTATATATGAAAAGAACGAAATTAGCAGATAGAATATTACCCAAATATACAAAAGGTGAAGAAATTTTTAATATGGTCTCACACATAGTTGGTGGAGTTGCAGGAATTGCAACTATAGTATTATGTAGTGTATTTGGAGGTATTCGCCATAATCCATATGGAATAGTAAGTGGAATAATTTTTGGAGTATCAATGCTATTTTTATATACTATGTCAAGTATATATCATGGATTGAGTCCAAAACTAAAATCAAAAAAAGTTTTCCAAGTATTAGATCATTGTGCGATATTTGTACTAATTGCTGGTTCATATACTCCATTCGCATTATGTACATTAAGAGAATATTCAACAGCCTTAGGCTGGACAATATTTGGAATCATATGGGGATTTGCTATATTAGGAATTACATTAAATGCAATTGATTTGAAAAAATATAAAATTTTTTCTATGATATGTTATTTAGTAATGGGATGGTGTATAATAATAAAAGGAAATTTATTACCTAGCTTATTAGGAATGCCAGGATTTATAATGTTATTATCCGGAGGAATTATATATACAATTGGAGCGATTCTTTACGGAGTAGGAAAAAAACATAAATACATACATTCAATATTTCATTTATGCGTATTTTTTGGGAATTTATTACATGTATTATGTGTTTTGATGTATGTTATATAAAAAACGAAGGAGATAAAATTTTTTATCTCCTTCATTTTGTACATTTAATATATTAGTGAAAAATAATATTATTTTAAAACAACAACATAAATGGATCCGTTCCAAGAATACCTTTCTATTTTTAATCCGAACTGGTTAAGTAAGAAAGCTACTTGTATAGCTAAACTTTCATCTTTTAAACATTTAATCGGAATGATCTTTTTCTTAGTTCCATGAATTTGTAAATTAAAACATTCAACGCAATCTCCATCTGGATGACCTATGCTGTAGGCTACAATGCTATAAAGTTCGGATAACAAATCTACATCACAATGTATGCAGTGCCCTGTTTTATCATTATAAATAACGATATCTGCTTCTTTTGCTTTTTTCCAAAAAAATTGTTGTAGTATGCCATAACCTTTTCCTCCTATATATATTATTAATTAATGGCTTAATACATATATTAACACCGATAAAGGTGAAAATGGGGTAAATTTATATACAAATGGGTTTTCCCATATATAAGGCATTATATAATATTATGTTAATAATGTCAATAGAATTTTTGTGATGAGAAAAATATGTAAAATTTATCTAAAAAATAAAAATTTCCAAAAAATTCAGGACTCTTTCCATAAAATTTCGTAAGAATTTCTAAAGCTTTTCCAATCATATTCGTTATTTCATTTAAATCTATATTTTTAATATTAATTTTTATGAAATAGTAAAAAAAGGTACCCGGTTCAAAATTTACTTCGACAAAATTCTCCATAAAATCATATTATATATAAATAGTATGAAAGGAGGATTTCTAAATTGTGAACATAGAAGGAAAAAGAATAGGATTTGTAATGACAGGCTCATTTTGTACATTTAGAAAAACAATAGATGAGCTTAAGAAAATTGTAAAATTAGGAGCTAAAGTAATTCCAATAATGTCAGAAAATAGTTACACAATGGATACTAAATTTGGTAAAGCCGAAGATTTTATTAATGAAGTTGAAGATATTACTGGAACCAAAATTCTACACACAATTCAGGAAGTAGAACCAATAGGTCCCAAAGATATGTTAGATATATTAGTGGTAGCACCTGCAACAGGTAATACCATGGCAAAACTTGCAAATGACATAATAGATAATTCAGCAACTATGGCTGTTAAATCACATTTAAGAAGAGAAAGACCTGTAGTTATAGCTATATCAACTAATAATGGACTTTCGGGTGCAGGAGAAAACATAGGAAAATTGTTTAATAGAAAACACTATTATTTTGTTCCATTTAAGCAAGATAATCCAATTACTAAACCTCGTTCTATAGTTTTTGATCCATCATATTTGATAAAGACTATAGAATATGCCTTAGATAATGAACAAATTCAGCCAATATTATTATGAATATAAATTTTACCAGTAGGGACACCCATGAATGGTCAAAATCTTTACCAGTGGGGACACCCTTTGCTTATACTGTTAACTTATGCTAAGCAATAAATGTAAATTTTTCATTTCATTCCTCGGCTTATTTCGAACCTTAAGAAATTCTAATTTGTTTTATGGCACCCTTCCACTCTCGTGAACTCTTTCCGTAAAACTGCATAAGAATTTCTATAGGTTCTACATGCACATTCGGAATTGCATTCAAAGTTTACATTTATTGCTTAGCATAAGTTAACAGTATAAGCAAAGGGTGTCCCCACTGGTAAAGATTTTGACCATTTATGGGTGTCCCTACTGGTAAATTTTAAAAACTATAATGCTTTTCTATATTTTAAAAGACATTTTTTCTTTATAAATTTTCTAAAATCATCTGAAGTACCAATTTCAAAACTATTTTTATTAACCAGCATAGCATAGTCTGGATTTATGTATAAATAAAAATAATCTTTTGTTTCAAAAACTTTGTATAATTTAAAATAATATATAACCTTTTTATCAAGCTGAAAATATAAATTATAAAAAGAAAATGTATAACGAGATTCTTTTATTTTACCAAGTTTTTTTTGAGTTTTTTGGTATCTCTTCATAGGAAAATAAATTCTCCATAATAAAAAGCCGATAAGTAATGCTACAAAAAGAAATAAAAAAGGAATATTTAATTTTTTTGTGTTTAAAATTATACAATAAATTAATAATATAGTCATAATAATAGTATAAAAATTATTAGAAAAAGCAAATTTTTTATTATGAAATTCTATAAATTGATTATAATTTTTAGAATTATATTTAGTTGTATTTTTAAATAATATTTCTTGGTTTGGTTGTTTCATATTTTAATCCTTTCAATTCATCATAAAATAAATTATAAATCTTTAGGGTTTGCTAAAGGGTTAGACTCTATAGCATTACGAACTTGTTCATTATTTACATGAGTATAAATTTCAGTTGTAGAAATACTTTGGTGACCTAGAAGTTCTTGTAAAGCTCTAATGTCAACTTTTCCATACTGATACATTAAGGTAGCAGCAGTATGTCTTAATTTATGAACAGATAAATTTTTGGTATCTAATCCAGCCTGTTTTAATTCTTTACTAATTATATTTTGAACAGTTCTATTACTAATTCGTTGTTTTTGCTCACTTAAAAAGAGAGCTTTGTCAGAATTTTTACTATCATGTTTTACCATATTTGAAGCTGGTCGAGAAGACAAATAATCATTTAAAGCAACCATGCATGATTTATTTAAATAGATTGTGCGTTCTTTATTTCCTTTACCAATTACTGTCATTTTACATTCACTAAAATCAATGTCATTTATATTAATTCCAACCAATTCAGATAATCTCATACCACAGTTTAAAAATAATGTAGTAATAGCATAATCTCTTTTGTAATTCCTATTATCTTCGTTTTCTGCAACATTCAATAATTTTTTACTATCTTCTAAGGATAAATATTTTGGCATTCTTTTTTCAAGTTTTGGTGTTTCTAAATTTTGAGCAGGATTTATTTCTAAAATATTAGCTTTTTGAGATAAATATTTAAAAAATATTCTTATTGTTGAAACTTTTCTAGCCCTTGTTGTCGCTTTACTTCTGTTATCTATTGCCAAATGTGATATATAAGCATGAATGTCATCAAGAGTTATTTTTTTTAAATAATTTTCAGTAAATATGAGAATATCTATTTGGGATAAATCAGTTTCATTAGTTAATTTGAAACGAATTGCCATAAATTTTAGAAAGTTTGTTAAATCATAATTATATTCTTTTACCGAATTTGGTGATTTATTTAATATGGTTATTGAATAATCTAAAAAAGAATTTAGATATTCTGGATTTTTTTCTCTTTGTATCATTTGTTTCACTCTCCATTGTGTTATATTATATTTTGTATGATATCACTTTTAATAAAAAAATAAAAGAGAAATTAAAAAAATGATAAAT
This sequence comes from uncultured Clostridia bacterium, assembly GCA_934149075.1. GTDB lineage: Bacteria > Bacillota > Clostridia > TANB77 > CAG-508 > CAG-269. The sequence continues at coordinate 32,367 of CAKPDR010000012.1, read as the reverse complement.
ATATTGCAACAATGGATCGTAATCAATAATATGAAATAAAATAAAAAAACACTTGAAAAGTGTAAAAAAACAATGTAAAATATAATTAGATTTTTAATGTAAGGAGAGAGGAAAATGGAGCAGGTAGAATTAGCCATAAATATTATTAATTTGAAAATTGCAAAAGAAATAAAAGAAAATAAAGAAAAAGAATTTGATAAATTCAAAGAAAAAATAGTAAAACTTGAAGATGAAAGAGATCAAATATATTTAGGAAATGAAGAAATAATAAACAAAGTAATAGAAAAATATTTAAAGGAAGTAAAGGAGTAAAAAATGTCAGAAATAAAGAATGAAAAATATGATTTAACAAAAGAGGAATTTGAATCAAGTTTAAAGATGGCAGAGCTTGCATTATTAATGAGAACAAAAACATCAAACAACCCAAAATCTATTTTCATAGTTTCACAAGCTGGAGGAGGAAAAACGGGATTAAAAGCATTTGTACAAGCAGAAAAACAAAGAGAACAGACGGGAGATTTATTTGTAGAGATAAATCCAGATGAAGTTGCAATTTATCATAAATACTATGAACAAATATTAAAGGAATATCCTAATGAATCTTATGCGAAATTGCAAAAATTTATTCTTCCTGCTTTAGACAATTATCTAAGACAAAGAGCAGTGCAATTAAGAAATAATATAATACAAGAAGGCACATTTGGTAGTACAAATGGATATCTTGAAATACTTGATTTTCAAAGAAATGGTGGAAAGGCAAAGATAGGCAAAGTACAAGAAAACGGTGAAAGAGAAGAAATCGAAGTAAAAGGTGGATATAATGTTGAAATAGATGTGTTAGCTGTAGACAGATTTGAAAGCTTGCTATCTTCATATGAAAGGGAACAGGGATTTATAGAGTCAAATCTTCCACCAAGAGCTGTAACTGCAGAAAATCACGACAGAGCATACAACAGAATGCTTGAAACATTACAACAAATAGATGATAAAAATTTATATGATAAAATTCGAGTATTTAAAAGAGGAAAGACTGAGACAACACCTGAATTAGTGTACACTTCTGGTGATAAAACATATCCTAATGCAGTTGAATGCATAAAACAGACAAGAAATGAAGAAAGAAAAAGAATATTTAAAAATTCAGATGAATATTTGAAGAGAATTGAATCGTTAAAAGCAAGAGTAAAAACAAAAATTCAGATGGATAAAATAATAAATCTAGAGCAAGAATTTTGTCAACTTCTTGCAAAAGAGCAAGGGAAAGAACAGGAACAAAAATAAAATAATAAGTTTATAAACAGAAAGGTGATAAATATGATTGATTTGCACATTCATACTACATATTCAGATGGGGCAGATAGTCTAATAGATGTTTTAAAAAAGGCAGAGGAGAAGGGACTAAGCTATATATCAATAACTGACCATGATAATTGTAATGCCTATAAAGAATTGAAAAATATTGATGTGAAAAAATATTATACAGGAACAATAATTCCAGGAATTGAAATTAAATGTAGCTATAAAGGGAGATTGATAGAAATATTAGGATATAAAATTGACACAGAAAAAATGCAAGACTGGGCAGATGTATATTATAAAGATAAGACAAAAACACAATTGCAAAAAAAGTACTTTAGTATTTTATATAAAAATTGTAAAGAAATGGGTCTGAAATTTTCTGAAGATTTTGAAAATAGTTTTAATCCAGAAAAAGAATGGGCAAGTGTGTGCATATACAAAGAACTTATAAAATATGAAGAAAATAAAAGTATATTTCCACAAGGTATATTAGATACATTTGACAATTTTTCTAAAAAATATTGTGGAGATGTTAATAGCAAGTTATATATAGACAAGACAGCAGACTATCCATCTATACAAGAAGCTATAGATATAGTAAAAAAATGTGATGGATTGATATTTTTGCCACACTTATTTATATATAAATGGGCTGAAGATAAAGAAAAGTTTATAGACGAAATTTTAGCAAATTACAGTATTGATGGAATTGAATGTATGCATAGTGAATTCAACGATGAACAAATTAAATATTTATTAAAATTAACAAGAGATAGAAAATATTTTAGAAGTGGTGGAAGTGATTACCATGGAAAGAATAAAGTTGGAATAAATTTAGGTGAAGGAAAAGGAAATTTACAAATTCCAGAAGAGTTTATAGAAAGTTGGAAATAAAAAGCCCAATTGACTAAATTATGTAAATGTGATAAAATACTAAAGGAAGTATTTAAAAATCCTGTTTTACAGGTAGAATGTAACAATTTAATAAAAAAATTTTTTACAGGAGGAAAACAAAAATGTATCAATTAATGAAACGAGATTGGGAATTACGGAATTCATCGCTCTTTACAGAGCAAATATCTGCATTAAAAAGAGAAATACAAATCTTAACTTATAAGGAATGTAGGGAATATGCATGTAAAGATATTTCGCAAAAGACATGGAATTCTTTTAATGACATTGAAAAAGTAATTGAAATACCGAAAGGAAAGGAATTCCATTTTTTAGGAAGAGTGGACACAGACTTTGGTGGAGATTACCGGTCCGAAGAATACTATGAGGTATTTAGAAGAAGAAAGTATGTTGCATTTTCTACGATAAACAATAGAAACGTATCACACTTTCATGGAAAACCTTTTTTGATTTATAATATGTTACCCAAAGAAATAGTGCACGTTTTTCCTGCAGACAGTGATACTGAACAATATGCAGAAAACGAAGAAGAGTTAACATTTCTTCCAAGTTTCTGGTTGAAATTAAATGAGTTAGAAGAGTTAACAAATCTTCTGGGAGTATACAACCAAATTACGTGCGAAACAAAACGTGATGGTGAAATCATAAAACCATATGCTGTAGTTGCATTTGGAGAAATTGATGAGAAAATTTCAGAAATTGCAAAAAATTTTAATATTAAATGCATTCTTGTTCATCCAGATGAAAATGCGATTAACTATAGTGATGATTTATTGTTAGACAAAAAAAAGATTACGTCAATTTCTCCAATAATGGAAAAAAAATACGGAATAAAATTAAAAAATATGGCACATATCTAAAAATAAGATTGATACAAAAAAGAAAGCGAAAAAATTACCGCTTTCTTTTTAATATATATTTCTAAGAAGTGTTGTGGAAAAAAACTTGCAATAAAAAATATAATACTATATAATTATTTCATAAATAAGAAAGGGATGATGTGATAAATGAACAAGAAAATTATAATATGGATAATTATAGTAATTGCAATAGTTTTAGTAATTGCAGGAGGCATAATATTATACACAAATAATAAAATAAAATCGAATCCAGAAGATATTTGGAATCAATATATAGCTTATATTAATGAACAGAAATATGATGAAATGTATGATATGTTAACAGATGATTCAAAAGCACAAATTTCCAAAGATGATTTCGTTTCTAGAAATAAAAATATTTATGATGGAATTGATATGACAGATATGAAAATTGAAATTACGGGAATCGAAGAAGAAGATTCAAAAACAAGTAAAATTACATATAATTCAACAATGAATACAGAAGCTGGTCAAATTGATTTCCAAAATACAGTTAGATTAACACAATACCAAAATAATGATAAAAGTGCAAATAAGAATAAAGAAAACAGATATAAGATTAATTGGAGTTCTAGTTTGATATTTCCTCAATTAAACAATACAGATAAAGTTAGAATAAAAACAATATCTGCTGAAAGAGGTTCAATTACAGATAAAAATGGACAGTTATTGGCAGGCAAAGGCTCAGTATCCTCTGTTGGAATAGTGCCTGGAAAACTTGGAGAGAGTAAAAATGAAAATATAGAAAAAATGGCTAGTCTTTTAGGTGTGACAGCTGATTCGATAAATAAAAGTATATCAGTATCTTGGGTGAAAGATGATTCTTTTGTTCCAATAAAGAAAGTTTCAATAGATGACACAGACTTAAAAAATCAATTGCTTCAGATTCCAGGAGTAAAGATAAAGACTGATAAAGGAAGAACATATCCATTAGGAGAAGCTGCTGCACATTTAGTTGGTTATGTACAGAATATTACAGCAGAGGAATTGCAAGAAAATAGAGGAAAAGGATATACAAGTACAAGTGTTATTGGAAAAGCAGGATTAGAGAAAATATATGAAGAAAGACTAAAAGGAAAAGATGGAGTAGAAATATATATTGAGAGTTCTGATGGAACTAGAAAAGCTGATATTGCTAAAATTGATGTGAAAAATGGTGAAGATATAAAATTAACAATAGATTCAAATATTCAAACTAAACTATATAGTGAACTTAAAGATAATGAAGGCTGTTTTGTTGTAATGCATCCTAAAACAGGTGAATTATTAGCGCTTGTAAGTACGCCATCATATAATCCAAATGATTTTGCATTAGGAATGAATACTGAAAAATGGAATTCAATCAAAAATGATGAAAAAAATCCAATGCTTGCAAGATATTTACAAAGTTATTGCCCTGGTTCAACATTTAAGCCTATAACAGGTGCAATTGGATTAACAACTGATTCATTAAAAGTAGATGATACTTTTTCTTATAGTGGATTAAGTTGGAAAAAAGATGGATGGGGCGAATATGATATAACAACACTTACAGCATATAATGGACCTAAAAATTTGAAAAATGCTTTGATATATTCTGATAATATTTATTTTGCTCAGGCAGCTTTGCAAATTGGAAAAAGCAATTTTACAAGTGGTTTGAAGAAAATAAAATTTGGAGAAAATATAGACTTTATATTAGCAACATCAAAATCTCAATATTCAAATAGTGATGATATTCAAAATGAAAAGGTATTAGCAGATAGTGGATATGGTCAAGGTGAAATCCTTGTAAATCCTATACATATGGCTTCAATATATTCTGCTTTTGCAAATGATGGAAACATGATTAAACCTTATTTGGAAGAAAATGATAAAAATAAAACAGAATATTTAGTAGAAAACGCATTTTCTAAAGATGCAGCGAATACAATAAAAGAGGATTTAATACAAGTTGTAGAACAAGGAACAGCTAAAGACATGAAGGTTTCTGGAAGGACAATTGCAGGAAAAACAGGTACTGCAGAATTGAAGGGTTCTAAAAATGCAGATGCCGATGTACTTGGTTGGTTTGATTGCTTTACAACAGATGAAAATAATAATCAATTGTTAATAATAAGTATGGTAGAAAATGGTAGAGATTTAGGTGGAAGCCATTATTTAATAAGTAAAATAAAATCATTATTTTAAATTATAAGGATGGACAAAATGAAAGAAATATATGTTGTGCTAACACATACAGGAACATTATTATCAAGGATAATAAAATGTCATACAAAAGATGAATTTTCACATTGCTCAATTTCATTAGATATACAGCTCAATAATATGTATAGTTTTGGAAGGCTAAATCCATATAATGCTTTTTGGGGTGGATTTGTTCATGAGTACATAAATAAAGGAACCTTTAAAAGGTTTTATAAAACTGTAGCAAAAATTTATGTATTAAGAGTATCTGATGAGCAATATGAAAAAGTTAAAAATATTATAATGAAAATTCAAGCAAATAAAGAAAAATATAAATTTAACATATTAGGACTTTTTGCAGCTGGATTTCATATAAGAATGCAAGAAAAATATTCATTTTATTGTGCAGAATTTGTTAAATATGTTATAGAACATGCTGGTGTGGAAACAGGACTACCAGAGGTAGTGAAGCCAGAAGATTTTAAATATATGAAAGGACTAAAAGAAGTATATAGTGGCTTATTAAGAGATAATATGAAAGGAAACTAAAGATGGAAAATAAATTAAAAGATTATTCTGCAAATGAAAATAATCCTAAATGGGAAAAGATAATAAAAAGAGAAAAAGAGATATATAAAAGAGAAGATGATGTGAGGTCAGAATTTGAAAGAGATTACACAAGGTTATTACACTGTAATGCATATAGAAGATTAAAACATAAAACTCAGGTGTTTTTCTCACCAGAAAATGATCATATTTGTACAAGAATTGAGCATGTAATGCATGTGGAATCAGTAAGCTATACAATAGCTAAATATTTAGGATTAAATACTGAGCTAACAAAAGCAATTGCAACTGGTCATGATATAGGGCATAGTCCATTTGGACATGCGGGAGAAAGGATATTGTCTGAAATATCTAAAAGGGATATTGGTGAGTCATTTTGGCATGAAAGAAATGGGTTAGAATATGTGGATAAAATAGAATTACTTGAAGACACTAATAAAAATATGCAAAACCTTAATTTGACATATGCTGTTAGAGATGGCATAATATCACACTGTGGAGAAGTAGATGAAAATGGTCTAAAACCAAGAGAAGAATGTATTGATTTGGAGGAATATAAACTTCCAAATCAATATTCTCCATACACTTGGGAAGGATGTGTTGTAAAAGTAGCAGATAAAATATCATATTTAGGAAGAGATATTGAAGATGCAATAACATTAGGCATTTTAGACGAGAAGTTAGAAGAATTGTATAAAATTTTGCAATCAAAAGAAGTTATAAATAATACAGTAATAATACATCACTTAATAAAAGACTTATGCCAAAACTCTTCAGTAGAAAATGGATTATGTTTTTCAGATGAAACATTTAATTTAATAAAAGAAATAAAAGATTTTAATTATAAGCATATCTATTTTTGTGATAAAATAAAGCCTTCAAATAGATATTTTAATATTGTGATAAATGAAATTTATGCAACATTAAAGAATATTTATGTTGGCGAAAATACTTTAAATAATATGGAAAATGTTAAAAAGATTTATCCGGAAGTTGTTTGCGATTTTCAAAGATGGTTAGAAAGTTATTGGACTAATAAAAGAAAAGATTCATGCAAAAACGATGTTGTTTTTGATATAAATAATAAAAGAGATTATTATAAAGCTATTATTTATTATATTTCTGGCATGACTGATAATTTTGCAATTGATACATATAACAAAATTATAGGTTTTTAAATATAGCATAAAAAAGGAGTTATTAATGAGTAATTTAAAGAGTAAAATAACCACAGTACAAAAAATATTAAGCAATTTAAAAGAAGATCATATAAGTGAAATTTCTGCTCAATGTGCATATTACGTAATATTATCATTTATACCATTTGTTATTTTATTACTTACATTGATTCAATATACAAACATAGAACAACAGCAATTGCTAGATATAATGTCATCAATTATACCATCAAGCATGAGTGAAATGGTATTAGGAATAATTAGAGAAGTGTATTCAAAATCTGTTGGAACAGTTTCTATTTCGTTAATATTTACGCTAATATCAGCAGATAAGGGATTGTTTGCTTTAGTAAAAGGACTACATTCGATATATAATTATAGTGATCATAAAGAAAAGTCTATGATATATTTAAAGCTAACATCAATTTTAAAAACTATGATATTTGTCGTATTATTAGCTGTTGGAGCAGTTATATTGGTGTTTGGAACACCTATAATTTCAACAATACAGAATGATTTTGGACTTTTGAAAAATTATACTTTTTTATCTCAACTTTTAACACAAATGATATATGCATTTATAGTATTTATAGTATTTTTATTTTTATATAAATTTATGCCGGGCCATAAAATAACTTTCAGAAGTCAAGTGCCAGGTGCGATATTTAGTTCAATTGCACTTATTGTTATATCTTTTGTGTTTTCTAAATATTTAGATATATTCAAAGGATTTTCAATAACTTATGGAAGTTTAACTGCATTAATGTTACTTATGATGTGGACATACACTTGTTTTTATGCAATATTTTTAGGAGCAGAGATAAATAAATTTATAACACAAAAAGTAAAAGGAGACGAAAATGAATAAAAAAATAGGATTCACAATAGGAAAATTTGCACCTTTTCATAAAGGACATGAATATTTGATAGAAACGGCATTAAAAGATATGGATGAATTTTACGTGGTAGTATATGACACACCACAATTTGATATAGACATAGAAACCAAAACTAAATGGATAACAAAAAAATTTCCAAATGTAAAAATAATTAAAGCATTTAATAGTCCTAAACAATATGGATTAGATGAACAAAGTGTAAAAATCCAGATGGAATATTTATCAAAGGTTGTAAAAGACATTCCAGTAAATTATTTTTATAGTAGTGAAGAATATGGAAAATATGTTGCTGAATATTTGGGGATAAAAAATGTTATTGTTGATAAAGAAAGAATAAAATATCCTATTAGTGCAACAATGATTAGAAACAATATGGAAAAATATAAAAATTATATAAAAGGGTAAATGTGTAACTAAATACAATTTACCCAATTAAATCATAGAAATTTTGAAAAGTGTATCCTTGTGATTTTAAATATTTAATAGAATCTTCTAAAACCAAAGAACTATTGCTAACATCTTTTGTATCATGCATTAAAACAACTAAAGTATTTTTGTTTTTAGAAGATTTTTTTAGGTTATTTAAAAGCTGGGAACTATTATATTTTTTTACAGAATCGTTATTCAGACAATTCCAATCAATATAAGTATAATTCATTTGAGAAAGAAGAGAAGCGGCTTCTTTCTTTTTTGACTTATTATTTGGTGACATAAAACCATTAGGAAAGCGGAATACATGAGCACAATAATTATCAACACCAATAGCTTTACCAATGGCTATATCAGTATTTTTTACTTCATTAATAAAACTGTCATTATTTTTGTATAAATGATTATTATTGTGGTCATATCCGTGATTTGCAATGTAATGCCCCTCATCATAAGCTCTTTTTACAATATCTGGATAAGTATCTACATTTTTTCCAATAACAAAAAAAGTTGCTTTTACATTTTCCTTTTGCAAGATATCTAAAACCTTAGGAGTAATTGAAGGATTTGGTCCATCATCAAAAGTTAAATATGCAATTTTTTCATCTCCTTTTGCAAGTGCTTGAACTTTATTTTTGAAATCATCAGAAATAATTGCATCACAAGTTAGTTCAATAGCAGAGGTAGGAATGAAGTTCACTGAAAAACATGTAAAAAATGCAATTACAATTAAAATTAATAAATTAATAATCAATAAATTTCTTTTTTTTATAATAAATAATTTCATAAAATCACCATTTATTAAAATATATTAAGCAAAAGAATAAATATTCTTTTTATAAAAAATAAACACAATATTTATAATGTATTAGAAACACGAAACATGAATATATAAATACAAGGAGGTATTTTATATGCAGTTTTCTAAAAATAAGTTACTAAGATTTCAAATATTCAGTGTAATATTTACATGGATTTTGGGAACAATTTTACATTTTACATATGATTGGTCAAATCAAAATGCAATAGTTGGTGCATTTTCAGCTATCAATGAAAGCTCATGGGAACATTTAAAGTTATTATTTTTTCCAATGTTAATTACTACAATTATAGGATATTTTTATTTAAAACCTAAAGAAGAATATAAAAATTTCTTATGTGCGAAAACTATAGGTATTTTAGTAGCATTAGTATTTGTGGTTATATTTTTTTATACATACACAGGAGTTATTGGAACAAATTTTGCAATTTTAGATATAGGTAGTTTTTTTGTTGGAGTTTTTCTGGGAGAATATACAGCATATAAATTAACAAACCATATTAGTGAGTGTAAAGATGGCTTGACGATTTTTATTTTAATTGTTTTATTTACATGCTTTGTTGCATTTACTTATAATGCACCACATATAGGGTTGTTTAGAAATCCGTTAGATTGAACTAGATAGAGACCTGAGTTTGTGGAAAAAAGTTAAATAAATATAGTACAAATAGCATATGTTTTATTTTAGCTTCGTATAGTATAATGACATCAAAAGACAAAAAAATGGAAAATTTTATAAAAAGATATGTACAAAAATAAATAAATATGCTATAGTCAAGTAGAGTATGAAATAATGATGGAGGAAAAAATGAAGTATACATTCAGAAAAAACGAGGAGCCTGAAACCCTTGTGGCTGTACACACACACACACACACACACACACACACACACACATGTAATTTAGTGAATATAAGAATAAAAAAACAATGGAAAGATTATGTATATTGTTTTCATGTAAACGATATACATAGTCTTTTTGTGCGTTAAAGAGGAGGAAATCAAATGAAGAAAAAGCAAATAAAAAAACTTGTATTTCTAGTTGGATTTACATCAATATTGCTAATAATGACAACATATGCGTGGTTTACAACTCAAAAAAATGTAACAATAGGCAATTTAGAAGGTATTGTAAAAGTAGTGGAAGGATTACGAATATCTTTAGATGCTAAAAATTGGTCTAGTAGTATTGATTTTTCTCAATATACAGATCAGACTGATTTAAAAAACATATATGGAACTGTGACTGGGAATGGTGACCATAATATAATACCAACAGAATTGTTACCTGTATCAACACTTGGTTCAGAAGAAATAGGAATAGGAAATGAAATAAAATTTTATAGAGGAACAAATTTGAACCAAATTAAATTAGAAAATGTAAAGGCGACAGCAGTAAACAAAACTAATAATGATGGGAATTTACAAGAAACAACAGCAGTAACAGACCCAGATATTTATCCTGGATATTATGCAATTGATATGTTTTTAGAAAATTCATCAGTAGAAACTACAGGAGATGATATATTGCAACTAGATATAGACTCAAATGTAACAATACCAGCATCAGGAAATAGTAATGTAGGACTAGAAAATACGCCAAGAGTGGCATTTGCGTTATACACATCAGATACATCAGTAGGAAGTGTTACTGTTGGAAAAGGAGAAACAACTCAAGAATCAATTTTGGCAGCAACAACAGGAGAAAAATCAAAAATAGAAGATGTAACTATTTGGGAACCAAATGCAAATTCACATGTTGATTATATCGTAACAAATAATAACAAAATAACATGGTCTGCAAATGATAAATTAGCATATGGCATAGGAACAACAAATAAATTTACAAAAAATCAAAGAGTACCAACATATGCGTTAAAAGCATCATCAGTAGGAAAGGTATTTGAGAATATATATAATTGGGATGGTACAACAATAACTGATATAGGAAAACAAATAACTCTGCAAACAGATACTGATAATGTTGAGAAACATGATTTATTAAGTGTTAATACAGAAGAAAGTGTAGTAGAGCCAATACCATCAGGAACTGCAACTGAATTTAAAATACCCAAAGGACAAGTGTGTAGATTAAGGATGTATATATGGCTAGAAGGACAAGATGTAGATTGTACTAGCCTGGCATCACATGGAGGAAAAATCCAATTCAATATAGGTTTAACTAAAAAAATAACAGAAGATGAGGAAAAAGGAAATATTACATTTTCAAATATAATATGGAGAGAAAATAAAGCAAGTGTAAAAATGACGAATCATTCTTCAAATACAATGCAATATAAAATAATAGGTGAAAATGATACAATTGATGAAAATGATAAAACAGGATGGACAGAAGTTACAAATAGAACAGAAATAATAAATGATTTAAAGTTAAAGGATAGAATAGTAGCAAGACTTTATGATGGAGAGGAATATAGTCAATATGCAACATGTGTAATATCAGATAATAAAAAACCAGTTATTAGTATAGAAACAACGGAAGTAACAACAAAATCAATAAAAATAAAAGCAAATGCTATAGATAACGAAAGTGGTTTAGCAGATGATAAGCCATACAAATATTATATTGCGAAATCACTAGACCAATTTGCAAATGAAAGTGGAAATAATAAAACTGGAGAATTCAAATTTGATAATTTGGAATCTAATGTAACCTATTATATAAAAGTAGAAAGAGAAGATGTGGTAGGAAATTTAGGAAGTTCAATAAAACAAGTGCAACTTTTAATGGTTACATCTGCAGAAGAAGGTATAATAAGGAATATAGAATGGGAGGCAACAACAGATACTAATAATGCAAAAGCACAAATAAGCCTAGAAACCAAAACGGAATATACTATAAAATATGGATCAGATAGGGAAAATAAGAGCAATTGGAAAGATTACACAGAAAGGATATCAGTAACAAATGGAGATAGAATATATATTGCATTAACTGATGGAATAAATTATGGTTTAGATTATGAAATAATTGCAGAAGATAAAGAAGGTCCTAAAGTAAATATAAAACAAAACTCATCAAAGGCAAATACAATTGCAATAAAAGTAAATGCAGAAGATGCTGGTGCAGGTATGCCAGAAAATGCAAAATATAGTTACTATATAAGAAAAGACGGGGAGAGTAATTATGAATTAAAGGCAGAAGAGATAACAGCAAATACATATCAGTTTACAGATTTAGAAGCAAGTCAAAATTATAATATAAAAGTAACAACAACAGACAAAATAGGAAATGTAGGAGAAGAAACAATTACTACGAATTCTCTATATACAAATGATATACAATTTAGTAACTTGATTTGGCGAAATTCAAAGGCAAGAATTACAATGAACAACGATTCAGATGACTATGATATGGAATATAAAATTAATGATGACACAAATTGGACAAAGACTACAGAAAAATCAATAGATGTTGGAGCGCTAAAAGAGGGAGATGTAATTACTTCAAGATTAACTGATGGAGTAAATACAAGTATAAATATATCTTTAACAATAAGTAATTCTGCTAAAAAAGATTATACAGAAACAGAACTCTCAAAAATAGAGAAAAAACAATACAATATTCTTGGAGTACAAGTAAATAAAAATACAATAAAAGTACAAATAGATAAAGAAGTATCAGAAGCAATCTCATATCAATATTATTATAAAACATTAGCTGATAGTAATTATAAATTAGCAATAACAAATACATATTATAATGATAGTGCGACAATAACAGATTTAGAAGAAAATACAATTTATAAAATAAAAATAGTAGCAGTAGATAAAAGTGGAAGAACTACAACAAGTCAAAATTCAGTAACTGCAATAACTTTAGAACAAGCACAAACAAATACTACATATGCAGGAAATAGGACATATATAGATAATAGTACAACATTAAAATCAAGAATAGAAGGAGAAAATGGATATGGAGAGAATCCAACTTTAGAGAATATAACAGCAGGATATACAATAAGTGTTCCGTCAGGATTTAAAGTATCAAGTACAACAGGTGAAAATACTCAAGAAAGGGGAGTTGTTTTAAAAGACAATAATAATAATGAATTTGTATGGATACCTGTAAATAATGCAATATATGATAATAATACTAGAATTCCAACTAATGCAACAATGGCTCAGGGAAATGCATATAAACCAATGGCAATAAAACAAACAGGATATTCAAATTATTATGAAGGATTAATATATGAGTTTAATGGAGTTGTGTCTTATAAAAATATTAATAATACAGGAATTGGAAAAAGCTCTTACAGAGAACCAAGTTTGATTACAGGTAACAATAGTGATGGTTATACTTGGGATATGAAGAAAACTATAGGAACAAATAATGATGCTAAAAATGAAAATTATAATACTATATTAGGATTTAGTTCAACACAAGAAATGGGAGAATATATTTTAAATAGTTATAATAGTATGATATCATCAGTAGATTTATTTGGTGGATTCTATGTGGGAAGATATGAAACAACACAAACGAAAGATTCAAGTAATAATATAATAGTGGGTTCAAAGACGAACAATGCGATACTTTCCGGATATAATTGGTATAATTTATATTTATATCAAGATAATAAAAAATATAATAAAAATCCATATTATGCTAATACAAGTGTAGTGTCAAGTATGATATGGGGAAGTCAATATGACGCAATGTTAAATTATATTTTAAGCACAACAGAATCAAATAAAGTAACATCAACAATAGGAAGACAAAAAAATCAATTAAGTAATTCAGCACAGGATACATCAGACATAATTGATAATATATATGATTTAGGTTCAAATGCAAATGAATGGACACAGGAGGCAACAGAAAATAATAAGAGAGTATATCGTGGTGGTGGATATGATAAATCTGTAACTGGAGCAAGTCCGATGTCAAGGAAAGGAATTGAGCCAGTAAATTCAGGATTAATATTAGGTTCAAGAATGCAATTATATATAAAAAGTACAAATGACAAAACGCCTCCAACAGTAACAATAGAAAACAAAACATCAACAACAAATAAGATTTCTATTAGTGCAAATGCAATAGATAAAGAGTCTGCAATAAATAAATTTTCATATTTTGTAAAAGAAAGTTCAGACCCTAATGATAGTGTTACATGGACTAAAACAGGAGAAAGTCAGACTAACAATTATACATATACAGGTTTAAAACAAAATACTACATATAGTATAAAAATAACAGCAACAGACGAAGCGGGAAATGAAAGTTCAGGAACATTAGATACAATAACAACAAAAGAATTAGGAAATATAGCTAACGAAAAGATTGAAGTAAAATCAAAATTTGGAGAAAATGGAGATGGAACAATAAGATTTAAGCAAAAAGATACAACATATGAACAAGAAGGATATTACATTCAAACTCAAGTATTAGATAAACAAGCATCTGCTAATGATTTTGTAGAGGCAAATTGGAAAACAGGAGACACAGTAACAGGATTATCTGATAATAAATATATATATGTAACATTGTTTGATGGAGTAAATAGGACACCAGATAAATTAGAAGTAAAAGTAACAGGATTAGACGAATTTGTATATTATACAGATAAAAATGGAAATTCATCACAAAATACAACAGTTACATATGTTGATAGTGATGGAAATACAGCAACAATACCAGCGGGATTTAAAGTATCAACAGGAGAAACAAGTAGTAAAGTAAATGATGGTTTAGTAGTAAGAGACCCAAGTGATAATGAATTTGTATGGATTCCTGTACCAGTTGTAATAGAGACAAATAAAAGCACAAGTTCTAGTGAAAAAGCGATGTCAAGAGTACAAACTGGAAATACAAAATACTATGAAGGAATATTATATAACTTTACAAGTACAGGCTCATCAAAACAAAGGAATTCAACAGCAATTGGAACAACAGCAAATAGGGAACCAAGTTTAATTACATATGGAAAATATACTTGGAATATTGAAGAAGGTACGGCAAGTAGTGAGGCATTTGACACTCAATCTTATTACAATAGTTTTTCTTTTGGGGCAAATGTATTTAAAACATATACAGAATATGGACAATATATGAATGAAGAATATACTAATATGACAAATAGTGTAAATAAATATAAGGGATTTTACGTAGGAAGATATGAAACAAGTACAATAGGAAATGATTTTTCTTTAAACGCAGTGACACAAGTAAAAAAAGGTACTCAGCCATTATATGATAGGAATTGGTATATGTTATATTATTATCAAGATAGTAATTTTAACAATAAAAATCCATATAGTTCAATAGCTAGTGTAACAAGTAGTATGATATGGGGAAGCCAATGGGATGCAATGTTAAACTGGATTCAAAATTCTAAAGATGAAGAATCAATAAATGTTATAACAGGCTTGGTTGGAAATAGAAGTGGAAGTAAAGAAATAACAGGCAAATATACAGACGATTTATCTAAAAACATATTTGACTTATCTGCAAATGTAAGAGAATGGACACAAGAAGCAAATGGAGAAATATTTAGAAATCTAAGAGGAGGTTCTTATCTAAAAACAACAGATAAATATGGAAAATTTACATCATTAGATAGAGCAGCTGTGCAAGCTCATCTGACATACATATCATCAAATCCTAGTAATTCTGGATATGATGGAACGATAAATGCTAATGGAACAAGAATGGCATTATATATAAATAATACAAATGATAATACAGCACCTATTATAGATGAGAATGCAACAACAGTAGAGAAAGGAAACAATAATATAAAAATAAAAATACAGGCCCAAGACAGTGAATCAGGAATAAAGAATTATAAATATACAATTAGTACAAAAGATTATTCCGCATCTGATTTTAGTGAACAATATATTATTAGTACTGTAGAAAGCAAGGGATGGTCATGCGTATTTGAAAGACTTGCACAAAACACACCATATTATATAAAAGTAGAAGTTTCAAATGGTGTAGGGTTAACAAGTACATATTATTCTGGACAAGTAGTAACAGAAATATTAAATTTGACAGAGAATCCTGCAAGTTTGGATAAAGTATATGGAAAATCAACAGAGGGAGTTGCATATTTAAAATTAGCCCAAGAATATCTAAATAGTAAATATAAAATTCAATATCAGATTTTAACAGGAAGTGATTTACCAACAGACAATAATTGGAAGGATGCAACAGATGTAAAAGGATTGAGTGGTTATGTAATAAAAGAATTGAAAACAGGAGATATAATATACACAAGAATAACTGATACAACCAACAATTCACAATATTTTAAAACAGCTACAATAAGTGAACTCGAAACTTATTCAGAAAAAGTAAAAAATGCTAATTATGTATATACAGACCAAGAAGGGAATACAGCAAAAATACCAGTCGGATTTAAATATGGTACATCATCTTTAAATAATACAATATCAAATGGATTAGTTGTAGAAGACGAAGCTGGAAATCAGTATGTATGGATACCAGTAAAAAATGCAATATATGATGGAAAAACCACTATAGCAACATCTAACAATAGTTCAACATACAAACCATTGGCAAGAGTGCAACAAGGATATTCATCAGATAATTATGAAGGAATGTTATATTCGTATAGTGGAACAAAGTCATATATAATGGACAATAGTACGGACTACAGACTAGGTAAAAGCGGATATAGAGAACCAAGCTTGGTAACAGATAGTACAATAAATAATTCATGGCAATACACAAGTGGAACTTCATATGATGCAATAAACTATAAAATACTAAGTAATTTAAAAAATGCTACAATAAATTCTCCAACAGCACTTGGACAATATATGAATAGTAAATTTACAGAAATGGTAAAAAGTGTAGATACAAATAAAGGATTTTATGTAGGAAGATATGAAACAAGTAGTTGGAATGCAGGACAAAGTGCAAATGCAGAAAATACAGGAACGATAGTAAAAACAGTAGCAAATGCAACACCGATGGCTTCAACAAATTGGTATAATATGTATTTAAAATCAGATAGCAATTATGAAAGTAATCCATATTACAACAATAGTAGTGTAACAAGTTGTATGATATGGGGATGTCAGTATGATGCAATGCTAAATTATGTATTACAAGGAACAGATAAATCTAAAGTAACAACAGTTACAGGAAATCATTCTGAAACAAGAGCCCTAACAGGTCAATATCCTACAGATATAATGAACAACATTTTCGACCTAAGCTCGAATGTTAGAGAATGGACACAAGAGGCGTATTCTTTTGCTTTTCGTGCTGGTCGTGGTGGCCTTTACGGTGCTACAGACCGTAGTACAGCAAGCGTTCGGCTACTACTACGGTCCTACGTCTACCTATACGTACTTAGGTTCACGTCTTGCACTTTATTTGAAGTAGCACTGGCCACTAATTGCGATACAACTTGAAGAGGCTGGAAGAAGGGTTAAGCAAATAGATTATAATTTAATATAAAGGGGCTTTAAAAGCCCCTTTGAATAAGAAAATGAAAGGAATTCAAAAGAATGAGTAAATTACATAAGTCATATATTAATTTGAAAAATAAAGATAAAGAAAAAGTATATCTGTTTAAGAGTGGAATGTTTTATATTGCATTAGACTCTGACTGTGAGAAATTATCACAAGAATTTGGCTTCAAAAAAACTAAATTAAATGAGCAAGTAGAAAAATGTGGATTTCCAATTTCAAGACTAGAATTTTACATAGAACAGCTGAAAAAAAGAAATATTAATTTTGAAATTATTGACGGAGACTATTCAAGAATAGATAATTATACAGATTACATGAATAATTCAAAAATAAAAAAAATTATAAAAGATATAGAAAATATGGATTTAGACAATTTAACATTTAAACAAGCATATGAATTTTTAGAAAAAACGAAACAGGAGATTACAAAAATATATGAATAAAGAAAATGAATTAAAATTGATACCCATATATGAAACATATATGGAATACATGATACAAGTTCTTATAAAATTACCAAGAACAGAAAAATTTAGTATAGGGACAGATTTTAAGCAAATGATGTATTCAACATTAGAAAATATTATGTATTTATCAAAAATACCTAAAAATCAAAGATTAAACTATTTGAACAGAATTGATTCACAGTTAAATACACAAAGAATCCTGTTAAGAATTATGAAAAAATATGCATGGATAGATATAAAAAAATTTAATACTGCAATTGGTCATATTTATGAAATTGGAAAGATATTAGGGGGACTTGTAAAATATTATGCCAAAGACGATACGAAATCAATTTGATAAATATTTGACATATGAAAAATTACTCGAAGCACATAACAAAGCAAGAAAAGGAAAAAATAGAAAGCCAGAATTAATAAAATTCAACTTAAAACAAGAAGAATATATTATGTGGCTATACTTACAACTAAAAAATGGAACATATCATCATGGTGGATACGTAGAATTTTATGTTACAGAACCAAAGTTAAGAAGAATTGAAAAATCTAGATATATTGATAGAATTGTACATACATGGTTAGTAAATAATTTTTTAATAAAAGGTTTTGTAAGTCAGTTTATTCCAACTTCGTTTGCTTGCCTAAAAGGTAAAGGTATGCATAGAGCAGCATTTTGTGTACAAGACTTTATGAAAAAAGCAAAAAGAAAATGGAATGATTATTATATTATAAAAACAGATGTTGCACATTATTTTGATAGTATAGATAAATCTATTTTATTAAAGATTTTACAGAGAAAAATAAAAGACCCTAAATTAATTTGGTTAATAAAAGAAATTTTATATGCTCAAAAGAGAGGAAAAGGAATAGAAATTGGAAACTATACAAGTCAAATTTTTGCAAATATCTATTTAAATGAGGTAGATCAATACATAAAACATGAATTAAAAGTAAAATATTATGTTCGTTATTTAGATGATAGTATATTAATTGTACAAAATAAAGAAGAAGCAAAAACAAAATTAGAACTAATACGTCAATATTTAAGAGAAAACTTAGAATTAGAATTAAACGACAAAACGCAAATATTCAAAGGAAAGCAAGGCGTGAATTTTTGCGGATATAAAATAAATGAATATAGAATGAAAATAAGAGATAGGGGTAAGAGAAAATTAAAATTAAAAGTTAAAAAGTTACAAGAAAAAGTTAAAAATGGCGAGATAAGTAGTATAGAAGCCAAAAGATATCTAGCAGGACATATTGGGTATGTAAAATGGGCAAATATATATAACTTATCAAATAAATTATTTTATATAGAAAAAGATTTTTATAATAAAAAAATGAAAAATTAAAAAATTAGGGATAAATCAAAGAGGCGAATTCTTTTGCTAATCGTGCTAATCGTGGTGGCAATTACAATGCAACAGACCGTAATACAGCAAGCAATCGCAACAACAACAATCCTACGAATACCAATACAAACATAGGTTCACGTCTTGCACTCTAATACTATTTCAGATTATGTGTTTTACGGAACATATACAGTAAAGTATTAGTAATAAAGAGATTTATTCCTTCCTTAAAAAGGTAAAAATGGAACAGTAAAATTTATGTTAGTAATCATTAGATGAATATATTTGTTTTACGCATACAAAAAAGAAAAGGATAATTATGAATAAATGTTTTTTACTTGGAAAAGTAATAGGAAAAATAGATTTTAAATTTGCTGTAGGAGGAAGACATTCTTCAGTTGTAAGATTCTATATGCAATTAGAAAATAAATCTATTGTAAAATTAATAACTTATGATAATCTAGCAGATTATTGCTATAGGAATATTAAAACAAATAATGAATTGATTGTTTATGGAAAATTAGAAAATAATATGGAAATTTATATAACAGAAATATACTTATTTAAGGAGGACATTTAGATGGAAAAAAGAAAAATATCAATAAAAGCTTGGGTTATAGTTGCAATAATATTGATAATAATTATAGTTGCAGTTATTGTTAATATTAATAAAAAGAACAAGCATGAGACAACAGAGAATGATGAGAATTCTTATGTTGAAGAAATAGCGGATGGAATAAAAATAAATAAAAGTACAAAATTGAATGAAAGTAAATTAGTAAATGGTTTATTAATATCAAATATACAATTGACAGAAAGTGATGGAATGACAACTCTTTTGGCTGATGTTACTAATAAAACAGAACAAAAAACATCATTTAAAAAATTAAGAATAATATTACTTGATGAAAATGAGAATGAGATTTCAAGTATGATTGCTTTCTTAAATAATATTAATGCAGGTGAAACAACACAATTGAATGTTTCTACAACTTCTAATTATATAAATGCTTATGATTTTAAGGTTGTGGAAGAATGATTTTTTACGATTCACAGCCCTTAAAAACATATATAATGTTTTTAAGGGCTGTGAATCGTAAAAATAGTTTATAAAGCTATGTATAAATTTTTAATATTCCCTTGTAAAAATTAAAACAGATATGTTAAAATATACGAATACAGAAATACAATTATTCAAGAAAAATATTTAAAAAAGTTATAAAAATATAATAAATAAGAAGGAGCCTGATAAACATGTTAAAAAATGCTGTTGCATATATATTTAGAAAGAGGAATAGAACAGTCATTATATTTATTATTTTAACAACAGTTCTTTCGTGTATATACTCATGTTTAAACATAATGAAATCAACTAGCAATATAGAAAGAAATTTATATAAGTTATCAAATACATCTTTATCAATAACACAAAACAACAATGAAAATTTTGAAATAAATCAATTTAAAGAAATAGAGAATATAAAAGAAATAAAAGAAACAATTGCTCAATATGATGGATTAGCAAAACCCACTAATATTAAAGCAGTAGAAGGAATGCAAATGGTCGAAAGAGATGATTTGCCAGAAGAATTCAAAAATATATTTTCAATAGAAGCCACAAACAATACTGAAAAGAGCAATTTATTTAATAGTGGAATTTTTACACTTATAAAGGGTAGACATATAAAAAAAGATGATAGAGAAAAAATTATTATACATGAAGAACTAGCACAAAAAAATAATTTGGAATTAAATGATAAAATTAATCTTAAATTGTTTGATTCAAACAATAATGAAATAAAAAAAGAATATGAATTTGAGATTGTTGGAATTTTTTCTGGAAAAAAACAAGAAAAATATACAGGACTGACATCAGACTTTAGTGAAAATATGGTGTTTATTGATTATGAATCAAGCCAAACAGCACTAAACAAAGCAAAAAGCAATGAAGTTGCAAACAAACTTGATATATTTTCAGATAGTCCAGAAGATACAAATATAGCATTAAATAAAATTAAGGACATAAAAATAGATTGGTCAAAATTCAATATTGAAAAAGATGATGATGCATATGAAGGAACTTTAGAAACTGTAGATGGAATAAAACATATAATAAAAATTATGACATATTCAATTATGATAGGAGGAATAATAGTTCTATCATTAATATTAATCTTATGGCTAAGGGAAAGAATTTATGAAATAGGAATATTATTATCAATAGGAATAAGTAAAACAAAAATTATAGGTCAATTTATACTTGAGTTGATATTTGTATCAATACCATCTATAGTAGTATCTTTATTTTTAGGAAATATTATATTGAATCAAATAATAGGTGGATTTAAGAATTCTGATAATTCGACAATTATTATCAATAATCTACTTAAAAATGACAATTTAATATCAAATATTACAATATTTTTACAGAGCTATGGAATATTAATAGGAATTATTGTTTTGTCAGTAATTATGACAAGTGCAATGATATTAATAAAAAAACCAAAAGAAATATTATCAAAGATAAGTTAGGAGATTAAAATGGATATATTAGAAATTAAAGATGTAACATATAATTATTCAAATTCAAAAGAGAAGATTTTGTCATCAGTAAATCAAAAGTTTGAACTTGGACAATTTTATGCAATAATAGGAAAATCAGGAGCAGGGAAGTCAACATTACTTTCATTATTAGCAGGATTAGATAAGCCACAAAAAGGTAAAATTCTATTTAGAAATGAAGATATAGAGGAAAAAGGATATGGCAATCATAGAAAAAACAATATAGCATTAGTTTTTCAAAATTATAATTTAATTGATTATTTAACACCAATCGAAAATGTTAGATTAGTAAATAAAAAGGCATCAGAGGACATTTTACTTAAATTGGGACTTGATGAAAGTCAGATAAATAGAAATGTAATGAAATTATCTGGAGGTCAACAACAAAGAGTAGCCATAGCAAGAGCATTAGCATCAGAAGCACCAATAATTCTAGCTGATGAACCTACAGGAAATCTTGATAGTGACACTGCAGGAGAAATAATAGAAGTATTAAAGAAATTAGCTAAAGAGAGAAATAAATGTGTAATAGTTGTAACACATAGTAAAGAAGTTGCAAATTCAGCTGATATTATTTTAGAATTAAGTGGCAAAAAACTAAAAAAAATAAGTAAAATCAATTAGGAGGTATAGTGATGATAAAAAATGCTTTTGCATATGTAACAAGAAAGAGTTTAAAATCAATAATAATATTATTAGTTATTATGGCTATGTCAACACTTAGCCTAATTAGTTTAGCAATTAAAGATGCTACAAATAGAGCTTCAGAAGAAACTTTTGGAAATATAACAAATAGTTTTTCAATAGAAATAAATAGAAGAGTTAATCTTGGAACACCTAGAGGTGGTGGAAATATAAAAGGAAAAGATATAAATAAAATAGTGGAATCTAATGATATTTCTTCTTTCGTAAAGCGAATAAATAGTGTAGCTGATTTGGTAGATAATGACATTATAGAAACTAAAAAAACAATTGCAAATCAATCACCAGAAAGAGCAGAAAATTTTAAAAGAGCTGTTATGCTAACAGGAGTTAATGATTCATCAAGAGAAAACAAATTTGTGTCAGGAGCTTATAAATTAATAGAAGGAGAACATCTACAAGAAAATGACAAAAGTAAGATTTTAATGCATAAGGATTTAGCTGAAAAGAACAATTTGAAAATTGGAGACAAAATAAAAATTAAATCAAATTTATTTGATGCAGATAATGAAAAAGGAGCAAATGAAACACTAGAAGTAGAAATAAAAGGACTGTTTGACGGTCATAATGAAAGTAGTGTAACTTCTGCACAAGAACTTTATGAAAATACATTAATAACAGATTTAGATACAGCTGCAAAAGTTTATGGAAATACAGAAGATACTGCAGTATACCAAGATGCAACGTTTTTTGTAAAAGGTGATAAAAATTTGGATCAAGTCATTAAAAATATTGAAAAACTTGATATAAATTGGAAACAATACAATTTAGTTAAAAGTTCAACAAATTATCCAGCATTACAACAATCAATTTCTGGTATATATTCAATAGCAAACAAATTATTTGCTGGTTCATTAATATTTGCAGGTATTACAGTGTCATTATTATTACTTTTATGGATGAATGCTAGAAAAAAGGAAATAGCAATTTTTCTATCATTAGGAATATCAAAATTGAAAATTTTTGGGCAATTTGTTATTGAATTAGTATTTATTTCTATTCCTGCATATATAGGATCATATTTCTTAGCAGTTTATACAGGAAACAAGATAGGAAATAATATATTAAATAATGTTACTGGAAATATAGCAAAACAAATAGCAAAACAATCAGCATCTAGTCAACTTGGTGGAGGAGCAGAAGTAGACGGCTTTAATAAAACTTTAACAAGCTTAGATATTAATATATTACCAAAATCAATAATATATGTAATTTTATTTATGTCTTTGGTTCTTATAATATCTTTGGTAATATCATCTATAAGTAGTTTAAAAAAGAACCCAAAGGAATTGTTAATAGATAAAAATTGATAATTATACAGAGGATAGTAAAATAATACAAATATACGGAAGTGAAAGAAAAATATATAATATTTTTCAGGACTATGTGAGGAGCGATAAAAATGTCTATATTAGAAATTTTATTAATAGCAATAGGATTGGCAATGGATGCTTTTACAGTATCAATATGCAAAGGATTATCAATGAAAAAAATGAATTGGAAAAAAGCAATAATAGTAGGATTATATTTTGGGATATTCCAAGCATTAATGCCAATAATAGGATACTTATTAGGTTCAACGTTTGAAGACCTTGTTACGCATATAGACCATTGGATTGCTTTTGTATTATTAGTTGCAATAGGTGGAAATATGTTAAAAGAAGCATTTGCAAACAATTCCGAAAATTGTAATGATAATGTGGATTTTAAAACTATGTCAATTTTAGCAATAGCAACAAGTATAGATGCATTAGCAATAGGAATAACATTTGCATTTTTACAAGTAAATATCTGGATTTCAGCAATAATAATAGGAATAGTTACTTTTGCAATATCAATAATTGGTGTTAAAATCGGAAATAAATTTGGAGATAGATATGAAAGAAGAGCAGAAACAGTTGGAGGATTTATTTTAATATTTATGGGAGTAAAAATATTATTAGAACATTTAGGAATTATTTAGATGTATTATGAAAGATGTGACACTATACAAATTTAAACAGATGTAGATTAGTTATAAAAATATATGAAAAAAATGGTATTAGTACAAATACATTTATAATGTATAGAAGTTTTATACCTGAGCATTTAAAAATATTTAAAAAAAGCTACACAAACTGAAAAAAATATGATACAATATAAAATGAAATTTAAAGAGGAGGAGAGAAAAATGAGTGGACACAGCAAATGGCACAATATACAAGCAAAAAAAGGAAAAGCAGATGCGGCTAGAGGAAAAGTATTTACAAAACTAGGTAGAGAATTATTAATAGCAGTAAAACAAGGAGGACCAGATCCAGCTGGAAACTCAAAATTAAAAGATGTAATAGCAAAATGCAAAGCAGCAAACATGCCAAATGATACAATAAATAATGCAATAAAAAAAGCATCAGGAGAAGGAAACTCTGCAAATTATGAAGAAGTAGTATATGAAGGATATGGACCAAACGGAGTTGCAGTAATAGTAAACGCAAATACAGATAACAGAAATAGAACTGCAGCAGATGTAAGACATGTATTTGACAAAGCTGGTGGAAATTTAGGAACAACTGGCTGTGTATCATATATGTTTAATAAAAAAGGAGTAATAGTAATAGAAAAAGCTTCAACAACTATGGATGAAGAAGAATTAATGATGTTAGCATTAGATGCAGGTGCAGATGATTTTGATGCATCAGAAGAAGTGTATGAAATAACAACAGAACCATCAAGCTTTTCAGATGTAAGAGAAAAACTTGAAGAAGCAGGTTTAACATTCTTAGAAGCCGAAGTTCAAATGATTCCAACAACAACAGTTGCATTAGATGAAGCCGGACAAGAGAAAATGGAAAGGCTAATTGATAGACTTGAAGAATTAGATGATGTTATGGATGTATACCATAATTGGGAAGAATAAAATAAAAAAACTGTCGATTTTTAAAAAAGATTGACAGTTTTTTTGTGTTATAGTAAAATATAAATATATTAAAAAGGGGGATAAAAAATGAAAAAGAAAATTTTATTAGCTATACTCATAGTAGTTATTTTACTTGGAGTGGGAGGAGCATATGCTTACTTTGCGACAGATGCATTCAAATCAAATAAGGAGTTGTTTTTATCATATTTATTTGATGGACTAAAAGATGAAGAATTAGAAGAATATATAAAGAAACAAGAAAATGAATCTTATACAAATAATGGAAAAATTGAAATTACAGCAAAAGGTGAAGATGATAGATTAGATGAAGAAACATTACAAATGTTAAATAATAGTAAGATAACACTTGAAGGAAAAATAGATAATGCTAAGAAATTAGCTGAGCAGACAGTAACAGCTAATTTATCAGCAGGAATAAATGTTCCGATAACAATTAGACGCGATGGAGATAAAATAGGAATAAAATCTAATCTATTAAGTAATAAATTTATAGCAGTAAAAAACGAAAATTTAAAATCTTTATTAGAAAAATTTGAAATGGATTCAAGTGAAGTACCAGATAAAATTGACTTTGATAAAAAAAGATTTACAAAAGATGAAATAACAAAATTAAAAAAGAGATATGTTTCAATATTAGATGAAAATTTAGAAGAAAGTTCATTTAATAAAGAAAAAATAAATGGGCAAATTGTAATAACATTGAACATATCAGAAGAAAAATTTTCAGAAATATTAGTAAAAATATTAGAAACTTTACGTGATGATGATATTATATTAGATAAGATTTCCGATACAGTTGACAAAGATGAATTTAAAGAAGATATTAATGATATGATAGATGAAATTAAAGATATAGATTCAAATGAAAAGAGTACAATGTGCATAAAAGTATATATAAATTCAAAAGAATTAAAAAAAGTAGAAGCATCTTTAAAAGACGAAGATAACAAGACGATAGGACAATTGGAAATAACAAAAGAAAAAAACAAAGAAGATTTAACATATGCAGTGAAGGTAAATGTAGAATCAGAAGATGATGAAAAAGTCTCAATAGACTTTAAAATGCAATATAAAAATATAGCAGAATTAAACAATGTAGAAGAAAATATGGAAGTAACTTTAAGAACAAAAAATTATGAAGATAAAACAAAGATATCATTAAATTATACAAATATAAATACTTTTACTACAAATTTAGAAATAGAAGGAATTAATAATGACAATGCAACTATATTAAATGACGCGTCAGATGAAGAATTAAATGATTTGTTAATGACAATATATGAAAAAATTGGATTTTTAAATGATGAAGAGGACGAATATTATACAAGCAATGATCAAGAGGATACAACAGATGAAGAAGAATACACAAATGATGATGATGACTACACAACAGATGAAGAAAAATACAACATTGATTATAGAAACTCAAGTCCAGCGAACCAATAAATATAAATCAGTTCTAAAATAAATATCAAGAGCATATATATATAATATATGCTCTTTTTTCTATAATAGGTACTAATGCTATAAATGTCCGCTTTTGTTCTTTGCACAAAATGAAGATAGAAATGTATTTAAGGAGACTAATATGACAGGATTAGAAACTGTATTAGAATATTTGCCATTAACAATTAGGGACAAAATGTACCCGGTACAAAATGTCCCAATTGAAGAAATTCGACTTAGAAGTAGTAAACCATTAGCATTAAAAATAGGACAAGAAGTAAAATTAATGGAATACATTGTAAGTCAGCAAGAGGTATTACAATCGTTTGAAAAGGTATGTGAGAATTCAGTTTATTCATATAGAAGGCAAATATGTGATGGATATATAACAATTAGAGGTGGAAACAGAGTAGGCATAGTTGGTAGTGCAGTAATAGATAATGGACAAATTATAAATATAAATTACATATCAAGTTTGAATTTTAGAATTGCAAGGCAACAAATAGGATGTAGTAACAAGATAATAGAAGACATAATTGATTTAGAAAATAATAGTGTTTACAATACTTTAATTGTTTCACCACCAGGATGTGGAAAGACTACATTATTAAGAGATATAGTTAGAAATATAAGCAATGGTATTAAAGTTATAGGTTTTACAGGTAAAACTGTTGGTGTTGTTGATGAAAGGGGCGAAATTGCTGCTATGTATAAAGGAATACCACAAAATGATATTGGAATTAGAACAGATGTGATTGATAATATGCCTAAGCCAGAGGCAATGAGAATGTTGGTGCGTTCTATGTCACCAGATGTTATTGTTTGTGATGAGATTGGAAGTTTAGAGGATATAAATGCCATAGATTATGCAATGTGTTCAGGGGTTAAAGGAATTTTTACTGCGCATGGAAAAGATATTGATGAAATAAAAAGAAATCCTGAACTTTCTAATCTTTTAGATAAACATATATTTGAAAGAGTAATTTTATTAAATTCAAAGAAAAGAGGAGATGCAAAATGTTATTATCTATAATGCAAGTGGTAAAATACATATTGTTGATTTTTATATTTGGACTATCAACAGGAATTGGAATGCTTATTTCTAAAAGTTATGAAAATAGAGTAATGGAATTAAAAGAATTTAAAAATATTTTAAATATTATGAAAACAAAAATAAAATTTACATATGAGCCATTGGCAGAAATTTTTAAACAAATATCAAAAGATAATGAGACTGAAATAGAAAAAATTTTTGGACAAATGGCAAATCAAATTACATATTATCATACAAAAGATGTATGGGAGAACTGCATACAAAATTCTGATATAAGCATAAAACAAGAAGATAAAGATGTTTTGAAAAAATTAGGCAAATTACTTGGACAAACTGATGTGGAAGGGCAAATTAGTGAGATTGAAATGACTCAAAATTTTTTAGATATTCAGATTGAACAAGCTGAAGAGGAAAAAAAGAAAAATCAAAAAATGTATAAAACATTAGGAGTAGTAGCAGGTCTTGTATTTGTTATTATATTATTTTAATAGAGGTATATCTTAGAAAAGAAAGGAATAAAGGGATGGATATAAATTTGTTATTTAAAATAGCAGCTATTGGAATATTAGTAGCTGTTTTGCATCAAGTTCTTGTAAGAGCAGGAAGAGAGGATCAAGCAATGATGACGACACTTGCAGGTCTTGTTATAGTATTATCAATGGTAATTAAAGAAATAAGTTCACTGTTTCAGACTGTTAGAACTTTATTTAATTTATAAATGTTCTTCATTTCCAAAATATCTTATGAGAAGGGAATGAGAAAAATGGAAGAAATAATAAAAATAATTGGAATAGGCTTAATTGCATTAGTTGTCATTATAATTTTAAAACAATATAGGCCAGAATTTACAATATATGTTTCTATAATTGCAGGCATATTAATTTTAGCTTTTATAATTGAGAAATTTACAGGAATTATTAATTTACTAAAATCAATTTCGGATAAGACATATATTAATAAACAATTTCTCGGGATATTACTAAAAATAACAGGAATAGCAATTATTACAGAATTTGCTGTTAGCATTTGTTCAGATGCTGGCGAAAAAGCTATAGCAAGTAAGATTGAAATAGGAAGTAAAGTAATCATTATTGCAATGTCGATTCCGATAATTTCAAGTTTATTGGAACTAATTGTAGAAATTTTACCTTAGTCTTAAAGGAAAGGATTAGTATGAAAAAAATAATTTTAATATTTATCCTAGTACTAATAAGCTTAATGTTTCCAACTCAAGTATTTGCTGAAAATGAAGAAATAATGACATCAACACAAGAAAAATTTAATATAAACAGTTTTTTAAAAGATGCAAAAGAATATACTGGAGATTTTTTTGAAGATGTAAGTATAACAGATATGTTTAATGAAGCGGTACAAGGAAAAATTAACAATCAAACAATATATAAAAAAATCCTTAAACTTTTAGGACAAGAAGTAACTTCAAGCTTAAAAGTTTTAATAAGTATTTTAGTAATTATAGTAATACATGGAATATTAAAATCAATAACAGATAGTTTAGAAAATAACAATGTATCTCAAATAATTTATTTTGTTCAATATATATTAATAGTCACATTAATAATGTCGAATTTTACAGAAATAATAAAATTAGTACAAGAAACTGCAAATAATTTAGTAGGATTTATCAATGTACTTATACCATTACTTTTAACTTTGATGGTATATACAGGTAGTATTACAACAAGTACAGTATTAGAGCCAATTATATTATTTATCAGCAATTTTACTGGAAATATAATTGCAAATGTATTAATACCAGTAGTTTTAATTATAGTAGTATTTTCAATAATATCAAAAATTTCAGAAAGAATCCAAATTGAAAAAATATCAAAATTCCTAAAATCAAGTGTAGTGTGGTTTCTTGGAATTGTTTTAACTATATTTGTAGGAGTTGTATCTTTAGAAGGAACACTAAGTAGTAGTGTTGATGGAATAACAGCAAAAACTGCCAAAGCAGCTGTGTCAAGTGTAATTCCAGTAGTGGGAAAAGTGCTAGGTGATGTTGTTGATAGTGTACTAGGATGTGGCGTGATTTTAAAAAATGCGGTTGGTTTTATAGGGGTTATAGTAATAATAGGAATATGTATAATGCCAATCATAAAAATAGGAACATTAAGTATTATATATAGTTTAGCATCTGCTGTAGTACAACCTGTTGCAGATGAAAAAATAGTCAAACTGTTAGACGAAATGAGTGGAGTATTCAAATTGTTACTCGCTATTTTATGCAGTCTATCAGTAATACTTATTATTGGAATAACTATGGTTGTAAAAATTTCAAATAGTGGAATGATGTATAGGTGATGTAAATGATTGAATTTATTAGTTCTTGGGCAGAACAAATTGTATTAGCAGTTATAGTTGCTACAATTATAGAATTGATTTTGCCGAAAAACAAAAATAAAAAATACATACAAATGGTTATAGGAGTATATGTGTTATTTAATATAATTTCTCCTATTATTAAGAATAAAGAAAAGATTTCTGTTGAAGAATATAATATAGACAAATATGAAACAAAATCTCAATATGAAGTTGATCAATCTTCAATGGATGAAAGAATTGAAAAAATTTATTTAGAGGAATTAAAAAATAATGCAATATCTAAATTTGAGGAAGCAGGTTTTTTAGTTGAAAAATGTGTTGTAGACGCAGAGTTGGATACAAAAAAGAATAATGCAGGCATACACTCGATAAATGTTAGAATTACAGGATCGGTTGATGAAGGACAACTTGCTAAAACAATCAAAATGCTTGCAGAAGAATATGAGATTGAGGAAAGCAAAATTAAGGTTAGTATTAAATAAGAAAAAATGGGACAAAATGTACCCGGTACAAAATTTCCC
The DNA here is from genome assembly GCA_934149075.1 of uncultured Clostridia bacterium. Taxonomy (GTDB): domain Bacteria; phylum Bacillota; class Clostridia; order TANB77; family CAG-508; genus CAG-269. Next base: position 1,381 of record CAKPDR010000012.1, on the reverse strand, counting down.
ACTATGAAAGGAGAAGTTATGCTTAAAGAATTCTTTAAAAAGAGTGAAGAAGGAAATGACAAAAAGAAACAAATTGAGAATATTATTGTATTTATAATAATATTAATAATAACAGTATTAATAATAAATAGTATGTGGAATAATTCAAGTAGTAAAGGAAGCAAAGATAAAAAGGATGAAAATTCAAAAGTACTTGCTCAAACAACTACTACAAATGTTACAGAACAAAAAGATTTAGAGACAGAATTAGAAGATATATTAGAAAGTATAGATGGTGTTGGAAAGGTAAAAGTACTTATCAAATATTCTGAAAGTAGTAGTGTTGTTGCAATGTATAATGAAACAACATCTGAAAGTACAACAAAAGAGAATGATGGAGGAAGCAGTAAAGATGTAAAAGAAATAGAAAGCAAAAAAGAGATTGCATATACAGATGAAGGTGGAGAAAATAAGCCTATTACAGAAAAGGTAGTTATGCCTGTAATAGAAGGGGCGATAATAACTGCACAAGGTGCAAAAGATGCAAGTGTGAAATCTTCAATAGTAAGTGCTGTTGAAGCAATTACAGGACTTGCAGTACATAAAATTCAAGTTTTTGAAATGCGGTTCAAAATAGTGGGAGGTGAGAAAATTGAAAATGAAAAAAGGTTCTGTTGTAATTTATGTTTTAGCGTTGATGCTTGTAACTGCTGGGTATTGGGCATATATATCTAATGAAACTCAAACATTAGAAACAGTTAGTGTTGGAAATGAAAGTGAGAATACAACATCAGATGAGCATCTGGGTGATGCTACATTAGTAAGTAATAATGAAGTTGTAAACGATAAGCCTGATAAAAATAATGCTAAAGCTGATAATGAAAATAATTCAAAGAGTGAAAATGCTAATTCACAGGATAATCAAGAAAATAAACAAGAAACTAAAGAAACATCAGCTACAAATAAAGATGATTATTTTCAAGAATCAAAATTATCAAGAGATACAATGTATTCTCAAACTTTAGAAACATATAAAGGAATTTTAAATAATTCTAATGTATCAGAGGAACAGAAAGCCATTGTTACGCAACAAATTACAGATTTGAATAAAGAAAAAAATGCAATAATGATATGTGAAAATTTGATGTCTACAAAAGGTTTTAATAAATGCGTTATTTTTGTGAATGTTGATAGTATTAGCGTTATTGTTGGGACTGAAGAGCTTAAAGCTGATGAGATTGCTCAGATTCAAAATATAATTTCTAGGGAAATGAGTGCTAAAGTAGAAAATATACATATTATGACAAAAAAATAAGTTACCCTTATTACCAGTGGGGACACCCATAAGTGGTCAAAATCTTTACCAGTAGGGACACCCATAAGTGGTTAAAATTGTTACCAG
>CAKPDR010000011.1 GCA_934149075.1 uncultured Clostridia bacterium | reverse complement strand
GCATGAGTTAGCGATGTAAGCAAAGGGTGTCCCTACTGGTAACTTTTTTAACCAATCATGAGTGTCCCTACTGGTAAATCTCTACTAATAACTATTTTTTTCTTCTTAATATCCAATCTTTTTCACACTTAATTGGAATCGTCATTTTTACTTTTTGGTCTTTTACTCCTGGACTAACTGCATCAATTTCTTGATCAGTATCTATGTCCCATAATTTTTCTATTTTAAATTCAATTGGTTCTAATTGATATGGTACTAATATTTCCATTGTATCTCCTATTGCAAGCCTATTTCGTATGTCTACAATAACTTTTCTAGAATCCTTACCATTATTTATATCATTATCATATCCGACGATTTTTCCACCAAATTGATATTTCTCATTATATTGATGTCCATCATATTCTTGAATGTCTGTATTTTTTCTGTCATTAAAATAAAATGTTGTTAATTCTCTTGTTTTTATTTTTTCAATTTCTTTCATATATTTTTCTGCATCATAATGTGTTGGATCTTTTTTATAATCGTCTATTGCATTTCTATATACATTTACAATACTTGCAACATAATATTCTGTTTTTAGACGTCCTTCTATTTTTAAGCTGTCAACTCCCATATCAATTATTTCTGGAAGTTCATTTATTAGGCATAAATCTTTTGAAGAAAATATACTTGTTCCATATTCATTTGTCTCTATTGGCATAAATTGTCCTGGTGTATTTTTTTCTTCAGCATATAGATTATATGACCATCTACAACTTTGTGCACAATCTCCTAAGTTTGCACTTCTACATGTTAAAAAATCACTTAAGAAACATCTTCCTGAATATGCAAAACATATTGCACCATGTATAAAAATTTCTATTTCCATGTCTTCAGGTTTATTATCCATTATATATTTTAATTGTTTTTTGTTCATTTCTCTTGCTAATATCATTCTCTTTGCACCATTTTTACGCCAAAAATTACAGTCATGCAAACTTACTATATTAGCTTGTGTACTTACATTTATCGCAATACTTGGAGCATATTGTTTTAAAACTTCTATTACTCCTCCATCTGCTGCAATTATTCCATCTGGTTTTAATTCTTCTAATTTTTTTGCCATTTCTATTATTTCTTCATATTTTTCATCCCAGGCAAATATGTTTAATGTTACATAAACTTTTTTTCCTATACTATGTGCATATTTTATTGTATTTACTAAATCATCATCTTTCATGTCTGCTCTTGTTCGTAATGATAGTGATGATGTTCCACAATACACTGCATCTGCACCATATAAAAAAGCTATTTTTGCTTTTTCGTATGAGCCTGCTGGTGCTAATAATTCTACTTCTTTCATTTCTTCTTCCTTTCTTTAGATTTAACTTATATATTTTTTATCAAAACTTCTATATAATTTATCTTGTTATATTAGTCATTTTTCAAAAATATTATATCTTATTTTTATTATTATGTCAATTTTTTCTTTGATTTTGCGGGAATTCTATGATATAATAAGTATGCTTATAAATTTTTAACGAATTTATATATTGAAAGGAATGAATTTAATTATGATAGTAAAAACTCCAAGATTTGAAATTTCAGCAGTAAAAGAAAGTCAATATCCAAAAGCAGGATTACCAGAAGTAGTTTTGGTCGGAAAGTCTAATGTTGGAAAATCAAGTTTTATAAATACATTGATTAATAGAAAAAAATTAGCTCGTACAAGTAGCGAACCTGGCAAAACAAGACAATTAAATTTTTATAATATTGATAACTTGTTTTATTTCGTTGATCTACCTGGTTATGGTTATAGTAAAATGTCTAAACAAGAACAAGTTAAAGTTGGTGAATTTATTGAGCATTATCTAGCCACCAGAAAAGAAATTTGCTTAATTGTGTTCCTTGTAGATATTAGACATGACCCTACTTCAAATGATTTTTTAATGTATGATTATGTTATTAGAAGTGGTCTTCCTTGTATGATTATAACAAATAAGGCTGATAAAATTGCTAAAACTAAAGTTGATAATGCTTCTAAAAATATTCAAAAACAACTTAATCCTATTGGTGATATTACTACTTTACCTTTTTCTTCTGAAAGAAAAGTTTATAGCGATGATGTTTGGAATATAATAGAACGATATATTTAAGTTTTTTCTAAAGAAGGTGTCCTATGATAGGACACCTTCTTTATTTTTTTTATTTCATTCAGCCTTTTTTTCTATTTTTGTTATTACTTTCAATGCCTTAGGTCTTTCAAGAACTACAACATGTCCACAACCTTGGCATTTTAGTTTAAAATCAACACCAATTCTTGTGATTTCCCATAATTTACTTCCACATGGATGTGGCTTTTTAGTTCTAACTATATCTCCAATATTGTATTCCATATTGAGTTCCTCCTTTACCTTAAATTATTTTAAATTCTCCTTAGCAACTTCAAAACGTTTAGCAATTCTATCTTTTCCAAGTATCTGCATAATTTCATACATATCAGGAGTATTAGTTCTAGAAGTCAATGCAACTCTTAAAACTGTACTAACATCTCCAACATGAGCCTTATACATACCTGGATTTGCTTTAAATTCTTTAACTTCTCCTGCATACCCCATTTCTACAGCTAATGCTTTGATTTTATCAAACCAAGTTTGTTTGTCATCATTTTCATCATAATATTTTTCAATATATAAATCTAATATTTTTGAAATATCTTCTTTATCTGAAATTGCCGGTTGATATGGATATTCTTGAGTCTTTCCATAAAATTTATCATCATACATATATTCAATATTATCTTTAACATCTGACCATTTTGAAATATCTTTTCTAGGCTTTTTATTTCCTCTTTCAATTCCAAACACTTTCAAAGCATATTCTTTATCTTCTAACATTTCAGCAAGTTCTTTGTCAAACTCTTTTGCCCATTCTAAAGAATATTTATAAACTTCCTCAGCTGTCATTTTAGATATTACTGTTTTTCCTATGTCTAGCAATTTTACCATATCAAATAATGCTCCACTAACACTCATTTTATTTAATTGGAAATCAAATTCTTCCATTGGTTTGTCTGGATTTGCTCTTCTCCAATTTTCAAAAGTAGAATTTGCAATATTTAACAAATATTCTTTAACTGCATCTGTCGGTACACCCTCTTCTTTATAATAAGAAACAGCCGCTTCTGGATCTTTTCTTTTACTCAATTTACGTTTTCCACCATTATCATTTTTCATAATTGGTGAAATGTGAGCATATTTTGGTGCTTTAAATCCTAACTCATGAAATAATTGTAAATGTAATGGAACTGAAGATAACCATTCATCACTTCTAATAACATGTGTTGTTCTCATTAAGTGATCATCAACAGCATGTGCAAAATGATATGTAGGTAATCCATCCGCTTTTATAATTACTATATCTTGGTCATTTTCTGGAAAATCAACATTTCCCTTTATAACATCTTTATGTTTAATTTTTCTATCTTCTCTACCTGGTGATTTAAATCTTATAATATAAGGAACTCCTGCTTTAATTTTTTCAATCATTTCTTCAACTGAAAGATTTCTACATTTAGCCCATACGCCATAATATCCAGGTCTTACCTTTGCAGTTTCTTGTTTTTTACGCATTTCTTCACCATCTTCTGGAGTACAGAAACATGGATATGCTTTTCCTTGTTCTATCATATATTTAGCATAAGCTTGATAAATATCTTTTCTTAAGCTTTGTTTATATGGTCCATAATTTCCGATTTCTTCAGTATCTGAAATCATTCCTTCATCTGGTGCCATGTCAAAATCTTTTAATGAGTTTACTATTCCGGTTACACCATTTTCAACTTCTCTTTTTTGGTCTGTATCTTCAACTCTTAAGAAAAATACTCCACCTGTTTTTTCAGCTATAGTTCTTGCAACTAATGCTTGGTATAATCCACCTATATGTACAAAACCTGTTGGACTAGGAGCAAATCTTGTTACAACTGCTCCTTCAGGTAAATCTCTTTCTGGATATTTTTCTTCATAATATGATATATCTTTCGCATCTGGAAAGATTAAATTTGCTAAATCTTTATAGTCCATTTTATTTCCTCCTCTGAAAAGTTTTCTAAACTTCCATTATAATTGGTATAATCATAGGGTTTCTCTTAGTTTTAATAAATAAGTAATCACGTAAATTTTCTTTGACAGTAGACTTGATCGTTGACCAGTCTCTAACTCCTCTTTCTTCACATTTAGAAACCTCATGTCTAACCACACTTTTTACATCATCCATTAAGTTTTCTGATTCTCTAACATATACAAATCCTCTTGAAATTACATCAGGTCCTGCAACAACTTCTCCTGTTTGAGAATCCATTGTTAATACAATTACTATTAATCCATCTTGTGCAAGATGTTGTCTATCTCTTAGTACAATGTTTCCAACATCTCCAACTCCAAGACCATCAACAAGAACTCTACCACTTGGTACTGTTCCAGTAAATTTAGCTTCATTCTCATTTAATTCTAATACTCTACCATTTGTTAACATGAATATATTGTCTTTATCAATTCCCATCAATTCTGCTGTTTCTTGATGTGCTCTTAATTGTCTATATTCACCATGAACAGGTATAAAATATTTAGGCTTTGCTAAAGCTAAAATCAATTTTTGTTCTTCTTGGCAAGCATGACCTGAAACATGTACATCAGCTAAAGCACTATATACAACTTCTGCACCTAATTGCATTAAATCATCAATAACTTTTGAAACATATTTTTCGTTTCCAGGTATTGGTGTTGCAGAAATTATTATTAAATCATTTGGTGTTATTTTTACTTTTCTATGGTCTCCTGCTGCCATTCTTGTTAATGCTGACATTGGTTCGCCTTGACTACCTGTTGTTATTATTACAAGTTGATCATCAGTATAACTTCCAATCATATCAATATCTATAAATATATTTTCTGGACATTCGATATATCCTAATTCAACAGCTGTAGTTATAATGTTTATCATGCTTCTACCACATACTGCAATTTTTCTGCCATATTTTACTGCTGAATTTACAATTTGTTGAATTCTGTGTACATTTGAAGCAAATGTTGCTACTACTATTCTCTTTGTACAATTCATAAATAATTTTTCAAATACATCTCCTACTGAAGATTCAGACATTGTAAATCCTCTTCTTTCAGCATTTGTACTATCAGACATTAATGCTAGGATTCCTTTTCCACCTAATTCTGCAATTCTTCCAAAGTTCATTATTTGACCATCTATTGGTGTATAATCAACTTTAAAGTCTCCTGTATGAAGAATTGTTCCTGCTGGTGTTGTTATTGCAAGCATTACTGAATCTGGAATACTGTGTGAACTTCTAATAAATTCAACCGTAAAATTATTTCCTAATTTTATTGTATCTCCTTGATTTACAATGTGCATATCTGTACTTCTTAATAATTTATGTTCTTCTAGCTTATTACTTATAAGTCCTGCGGTTAATCTTGTTGCATATATTGGAACATTGATCTGTTTTAAAAAATATGGAATTCCACCTATATGGTCTTCATGTCCGTGTGTTATAACCATTCCTTTAATTTTCTCTTGATTTTTTACTAAATATGTTACATCTGGTATTACTAGGTCAACCCCTAACATATCATCTTCTGGGAATGAAATACCACAATCTACAACTATTATTTCATCTTCATATTCAAATACTGTTATATTTTTTCCAATTTCATGTAATCCACCTAATGGAATAATTTTTAAATTTGATTTTTTAAATATATCTTGATTTTGTTTTTTATTTATGTTTCTTGTTCCTCTTGTACTTTTTGTGTTTTTAGTAACTTTTGCACTAACTGTTACATTTGTTTTCTCTTTTTCTTTCTTTTCTCCTCTTGTGTTTTTTGTTCCGTTAGTGTTATTTCTTACTGTTTCTCTTTTATTTGTATTTCTTTTTTTCTCTCTTGAAACTTTTTTTACTTCTTTCGCTTCATTTATTGTCTCTTTTGAAGCATTGTTTTCATCTGTCATAATCCTAAATTTCTCCCTTCTTATTTTTATATTTCAATTTCATTTTACGTACAAATATAAAATGGCATAAATAAAGCTTATTTACATGAACTACCGCTCTTTCATGCTTATAAACTTTTTTCCATTTTTTCTATTAAAATTATTTGCTTTTTTTCTCTCTTTAATACATTAAAATAAAATCTCTTTATTTGCCCTTTTGACAATCTGATACTGATTATAACAAATTTTGTACAAATTGTCAAGAATTATATCCCGTCATCTTATATAAAAAAGAAACATAAAGGTTTTAGCTACCTTTGTGTTTCTTCTTCAATTCTTTTTTCATTTTTAACAATTGTCATAATAACTTGAACCGTTTTTTCAAAATCATCATTTTTTATTACATAATCATACAATTTAATTTTATCTTCCTCATATTCAAGTCTGCTCAATCTAAGTTCTATATCTTTAATATTGTCTCCTCGTTCAATTAAACGTTTTTTTAATTCTTCTTTTTCTACTTTTAAAAATATAGTAACTATTCTTGTATCATTTCTTAGTATTTTTAAAAGATTCTCTGTGCCATTTACTTCGATATCTTTAACTATTATTTTGCCTTCTTTTATCTTATTTCCCATAAGTTCTCTTGAAGTTCCATAATAATTTCCATGATGTAAATCATATTCATAAAAATCGCCTTTTCGAATTTTTTCTTCAAATTCTTCTTTACTTATAAAATGATAATGATCTCCTTCAACTTCTCCAGGTCTCATTTCTCTTGATGTAAAAGATGGAAGTGTTACTATATTTGGCATTCTTGCCATTAATTCTTTTTTTATTGTATCTTTTCCTGCACCAGATACCCCTGATAATATTACTAACACTTTATTCTTCTCCTTCTTCGTCATCCTCTTTCATTTCTTCAGGTTCTATAATTTCAACTTTTCCCTCAGCAATTTCGTTTGCTGCAAGTGTGACTGCTGATTCTTCTTTTACTGCTGTTTTAACTTCAGCTCCTTCAGCAATTTGTCTTGCTCTTTTTGAAGTTGCTATTACTAATTCATATCTGTTTTTTGCTTTTGTTAACAATTCTTGAACTGTTGGTTTTACCATCATTTTACATTACCTCCATTTTTTATTAATCATTGCTTTGTATTGTAGGTTGTGGTGCAGGTGTTATGTCTTTGTCAACTCTTCCTGCAACTGTTTCTGGTTGTACAGCAGATAATATTATATGTCCTGAATCCATTATAAGCACTGCCCTTGTTCTTCTACCACATGTAGCATCAATAGCTGTTTTAGCATCTTTAGCTTCTTGTATCATTCTTTTTATGGGTGCTGAATCTGGACTTACTATTGCTACTATTTTATTTGCTGCTATTATATTTCCAAAACCTATATTTACTAATTGCATTTTTATCATCCTTTCAGTGCAATATTTTATTCAATATTTTGAATTTGTTCTCTTATGTCTTCCAATATTGTTTTTATATCTACTACTCTATTTGTTATTTCAAGATTATTTGCTTTTGAACCTATTGTGTTTGTTTCTCTATTCATTTCCTGAATTAAGAAATCCATTTTCTTTCCTGAAGGCTCGTCCGAATCTATTAAGTTTCTTAGTTGTCCTATATGACTTTTTAATCTAGTTATTTCTTCTTCAACTGAACATTTATCAGCATATATAACAACTTCTTGCATTAATCTTGATTTGTCTATCTCTTCTGTTCTTAGTATTTCTTTTATCCTTGTCTCTAATTTTACTACATATTCTTCAATAAGTCCAGTAGATAAAGCAAAAATCTCATCTTTTTTCTCTTCCACTTGTGATATTTTGACTAAAATGTCTTCTGAAATTCTTTTTCCTTCATTTTTTCTCATATCTATTAATTGATTTACTGCATCACCAACAACGTGTAGTAATTCTTCTTTTATTTGTTTTTCGTCAAGATTACTTTTTATTGTTAACACATCTGGTAATTTAGTTATTTCAGTTACATCTATATTACTAGATAATTTTTCTTCTTCTGCTAATTTTTTTAAATTTTCAATATATATTTTAGCAAGCTCTGTATTTATTCTAATATCATTTCCATCTTTACTATAATTTTCGAATGTAATGGAAATATCTACTTTTCCTCTTTTTAATTTTGATGTTACTAATTTTCGTATATCTTCTTCTAAATAACTTATAGTACGAGGCATTCTTATATTTGTATCTATATATTTGTGATTTACTGTTTTTATTTCTACTTGATATTCTCTAGAATTAATGGATAAATTACTTTTCCCATAACCAGTCATACTTTTTATCATTCTATTTTCCTTCTTCTACTTTTTTATTTTTTCTTTTTGAAACTTTTTTTATAGGTTCATCTTTTACAATTTCTTTTATATCACTTAAACTATTTAATTTATCTTGCTGTTCTTTTGTATATAAAATTGCAGATTTTAATATATAATATATTGCTATAAAGTTTGCTCCTGATAATGCATATTCTTGCATAGTACATCCTAAGATTTTAGGCATATGCTGTGTTAATAAAACAAATACAGCCATTGCTAAAAATTCTATTCCATTAAAAAATGTCAGTCCTTCATTTTTTCTATATGCTATTTCCATCATTATTATTGATATTCCTAGAAATAGCATACTTGATGCACGTATATATTGTTCCAATATATTTGCATCTAATTTAATATATTTTGTGCTAATAAATGTAAAATATATTACTGCTATTAATGCATATGTTAAGTTTATTAATATTCTTTGTGCCAATATGTTTTTGATCTTTACCATCTTTCTCTCCTCTATCCTAGACAAATTAATAATGGCTACTTTTACCATTTTATTAATTTTCAAGTTCATACATTATTACACTAAGTACATTTAGTGCAACAGTTTCTGTTCTTAAAATTCTATGTCCTAATGTTACAATTTTTGCTCCATTATGTTTTAACAATTCTACATCCTTTTCTTCTAGTCCACCTTCTGGTCCAATTACAACTGCGATTTTTACTTTATCATATACTTTTTCTTTTATTTCTAATAGTTCTCTTTTAATTGTATTATTTTTTTCATTTTCATATGCAACTATTACACAATCATATTCTTTTATTAGTTGAATAATTTTTTCTATATTAACTATGTTTTTTATTTCAGGTATTGTGCTTCTACCACTTTGCTTTGCTGCACTTTCTGCAATCTTTTGCCATCTTGCTATTTTTTTTGATTCATCTTTTGAATCTATTTTTACTACACATCTTTTCATTGCTACTGGTATAATTGAATTTACTCCAAGTTCTATAGATTTTTGGATTATTAACTCCATTTTATCTGCTTTGGGTAATCCTTGATATATATCTACTTTTATATTGTCATCATAGCTTTGTAATTCTTCTATAATATTTGTTAATATGCTTTCATTTCCTATCTTTTCTATTTCACATATATATGATTTTTCAGTATCTTGGTCACATATTTCTATATTGTCTCCTATTTGTTTTCTAAGGACATTTTTAATATGTTTTACATCTTCTCCTAATATTTCTATTGTTGTTCCTTTTATTTGCTCATTTTTTACAAAAAATCTTGGCATATTTTTCTCCTTTAATGTATCTATTATATTACTTTTTTCATTTTTTAGCAATATGTCATTAAGATTATTTTAATGTAACAACATAATCTTATTTCTAGTCTCTATACTTTCTACTGCAATCAATTTATTAGAATCAATTAAATGTTTAGTAGTATTATTTATAATAAGAAGAACAGCCTCATCTAAATCATGTTTTGCAACTTCTCTTTCCTGCTCTATATCATAAGAATCTGACTTTCTAGTTAATTCTATTTTATCAGAAACATAAACAATCTTAGCAAGAGTATCCATATTAGGATTTGTAGTTGTATGATATTCTATAGCCTTTTGAATCTGTTCACTAACTCCATATCTCTTTTTAGCAATATCTGCTCCTACTTTTCCATGTAATATTTTAACATTATGTTTTTCAAATTCATTTATTTCAATATTATTTTTTTCTACATACTTTAACATTTCCTCATCAGATATTTCTTTTGCATTATCATGAAGAAGTCCTGCAATTTTTGCAGTTTCTACATCAACACTATAAATTTTAGCAAGTTCTCCTGCCATTTCCATTACACCAACTGAATGTGTATATCTTCTTTCTGATAATATTTCTTGTAAATCTGCTTGTATTTTTTCTATTAATTCCATATTTCTTTTATTCCTTCCTTACAACTTAAATTATCATAATTTTAGAGGTATAGAAAATCCTATACCTCTAGTTTTAAACTATTTTAACCAATCTGGATTTGCTAAATACCAATCGATTGTTTTTACAATTCCATCTTCGAATTTTGTTTCAGGTTCCCATCCTAATTCTGTTTTAATTTTTGTTGGGTCAATTGCATATCTGTAGTCATGACCTTTTCTGTCTTCCACATGCTCTATTAGGTCTTCAGATTTTCCTAATCTTTGTAATATAAGTTTTACAATTTCTATATTTCTTTTTTCATTGTGTCCACCTATATTGTATCTTTCTCCTGCTCTACCATTGTGGAATACTAAATCAATTGCTTTACAATGATCTTCTACATATAACCAATCTCTTATATTTTTTCCTTCACCATATACAGGTAATTTTTCGTCATTTAAAGCTAATTTAATCATATGTGGTATTAATTTTTCATTATGTTGATATGGTCCATAATTATTTGAACAGTTTGTTACTGTTACATTCATTTTATAAGTTGTATGATATGCTAATGCTATCAAATCTGAACTTGCTTTTGATGATGAATATGGGCTACTTGGTTGAATTGGTGATGTTTCTGTGAAATATCCACTCTCACCTAATGCTCCATATACCTCATCAGTTGAAATATGTACAAATTTATTTTCTGAACCTTCTCCCCATGCTCTTTTTGCAGCTTCTAATAATGTATGTGTTCCAATTACATTTGTATGTGTAAATATAAATGGATTTTTTATACTATTATCTACATGTGATTCAGCCGCAAAGTGAATTACACCATTTATTTCATATTTTTCAAATATTTCTTGCATTTTCTCAAAATCACATATATCTGCTTGTATAAATGTAATTTTATCTTTTACTTTATCTAAATTTGCTAAGTTACCTGCATATGTTAATTTATCTACTACTATTACATTATAATCAGGATGTTTATTTACAAAATATTCTGCAAAGTTTGCTCCTATAAATCCTGCAGCTCCTGTTACTAATACATTTTTCATTTTTATTTCTCCTTTTCGTTCATGGAAATTTTGTACCCGGTACATTTTTGTCCATTTTTATTTTGGGAAATTTTGTACCCGGTACATTTTTTCCCATTTGCTATTTTTACAAATTTTTAAATAAATCTGTTTCTTTTAATTCTTTTAATGTTGGCCATTTTCCATCTTTTTCAGATGTTATTAATTCATCTATTTTTAGATTTCCCATTGGCCATTGAATTCCTACATCCGGATCGTTAAATTTTAGACCACCTTCTGCTTCATGATTATATATATCATCACATTTATATGCAAATTCTGCTTCATCTGATAATACCAAAAATCCATGTGCAAATCCTTTTGGTATCATAAACATTTTCTTATTTTCTTCTGTTAATATTACACCTTCCCATTTACCATATGTTTCACTTTCAGGACGTAAATCAACAGCAACGTCAAATACTTCTCCTTTGATACATCTTACAAGTTTTGCTTGTGTATTTTCTTTTTGAAAATGTAATCCTCTTAAAACTCCTTTTTTAGATTTTGATTGATTATCTTGTACAAAGTCATAATTTAAACCAATTTCTTCAAAGTCAGCTTTACTGTATGTTTCCATAAAGTATCCTCTATTATCTCCAAATACTGTTGGTTCTATGATACATACTCCTTCTATTGATGTATCTATTCTTTTAAATTTTCCCATTTTTTATCCTCCTATTCTTCGCCAAAAACATCATCTGCTACATCTTTTAGATATTTTCCATAATCTGTTTTCATGTATTTTTTTGATAATTCTGACAATTCATCAGATGTTATCCAACCTTTGTCAAATGCAATTTCTTCAGGACAACATATTTGTAATCCTTGTCTTTTTTGAATTGTTTGAACAAAACTTGCCGTTTCTATTAAAGCATCATGTGTTCCAGTGTCAAACCATGTCATTCCTCTTCCTAGTTTTTCTACTTTAAGTTGTCCACGTTTCATATATTCTTCATTTACTGTTGTTATTTCTAATTCTCCTCTTGCAGATGGTTTTACATTTTTTGCAATTTCTATTACTTCATTTGTATAGAAATATAGTCCTGGTACTGCATAATTAGATTTTGGTTGTTCTGGTTTCTCTTCTATTGAGATTGCTTTGCCATTTTCGTCAATTTCTACAACTCCATATCTTCTAGGATCTTTTACATAATATCCAAATATTGTTGCTTCATTTTCTCTTTCATTTGCTTCTTTTAATTTTTCAGCAAGATGTTCTCCATAAAACATGTTGTCACCTAAAATCATGGCAACATTGTCATCTCCTATAAATTCTTCTCCTATTATAAATGCTTCTGCTAGTCCATTTGGTTTTTCTTGAATTTTATATTCAAAATGCATTCCCCATTGACTTCCATCACCAAGTAAGTCTTTAAACATTTCTGCATCTCTTGGTGTTGTTATTATTAATACGTCTCTTATGTCTGCTTGCATTAATATTGATAATGGATAATATATCATTGGCTTATCATATACAGGCATAATTTGTTTTGATATTGCAAGTGTTAAGGGATATAATCTTGTTCCACTTCCTCCAGCTAAAATAATTCCTTTTCTATTCTTCATTTTCCTTCACCTCTTCTAAATATCTCTTTAGACCATCTTTCCATTCTGGTACTTTAATTCCACATGCTTCAAGTTTTGCTTTTGACATTTGAGAATTAAATGGTCTTTTAGCTTGTGTTATTTTCATCATTTCTATATATTCATCTGTTGTTACTGGATTAACTTTGCAGTTTATTCCTTGCTCAGCTAATATTTCTTTTGTGAATTCATACCATGTTGTATATCCTTCATTTGTTGCATTATATATTCCATATGGTATTTTCTTTTCAATTGCTTGATATATTATCTCTGTTAAGTCTTTTGCATATGTTGGACTTCCATGTTGATCTGATACTACATTTATTTCATCCCTTGTAGAACCAAGTTTTGTCATTGTCTTTACAAAATTATTTCCACCAATTCCATATAACCATGCTGTTCTAAATATGTAATACTCATTAATATTTTCAACAATACCTTCTTCTCCATGTAATTTTGTTTTTCCATATGCTGTTACTGGAGCTTTTGCATCATCTTCTTTGTAATCTTTTGAAACATCCAAGCTTCCTCCAAATACATAGTCTGTTGATATATGTACTAATTTTGCTCCAGCAGCTTTTGCAGCTTTTGCTAAATTAGTTGGTCCATCTCCATTAATTCTATCTGCTAATTCATAATTATCTTCAGCTTTATCTACAGCTGTATATGCTGCACAATTTATTATATATTCTGGTTTTGCGTTCATTACATAATCCATTACTGCTTTTTCATCAGTTATGTCTAATTCTGCAACATCTGTTGCTATTATTTCATTTCCTTTTTCAAATTTTTCTTTTACCTCTTTTGCTAACATTCCATTTGCACCTGTTACTAAAATTTTCATTCTTATCTTCCTTTCCATTTTAGTTTCTACATTATTTCGTGTATATCATATCATTAAATATAAAAAAGCACAAGTTTTTTCTTGTACTTTTTACATTCTTTATATTAATTTAATCAAAAAATATCATTTTAAGTTTAACAAGGTGTTTTAAATTTGTTGAAAAACAAATTTAAAATAGCGGAGCGTCCGCAGTTAAACGGAAAAATGATATTTTTTGCTTATGTTATACAGTTAGATACTAAAATCTATATTGAGTAATTATTTATTAAGTCCTTTTCTTCCAGGATATATAGCAATATCTCCTAATTCGTTTTCAATATTTAGTAACCTGTTATATTTTGCAACTCTATCTGTTCTACACGGTGCACCTGTTTTAATTTGACCAGCATTTGTAGCTACTGCAACATCTGCTAATGTTGTATCTTCTGTTTCACCACTTCTATGTGATACAACAGCTGTATATCCATTTTTCTTTGCTAATTCTATAGCATCTAAAGTTTCTGTTAATGTTCCAATTTGGTTTAATTTGATTAATATACTATTTGTAACTCCTAAATCTAATCCTTTTTGTAATCTCTTAATATTTGTTACAAATAAATCATCACCAACTAATTGAACTTTTTCTCCTAGTCTATCTGTTAGTTTTTTCCATCCAGCCCAGTCTTCTTCTGCTAATCCATCTTCTACCGAAATTATTGGATATCTTTCACATAAATCAGCTATGAAATCTATCATTTCATCACATGTTTTTGTTTCATTAATTTTCCAGAAATGATAGCATCCTTCTTTTCCTATTTTCTTAGCTTCATCATACATTTCTGTAGCAGCTAAATCTAATGCTAAGCAAACTTCTTCTCCTGGTTTATATCCTGCTTCTTTTATTGCTTCTACTATTAATTGAAGTGCTTCATCTTCGTCTTTAACATTTGGAGCAAATCCACCTTCATCTCCAACACCTGTTCCCAAGCCTTGAGCTTTTAATACTTTCTTTAATGTATGATAAATTTCAGCACACATACGTAGACATTCTTTGAATGATTTTGCTCCAACTGGCATAATCATAAATTCTTGTACACTTAATGTCGAATCAGCATGTTTTCCACCATTCATTATGTTCATCATTGGAACTGGCATTGTTTTTGCATTAACTCCACCAATATATTTATATAATTCAATTCCTAAAGATTCAGCTGCTGCTCTTGCAACTGCTAAAGATACTCCTAATGTAGCATTAGCTCCTAATTTTCCTTTATTTTCTGTTCCATCTAATTCAATTAATGTTTTATCTATTAATGGTTGATTATATGCATTCATTCCTTCTAATTCTGGAGCTATTATTGTATTTACATTTTCAACAGCTTTTAATACACCTTTTCCCATATACCTTGATGGATCTCCATCTCTTAATTCTACCGCCTCAAATGCTCCTGTTGAAGCTCCTGATGGTACCATTGCAACTCCGCATGATCCATCAAATAATTCTACAGTAACTTGTACTGTTGGATTTCCTCTTGAATCTAATACCTCCAAAGCTTCTATTCTTTCGATTTCTAAGTAATTTTTCATAAAATACCATTCCTTTCTTTTTTTATAGTATGTATCAATATTTAAAAATGTAATCATCCTAAAATATAACTTTTACCAAAAAAAAATGGAAGAAATTATTCTTCCATTTTTGGTTTTCATGCTATTATTCATTGAAACCACTTGTCACTATTTCATAGCTTCTTCAACCGCAACAGCTACTGCAACTGATGCACCAACCATTGGGTTGTTACCCATACCGATTAATCCCATCATTTCTACATGTGCTGGTACTGAAGATGAACCTGCAAATTGTGCATCTGAATGCATTCTTCCCATAGTATCTGTCATACCATATGAAGCTGGTCCAGCAGCCATATTATCTGGATGAAGTGTTCTACCTGTTCCACCACCTGAAGCAACTGAGAAATATTTCTTTCCTGCTTCCAATCTTTCCTTCTTATATGTACCTGCAACTGGATGTTGGAATCTTGTTGGATTTGTTGAGTTTCCTGTTATAGATACATCAACATCTTCCATCCACATGATTGCAACACCTTCTCTAACATCATTAGCTCCATAGCATCTTACTTGGCTTCTTTCACCATCTGAATATTTGATTTCTTCTACTACATTTACTTTTCCTGTAAAGAAGTCAAAATCTGTTTTTACATATGTAAATCCATTTATTCTTGATATTACTTGTGCTGCATCTTTTCCTAAACCATTTAAAATGACTCTTAATGGTTCTTTTCTAACTTTATTTGCAGATTTTGCTATACCAATAGCTCCTTCTGCAGCTGCAAAGCTTTCATGTCCTGCTAAAAATGCAAAGCATTTTGTATCTTCTGATAATAGCATTGATGCTAAGTTTCCATGTCCTAATCCTACTTTTCTGTCATCTGCAACAGAACCTGGAATACAAAATGCTTGTAATCCTTCTCCAATTGCTTTTGCTGCATCTGATGCTTTTGTACATCCTTTTTTTATTGCTATTGCTGCACCTAATGTGTATGCCCAAGCTGCATTTTCAAAACATATTGGTTGTACACCTTTTACTATTTCATATGGATTGAATCCTTTATCTGTACATATTTTTAATGCATCTTCAAAATCTTTTATTCCGTATTTTTCCATTACTGGTTTTATTTGATCTATTCTTCTTTCATAACTTTCAAATGTTACTGCCATTTTTATTCCTCCTATTTTACTACTATTGTAAGGGAACACATTTTCCCCTTTGTCTCTTCCACTTGGGACAAAATATGTCCCCTACTTGTGAATTAGTGATGTCATATTTTATAATATTTTAATCGATTTTATTCTTCACGTGGGTCTATCTTCTTAACTGCTTCATCAAATCTTCCATATGTACCAGAAGCTTTTTCAATTGCTTCCATTGGATCAATACCTTTTTTGATATTATCCATCATTTTTCCCATATGAACATATTTATAACCAATTATTTGATCATCTTTATCTAGTCCTAATTCTACAATATAACCTTCTGTTAATTGTAAATATCTTGGTCCTTTTAAAGAACTTGAATAAATTGTTCCTACTTGTGATGTATGTCCTTTTCCTAAATCCTCAAGTCCTGCTCCTACTGGAAGTCCACCTTCTGAGAAAGCTGTTTGTGTTCTACCATATACTATTTGTAAAAATAATTCTCTCATAGCAGTATTTATAGCATCACATACTAGGTCTGTATTTAATGCTTCTAATATTGTTTTTCCTGTTAAAATTTCCCCTGCCATTGCTGCTGAATGTGTCATTCCTGAACATCCAATTGTTTCAATTAATGCTTCTTGGATTATTCCATCTTTTACATTTAATGTTAATTTACATGCTCCTTGTTGTGGTGCACACCATCCAATACCATGTGTTAATCCTGATATATCTTTTATATCTTTTGCTTTTACCCATTTTCCTTCTTCTGGAATTGGTGCTGGTCCATGGTCTACTCCTTTTGCAACACAGCACATATTTTCTAATTCTTTTGAATAAATCATTTTTATTGCTCCTTTCATTTATTACATAATATTTGATTTTTTATTTTTTGTGTTTCTTCATTTGTGGCTATATATCCTACTTTTTGTGTTTCCTTAAAATCAGTGGTTTCATATGCTATTATATTTGTATGTCTTTTTTGGTAAATTCCAGCGTCATATTCTTCGTCTTTTTTTCTGCTTATTTGTCTATTTGTTAAATATTCTTCCAGTGCCTTTTTTTCCTTTTTACTATGTGGTTCAATATTTAAATACTTTTTTCTCCAATATATGTGGTGATTATAATATGCTTCTTCTCCACCTAGTAAATCATCATAATTATATTCAATTTTGAATCTACTATTTTTTATTGATATAGTTATATTTGACCATATCTTTTGCTTTGTTTTTGCAAATTCATCTCTAAGAAGTTTTATTTCGTCATATAGCAATTCTACTAATTTCATATATTCTGTTTCTTCAATATCATATTTTGATGGAACTTCATATACATTTATGAATTTTCTTTTAAAAATTCCTTTTGGCATAAAGTAAAAATACATTTCTCCAGTTTGAACTTTTCCAAATCTATCTATTATAGATGCATAAAGATATAATTCATCCCATTTTCCAGGTACTGTATAAAATATTCTTTTTTCTATTTCTTTATATATTCCTTTTATTTTGTTTGTATTATTTAACACTTTTTTCACCCTTTATTTTACAAGAATACTTTCTCCTGTCATTTCCTCTGGTTTCTCTATTCCTAATATGTCTAACATAGTTGGTGCTAAATCTGCAAGTTTTCCTTCTTTTATCTTTAAGTCCTTATTTTCTGTTACCAAAATAAGTGGTACAGGATTTGTTGTATGTGCTGTATGTGGATCTCCTGTTTTATAATCTATCATTTGCTC
The DNA here is from genome assembly GCA_934149075.1 of uncultured Clostridia bacterium. Classification (GTDB taxonomy): domain Bacteria; phylum Bacillota; class Clostridia; order TANB77; family CAG-508; genus CAG-269. The sequence goes on along the minus strand of CAKPDR010000011.1, from coordinate 38,575 downwards.
ACAATTTCCATGATCAGCTGTTATTAGCATTGTTCCGTCATGTGCAAGCATTGCCTCTACAACTTTTCCTACGCATTCGTCTATTGTCTCTACAGCTTTTATAGCTGCTGGTAAACTTCCTGTATGACCTACCATATCTGGATTTGCGTAATTTAATATTATTACATTATATTTATTTAAATTTATTGCTTCTACAACTTTTTCAGTTACTTCACGTGCGCTCATCTCTGGTTGCAAATCATATGTTGCAACTTTTGGTGATGGAACTAAAATTCTATCCTCACCTGGATATTGCTTTTCTTCTCCCCCATTAAAGAAGAATGTAACATGCGCATATTTTTCTGTTTCAGCAATACGTAATTGTTTTAATCCATTTTTACTAACCACTTCTCCGAACGTATTTACTAATGGTTCCTTTTTAAATGCTATCTTTACATTTGGCATTGTTTCATCATAGCTTGTAAAACATACAAAATATGTCTCCATTTTTTTAGTTTCAAAACCATCAAATTTAGGATCTACTATTGCTCTAGTTATTTCTCTTGCTCTGTCTGGTCTAAAGTTAAAGAATATTACAGAATCATGTTCTCCAATTGTTGCTATAGGTGTTTCTCCATTACAAATTACAGTTGGTTCAACAAATTCATCAAATACTTCTTTTTGATATGAATTTTCTATTGCAATTGTAGCAGAAGCAGATTTATTTCCTTCTCCTTTTACAAGTGCATTATAACATTTTTCAACTCTATCCCATCTTTTGTCTCTATCCATTGCATAATATCTTCCTGATATACTTGCAATTTTTCCAATGCCTTTTTCTTTCATCTTTTCTTCTAATTCTGTTATATATCCCTCTGCTGATGCAGGTGGTGTATCCCTTCCATCTAAAAAGCAATGTACATAAACATTTTCGAAGTCTCTTCTTTTTGCCATTTCTAGTAATCCATATAAATGACGTATGTGACTATGAACTCCACCATCTGATACTAGTCCTAATATATGCAATTTCGAATTGTATTTTTTGCAATTTTCAATTGCTTCAATAAATTCTGGAATAGCAAAAAAATCTCCATCTTCTATTGATTTTGTTATTTTTGTTAATTCTTGATATACAATTCTTCCTGCTCCTATATTTGTGTGTCCTACTTCTGAATTTCCCATTTGTCCATCTGGTAATCCTACCTTTAGTCCACTTGTATAAATTTTTGTTGTTTGATATTTTTTCATTAGTTTGTCTATATTAGGTGTATTGGCTTGTTTTACTGCATTTCCATCAGACTTTTCATTTATTCCAAATCCATCTAATATCATTAGCATGATTGGTTTTGTTTCCATTTTCCACATTCCTTTCTCTTTTGAAAAATAATAGCAACATGTAATACTTCTATTTTTCAAAAATATTATTCTGCAAAATTTACTATTTTTGAGAATTCGTCAGCTTTTAAACTTGCCCCACCAACTAATCCTCCATCAATATCTGACATTTCAAATAGTTCTTTTGCATTGGATGATTTTACACTTCCTCCGTATTGTATTATAACTCCTTCTGCCTCATTTTGTCCATATATTTCTGCTAATTTTTTTCTAATTTGGATAATTGTTGCATTTGCATCTTCTTTTGTAGCAGTTTTTCCAGTACCAATTGCCCATATAGGTTCATATGCAACTATAATTTTATCTAAATCTTTTGCTTCAATTCCTTCAAATGCCTTTGCAATTTGATTTGTTATAATTTCTTCAGTTACACCATTTTCCCTTTGTTCTAGTGTTTCCCCTACGCATACTATTGGTTTAAGTTCATTTGCAAGTGCAGATTTTATTTTTTTATTTACTGTTTCATCTGTTTCTGCAAAATATTGTCTTCTTTCAGAATGTCCTATTATTACATATTCAACACCTATTGATTTTAACATTTTTCCAGAAATCTCTCCTGTATATGCACCTTTTTCTTCCCAATGCATATTTTGTGCTCCTATTTTTATATTTGTTCCTTGGACATGTAACAAAGCATAAAATAGGTCAGTATATGGAACACACAAAATAACTTCGCTTTTTGTTTCACTTACAAGTGGTGCTAAGTCTTGTATAAAATCTATTGCTTCATTTGGAAGCATATTCATTTTCCAATTTCCTGCAATTACTTTTCTTCTCACTTTATTCTCATTCCTTTCATCTAACAGCTTAGACTTGGTTGAAAACCCGTAATTATTTTTCAACCATTCCATTCTCTAATTTGTCTTTTATAACTTGTATTAGTTTGTTTTTAGACTCTTCTGTATAATTATTTACAAACACATAATCAAATTGTTTTTGTAGTTCTTTATTATTATAATATTCTTTTATATGCTCGTCTATTTCTTGTAAACGTTTTTGTTCAACTTCTTTTGATAAATTTCTTTTTCTTAATTCCTGTTTAGCTCTTTCTAAATCATCCGGTATCATATAAATTGCAAATACATTTTTAGCATTTTTCTTAAATTCATATATTGTACTATAATGTACTTCTGTTACTTGGTTTTCATCTAATAAAAGATTATTTTTTCTATATGCATACTTTGCGCCCAAAAATTCAAAATCAACTACTATTTTTTTTTCGTTTTTCATCTTTTCAAAATTTATATCATCTACAAATTCTTTATCAATTCCATTTACTTCATTTTTTCTTTTTGGTCTTGTAGTCACAATAGCAAGATTTTTAAATTTCAACTTTTTAGAAATTGCATCTTTGAAAAAAGATTTTCCTGTTCCTGTAACTCCAGATAATGTTACCAGCATATTTTTACCTCTCTATAATATCATCTATTTTTCTTCCATCTCTAATATTTCTTACATTTTGAAATATTTCTTCATACTCGAAATCTTTAGGAAATCTGGTTTTTCCACATTTTATTAATTCAAAAGTTTCTTCTAAAGGCAACCAAACGATTTTTTCAATTTCCTCTTTCTGAATATTGACTTTAGATGAATCTCTTTTTAGGCAATACATAGTTCCTAAAAAGTTTAATATCTTACCAGAACTTTCTATTTGAAATTTAAGATCATCCTGTGAAACCTTAACTACATTTATTGCCTCTTCTAGGTCAATTCCAAGTTCCTCTCCAAGCTCTCTTATCATTGCCTGTGTTTGTGTTTCGTTTATATCCACATGTCCTGAACATAAATCTAACTGTCCGGGATTAATACCTTTATTTACTCTTTTCTCGATAAGAGCTTCACCTTTTTCATTCAAAACAAAACATGTTACAGCCTTTAGCCATATATCACTACCTAGGTTCATTTCGTCTTTTTTATTAATTTCATCTATTATTTTTCCATTTTCATCATAAACATTATACATTTTAACATCCTTTTACCAATGGGGACACTCATTAATGGTAAAAATTTTTACCACTGGGGACACCCATTATCACGATTCTTTGTAAAGGGTGTCCCCTCTGGTAATTTTTTTTACCATTTATGGGTGTCCCTACTGGTAAATTATTTATCTTGTAAACACTCAATTCCTGGTAACTTCTTTCCTTCTAAGAATTCTAAAGAAGCTCCTCCCCCTGTTGAAATGTGTGTCATTTTATCAGCTAGTCCGGCTTTTTCAACAGCTGCTGCTGAATCTCCACCACCTATTATTGTTGTTGCATCTATTTCTGCTAATGCATGTGCTATTGCATTTGTTCCAATTGCAAATTGGTCAAATTCAAATAGTCCTAAAGGTCCATTCCATACTACTGTTTTTGCTGTTTTTAATTCATTTTTGAACATTTCTATTGTTTTTTCTCCAATGTCAAATCCTTCCCATCCTTCAGGAATTTCTGTCCATGCTACAGTTTTGCTTTCTGTATCTGGTTTAAATTCTTTTCCGATTTTTGTGTCTACTGGTAACATTAATTTTACACCTTTATTTTTAGCTTTTTCCATTAATTTTAATGCTAATTCACATTTATCTGGTTCACACAAAGAGTTTCCAACTTCATATCCTTGTGCTTTGAAGAATGTATATGCCATTCCTCCCCCTATCATTAATGTATCTACTTTTTCTAACAAACTATCTATAACACCAATTTTGTCTGATACTTTTGCTCCTCCAAGAATTGCAACAAATGGTCTTTCTGGATTATTTAAAGCATCTCCTAAGAATTTTAATTCTTTTTCTATTAAAAATCCTGATACAGATGGTAAATAGTGTGATATTCCTTCTGTTGAAGCATGTGCTCTATGTGCTGTGCCAAATGCATCGTTTACAAATACTTCTGCCATACTTGCCAATTCTTTTGCAAATTCTGGATCATTGTCTGTTTCTTCTCTATGGAATCTTACATTTTCAAGTAACATTACTTGTCCTTCTTGTAAATTAGCAGCTAATGTTTTTGCACTTTCTCCAATAACGTCTTTTGCCATTAAAACTTCTTGTCCTAATTGTTTTGAAAGTTCTTTTGCAACTGGTGCTAATGAGAATTCTGGTTTAACTTCTCCCTTTGGTCTTCCTAAGTGTGAAGCCAATATTACTTTACAATTTTGTTCTACTAAATATTTGATTGTTGGTAATGCTGCAACAATTCTTCTATTATCTGTGATCTTTTGATTTTCGTCCATTGGAACATTAAAATCACATCTTACAAATACTTTTTTTCCTTTTAAATCTATATCTTTTACTGTCTTTTTACTCATTTTTATAACTCATCCTTTCTCTTGGGACAAAATGTACCCGGTACAAAATTTCCCATTCTTGCCCTTTTTAAAATGACTAAAAGGCTAGAGGCTAGAAAGCCACTAACCTTGAAGCATAATTATTGATGGTCAACTGATGACATATAGCAAGCTAAGTCAACTAATTTGTTTGAATATCCCCATTCATTGTCATACCAAGCTACTAATTTAACAAATGTATCTGTTAACATTATTCCTGCTGATGCATCAAATATTGATGTATGCATGTCTGAAACAAAGTCTGATGAAACAAGAGCTTCGTCTGTATATTCCATTATTCCTTTCATTTCATTTTCTGTTGCTCTTTTAACAGCTGCACATATTTCTTCATATGATGTTGGTCTTTCTAGGTTAACTGTTAAGTCAACAACTGAAACATCAACTGTTGGAACTCTGAATGCCATTCCTGTTAATTTTCCGTTTAATGATGGAATAACTTTTCCTACTGCTTTTGCAGCTCCTGTAGATGATGGTATGATATTAGCTGCTGCTGCACGTCCACCTCTCCAATCTTTTTTAGAAGCTCCATCAACTGTTTTTTGTGTTGCTGTTGTAGAATGAACTGTTGTCATAAGTCCTTCTTTAATTCCAAAATTATCGTTTATTACTTTTGCAAGTGGTGCTAAACAGTTTGTTGTACATGATGCATTAGATACAATATTCATATCTGATGTATATGTTGTGTTGTTTACTCCCATTACAAACATTGGTGCATCTTTTGATGGTGCACTTATTAATACTTTTTTAGCTCCTGCATCTAAATGTGCTTGTGCTTTTTCCATTGTTGTGAATACTCCTGAACATTCTAGAACATATTCTACTCCTAGTTCTCCCCAAGGAATGTTCTTTGGATCCATTTCATTATATACTTTTATTGTTCTTCCATTTACTACTAAATTTCCATCTTTTTCTTCTACTGTTCCGTTGAATCTTCCATGTACAGTATCAAATTTTGTCATATATGCCATATAGTCTGCTGCTACAAATGGGTCGTTTACTGCTACGACTTCTACCTCCTCTTTTCCTAATGCTGCTTGAAATGCTAATTTTCCGATTCTTCCGAATCCGTTAATTCCTACTTTTACTGACATAAAAATTTCCTCCTTCTTGTAGGGACATCTTGTCCTCATACCACGATTTTTTATTTGCCTTTTACAGCCAACCTCATTCTATAACAAATCATTCTACATTTCAAGTACTATTTTGAAATTTTTTGTGTTTATTATCGAATATATTTTTCTATAAACTTTGAATTATAAATATTTTTTCAATGTTTCTACACTATCTTCTTGCATGACAACAAAATCATTTAAAATTTGCTTAACCTGATTATCAATACTAGGATTATTATTAAGAAGTCTTCTTCCTTCAATAATCCCCATATTTGTACCTTGCATAAGTAACTCTGATATTTTTGAATTGCTTTGATCTGTCATTGTTTTCATATTTATTCCATACCAAGTCATCATCTTTGTCATTGCATTTGTTTCGTGTGGTTCTTTTTGAGTTGTATATTCAGTATATATATTATCAACCCTATTAGCAATATCTTTATATTTACCATATTCTACATCAAGTACTTTTTTTAATCTCTCATCACCTACTTTTGTTGAAACAAAATGGATAGCATCCATCCCCATTGTTGTTCCTTTATTTACCTCGTCTAAAACTTTAACATTAATATCTTTCATTTTCTGACCTCCTTTTCCATATTATACCGTTTATAATTTTTTTTATTCAAAACTATTAATGGTCATGCACTTTTATTTTTCTTAAACATATAATTTTAGTATGAGAAAAATGGAGGTGCTTATATGTTTTCTGCACTCTGCATAAGTGGTTTTTTACAGTTCTTACAAACTGCAGTTTTTACAGTTGGATATATTTCAGGTGTACAGCTCTTTCCTGAGCCTTTAAGTTCAGAAGAAGAACGTATGTATCTTGAAAAATTAAGTACAGGTGATGAAGATGCTCGAAATATACTTATTGAAAGAAATTTAAGGTTAGTTGCACATGTATGTAAAAAATATAGTAATTCTAATGTTGACCAAGATGATTTAATCTCTATTCGGTACCATAGGCCTAATAAAAGGTATTAATAGCTTTAAGCCTGAAAAAGGTGCACGTTTATCTACATATGTTTCGCGTTGTATTGATAATGAAATTCTTATGCATTTTAGAGCTACAAAAAAATTGAATAATGAAGTTTACCTTAACGAGCCTATCGGTAAAGATAAAGATGACAATGTTGTGACTTTACAAGAAGTCCTTGAAAATGATGAACGTAGCGTTGAAGATTCTGTTGATTTAAAAATGAAGGTTAAATTGTTATATGAAAAAATGAAAAGTATCTTAAAGAACAGAGAACGTACTATATTGGAACTTCGTTTTGGTCTTGATGGCCATAAACCTAAAACTCAAATTGAAATTGCTGAACAAATGGGTATTTCTCGTTCTTATGTTTCTCGTATTGAGACAAAGGCTATTAGTAAGTTGGCAAAAGAAATAAAAGAATAAAAAAAGAATGCAACAATACTTCTAAAAGTATGTTGTATTCTTTTTTATTATATTTTACTGTCCTATATTTTTATTTTCATTAATTTTCTGGGTTCCTCAAAATTAATATTCTTTCTTCTATACACTGATAAAATAACAGCAAAAGTGAAGCAATTTATCAAAAAGTATAAATTTCCTTCTGCCACAAAAGGCAAATTAACATCTGATCTTATCCATAATTTTAAATTCATAAGAACATGTATGATAGATTGCATTATATAAGTAGTTCCTAATCCAATAATTAAATATTTTCCATAGCTTTCTTTAATCTTTTTAGAATTTTTAACAATTCTTAGGCACATAAATATTATTACCACAGCTAAAATAGTAGCTGGTATTATTCCAAATTTTGCAAGTATGTATAAAAATCTAAAATGACTAGAATCTGTTTTATCAAGTTCTTCTTGATCTTCAGTAGCTCCAAACCATTTTAAATTACTCAAAATTTTATTTTCATGTTCTTGTGTATTTTGGTACCAATATCCATTTGGAGCATAATTTTCTTCTGTCGTATCTCCATTAAATATATATGCAATATGTATATTTGTCATTAGTAACATTACTATTACTGAAGTGATTAATGTTCCTCCATAAATTGCAATTACTTTTTTTCGGTTTTCTTTATTATCTTGTAGCATTTTTAAAGCAATAATTGCCAAATATGAAAATACTAATATTAAAGTATTTGTTATAGAATTAGATTGCATATATATAAATACACATGAAATAGTATAAAGTATCATTATGTCCCAAAATTCTTCTTTTTTATAATCTGCCATATATCCTGCAAATGCAATAATGTATAGTGGAATACAAACATTCCATAATCTCATATTAACAAAATGTATTTTATCTATATCTAATCCAAAGTACCAATTAATCCATTGAAAAATCAATATCATACTTGCAGTGAAATATATTAAATTAGAGCAATTTTTTGTTTTTCTATAATCAAAGAAGTATATAATAGTTCCACATATAAGTCCTACAATTAAATATTTTACATTTATATAATTAGTTGTACTATTTACAGATAGACTAATTCTAAAACTAAATAATATAATAATTAGTCCAATTAATACCCAATCAAGTTTTGGTCTATGTATTTTATTAAGTTCTTTGCCAATTTTCTTAGCATTTCCCATTTGTTCAACAGCCATCTCTTCTGCTTCATTTGCTGAATATCCTTTGCATAAGTAATCTTTTTTTGCTTCTTCTATATGACTTTCTAATTCTTCTGTAATAGGTTTATTCGCTGGCTTATATTTTATTTCTTTAGAAACATTATTCAAAAATTCTTTAGCATTCAAATAAAACACCTCCAATAACTTTATTTACATTTGTACTAAATAATTGCCATTCTTCTTTTTTAGATTTTAGGTGTTTTTTACCATCTTCTGTAATTGCATAATATTTTCTTTTTTTACCTGATACTTCATCCCAATATGATGTTATCCATCCTTTTTCTTCTAATTTATGAAGAATTGGATATAATGTACCTTCTTGAAATTCAAATACATTTTCTGATTTTGCCTTAATTTTCTTTATCATCTCATATCCATACATGTTTTCATTTTCTAAAACACTTAATACAAGTAAGTTTGTACTTCCTTTTAATAATTCTCTGTCAACTTTCATTACAATCACTCCTTCATAATTTTATACATAGTATTACTATGTATGTTATGTTGTGTACATTGTATAGTAAGGTATGTTTTTTGTCAATACATTTTTTAAATTTTAAAAGAAGGTCCTAAATATAAACCATTATTAGGTTTATATATAAGATCTTCTTTATAAAATTTTTCTATTTTTTCACAAAAATTGGAGATTGTTCAAAAATCTATTCAGTTCTCAAAGCTTCCACTGGATCACGTTTAGCAGCAAACTTAGCAGGAATCAAGCCAGCAATCATAGTCAATCCGACACTAATAGCAACTAATATAATTCCACCAGCCACTGGAAGTTTTGCAATACCAGAAATATTAACTAAATGTTCAATCACAATATTAATTGGAATATCTATTAGTAATGTTACTCCAATACCAATTAAACCAGCAACCAAACCAACAAGCAATGTTTCTGCATTAAACACTCTTGAAACATCTTTCTTAGAAGCACCTATACTTCGCAAAATACCAATCTCTTTAGTTCTTTCAAGAACTGATATATATGTTATAATACCTATCATTATTGATGAAACTACTAAAGAAATTCCAACAAACGCAATTAATACATAGCTTATTACATTAATTATAGTTGAAACAGAACTCATCATAATTCCAATGAAATCTGTATAATTAATAACATTTTCGTCTTTACCTTGTTCTGTTTGTTTATTATTATAATCTGTTATAATATCTGCAATCCTATCTTTTGATTCAAAATCTTTAGGGTATAAATTAATTGTTGATGGATTATTCAAATCTACAACTCCTAATTTGCTTAAATTATTATCATAAGTAGCTGATGCATTATTAGAATATGTTTGCATTAATTGAGCAAGTTCTGCTTCTGAAAGTGTTGCCATATAAGCTTTTTGTTCATCTGATAATTGTGTATAATCAAATGTTCCATTTGTATTTTCAGGGAATTTTATACCTGTAAATACATTTATCTCAGGATTAGCTTTTTGCTCTTTAACAATTTCCGCTTCATTAACTTTATTTATAACATATTCTTTTAATTCTTTGTTATATCCAATTAACCCTGCTGAAGATGATGTAACTGTATTCTCATTTGGCTTAATAATTCCAACAATTTGAATTTCTTCTGCATTTTTTACAATTTGTTTCATATATTCTTCATCATTTGTCATATCTTGCCAAACGTTTCCAACTTTTTTGTAATAATCGGTATTTAATAATACTTTAAATTTATAATTTAAAAGTTCATCATAAGAATAACTATTTTTATCATCATTTGTTTTAATTTCTTCACCATTCTTCAACTTTTCCATTGCATTTCCAAGTTCTGAAACATCTTTTATTCCTAATGAATATAAAGTATAATCACTTACTTCATTATTCTTATCTGCTATTAATACAACTTCATTATATTTTTCAGGCATTCTACCTGCAAGTACATCATATTGTGAGTTTATTAAATCTTTATTATCAAGCATTTCTGTCCATACATCAGTCTCTGTCATCATTGCACTACTTGATGACATTATTGAACTTGATTGTTCTTGTGCTTTTACCATATCTCCAAATCCTATTTTTTCTAATACTGAACTAGGATTTACTTTATATGCACTTCCATCTTCTTTTTCTTTGTAAATATTTAAATCTAAATTATATCCATATTGAATTGCGTTTATATAATTTTTAATGTCACTATCACCATTTTCAACAAATTCTTTAAATTCTTTCAAATTGTTAGTTTGAACTTTACTTGATAATGTTTCTAACATATCTCCCATAATCGCTCTTGAATATATTTTATCATTATCATGTTTTTCTCCATCATCTTTTCCCATCATTGCTTCCATCATACTTGACATATCAATAGAAGATTCTTGAATTGTTATCGGATATGATGATAATGTATCTTCTTCTACTTTGTTTATATATGATTGCATTCCATTTGATAATGAAAGAATTAATGCAATTCCTATTATTCCAATTGAACCTGCAAATGATGTTAAAAAAGTTCTGCCCTTTTTAGTCATTAAATTATTTAAGCTTAGATGTACTGCTGTGGAAAATTTCATTGATGCTTTTCCTGATTTTTCTTTTTTTGTTCTTGCTCTATCTAAATCTTTCTTTGTTGCAGTATATGGATTTGAATCATCCATTACTTTTCCATCTAATAATTTAATTATTCTTGATGAATATTTTTCCGCTAATTCTGGATTGTGTGTTACCATTATTATTAACCTGTCTTTTGAAATATCTTTCAATATTTCCATTACCTGTTCACTTGTTTTAGAATCCAATGCTCCTGTTGGCTCATCTGCAAGTAATATATCTGGGTCATTGACTAAAGCTCTTGCTATTGCAACTCTTTGCATTTGCCCTCCTGACATTTGATTTGGCTTTTTATTTATTTGGTCACCTAATCCTACTTTTGTTAGTGCATCAATTGCCCTTTTTCTTCTCTCTTCTTTTCCTACTCCTGATATTGTAAGTGCTAATTCGACATTTGCTAATACTGTTTGATGTGGTATTAAATTATAACTTTGGAATACAAATCCTACTGAATGATTTCTATATGTATCCCAGTCTTTGTCTTTAAATTGTTTTGTTGATTTTCCATTAATTACTAAGTCTCCTGATGTGTATCTGTCTAATCCTCCTATAATATTTAACATTGTGGTTTTTCCACATCCACTTTGCCCTAATATTGAAACAAATTCACTTTCTCTAAATTCTAGGTCTATTCCTTTTAGGGCTTTTACTTCATTATCTCCTGAAAGATAATTTTTGGTTATTGCTTTTAATTGTAACATTTTCACTTTCCTTTCTATCTCAAATATTATTATTTTACTATGTAATTGTGAATTTTATGTGAAAAAGTTTGAATTAAATAAATTTTGTAACCTAAAGAAGGGATTATATATAAATATTTGATAAACCGCGCCAGCGACCAAATGAGCGAAGCGAATGCGATATGGAGCAACCTACAAAGATTTATAATCTGTTGGTTGCGACAGTAAGGTTTTCAAAATATTTATATATAATCCCTTCTTTAGGTTAAACTATTTTATTACTTTTTCATCAATCTCTTTTTTTACTTTAGCAATAAATTCATCAGATTTCATTTGTCCAATATCTCCATCTTTTCTAGAACGAACTGCAACAAGATTTCCTTCTTGCTCTTTTGCTCCAAGAACTAGCATATATGGAACCTTTTCAAGTTGAGCTTTTCTAATTTTATATCCTATTTTCTCATTAGATTCATCTAATTCAACTCTAATTTTATTTTTCTTTAATTCACTTTCAATTTCTTTCGCATATTCAACTTGATTATCTGTAATAGGTAATATTTTTACTTGTACAGGTGATAACCATACAGGGAAAAATCCTTTTGTTTCTTCAATTAAGAATGAGATAAATCTATCAGAAGAACCTAGTATTGCTCTATGGATTACTACTGGTCTATGTTCTTTATTATCTTCACCTATAAAGTTTAAATCAAATCTTTCTGGTAATGCAAAATCTAATTGGCAAGTTGGAATTGTTATATCATGGTTTAATGCTGTTTTTATTTGTATATCAATCTTTGGACCATAGAAAGCTGCCTCTCCTTCTGCTTCATAGAAATCAATATTCATATCTTTTAATATTGCTCTTAATTGTTCTTCAGCTGTTTCCCACATTTCATCATTGTCTATATATTTTTCTTTATTCTTTTTATCTCTTAATGATAATCTGTATTTAAATGAATCAGCAGAAAATCCGAAGTCTTTTTGATATACTTCTTTAATTAATTTCAATACATTTCCTACTTCTTCTTTTATTTGGTCTGGTCTAACAAATAAATGTGCATCATTTTGACACATTTGTCTTACTCTTTCTAGTCCACAAACAGCTCCACTATTTTCATATCTAAAGTCATTTGCAAGTTCACCAATTCTAATTGGTAAATCTCTATAAGAACGTGTTTTACTCTTATATATTAACATATGATGAGGACAATTCATTGGTCTTAATACCATTTCTTCATTATCCATTTTCATTGCAGGGAACATATCATCTTTGTAATGATCCCAATGTCCACTTGTTTTATATAATTCAACATTTGCAAGACATGGCGTATATACATGGTCATATCCTAATTCAATTTCTTTATCTTGAATATATCTTTCTAATGTTCTTCTTATTGTTGCACCATGTGGCAAATACATTGGAAGCCCTGAGCCTACTAATTCATGTGTCATAAATAATTCAAGTTCTTTTCCTATTTTTCTGTGGTCTCTTTCTTTAGCTTCTTCTAATAATTTTAAATATTCTTCTAATTGACTTGTTTTTGGATATGAAACGCCATAAATTCTTTGAAGCATTTTATTTTTTTCATCACCTCTCCAATAAGCCCCTGATGTAGATAATAATTTTACTGCTTTTACTTTTCCTGTACTCATTAAATGTGGTCCTGCACATAAATCAACATATTCTCCTTGTTTATAGAATGAAATTACTTCTCCTTCTGGTAAATCTTCTATAAGTTCTACTTTATATCCTTCTTTTGCTTCTTTCATTAATTTAATAGCTTCATCTCTTGGAAGTTCAAATCTTTCAATTGCTAAATCTTCTTTTATTATTTTCTTCATTTCTTGTTCTATTTTTTCAAAGTCTTCTTCTGAAAATCTATATTCTGTATCAAAATCGTAATAAAATCCATTTGCAATTGCTGGTCCTATTGCAAGTTGAACATTTGAATAAAGTCTTTTTATTGCTTGTGCCATTATATGTGCTGTTGTATGCCAATATGCTTTTTTTCCTTCTTCACTATTTTCAAATGTACATATGTTTAATGTACAATCTTCATTTAATTCATATCTTAAATCTTCAACTTTTCCATTAACTTCACCACAAGTTGCCATTCTTGCTAATCCTTCACTTATTTGTTTAGCTACCTCTAATATTGATTTTCCTTTTTCTACTTCTAAAATTTTTCCATCCTTTAATGTTACTTTTATCATTAAAAATACCTCCTTTATATTATATATCTCACAATTTATAATGCAAAAAACTCCTATAAGTATTTCTACTTATAGGAGTGCATATACACGGTTCCATCCCATATTTTCACTTAATTTGATTTAACGCATCTTAAACGTCTAGCTTATTCACTAGAAACCTAAAGAGTTAGTTTTTCAAATATGTTTTCTCAAATTAGTTCTCAACCATTGGCTAATTTTCTCTGTTAGAAACCTTTATTTTACTTTTCTCTTATATGTTTTTATATTCTTTTACTTTTTTATATGCATAAACTGCTGTTATCCCTAAAATAGTTATTCCAACTAACATCATTGTATTTTCTGGGGCTCCTGCTTTTGGTAAACTTGTATTGTAGCTATTTGTGTTTGTAGTAGTTGCATTTGTATTTGTGTTAGTGTTTGTATTTGTGTTTGTATTTGTGTTTGTATTAGTATTAGTATTAGTATTTGTATTTGTATTTGTATTTGTATTTGTGCTTAATAGATTACTTTGATCCTCATAAAAGTTAAGATTTGAATCAGAATCGTCTAAAGCAAACGCTTTTGTTGACATAATAAATAAAATTATTCCAATAATCATAACCATTAAAGTTTTTAATATTTTTGTTCTTTTCATTTTCATACCTCTTTCTTAATATTTTTTATCTATTGTACTAGTCTCTCTTTTATTTATACTACATTTTTTAAATAATTGCAAGTTTTTTTAGATTTTTTTCGTTATTTTTTCTATTTTTGTCATTTTATACATTAAATTTAAATAATACAATATCTCCGTCTTGCATTATATACTCTTTTCCTTCTTGACGAACTAACCCTTTTTCTTTTGCTGCAAGCATAGAGCCTTCTCTTACTAAATCTTCATATGAAACTATTTCTGCCTTAATAAATCCTCTTTCTATATCTGAATGAATCTTTCCTGCAGCCTTAGGAGCTTTTGTTCCTTTTTTTATTGTCCAAGCTCTTACTTCGGGTTCTCCTGCTGTTAAGAATGACATTAATCCTAATAAATCATAGCTCTTTTTTATTAATTTATCTAATCCAGATTCTTCTAACCCTAATGCTTCTAGCATTTCTTTTTTATCTTGTTCTTCCAATCCTGATAATTCTTCTTCTATTTTAACACATAATGGTATTACTTCTGCATTTTCTTTTGAAGCATATTCTTTTACTTGTTTTACCATTTCTTCATTATCAGCATTTTGTATTTGCTCTTCTGATATATTTGCAATATAAATTATTGGTTTTGCAGTTAATAAAAACATATCTTTTAACATTTCTTGTTCATCTTCGTTGTATTCTAAAGCTCTAGCAGGAATACCTTTTTCTAAATTTGATTTTATTTTTTCTATAAAATCAATTTCTACTTGATATTTTTTATCTGCCTTTAAACATTTTTTAGCTTTATCTAATCTCTTTGTTAGTGTTTCCATATCTGCAAATATTAATTCAAGATTTATTGTTTCAATATCTCTTAATGGATTAACACTTCCATCTACATGTATTACATTTGAATCTTCAAAACATCTTACTACTTGACATATTGCGTCAACTTCACGAATATGTGATAAAAATTTATTTCCAAGTCCTTCTCCCTTACTTGCACCTTTTACAAGTCCTGCAATATCTACAAATTCTACAACAGCTTTTGTTACTTTTTGTGGTTGATACATTTCTGCTAATTTATCTATTCTTTCATCTGGAACAGCTACAACTCCGACATTCGGTTCTATTGTACAAAATGGGTAATTTGCACATTCTGCTCCTGCTTTTGTTATACTGTTAAACATTGTACTTTTTCCTACATTTGGTAATCCTACTATTCCTATTTTCACTTTTTATCTCATTCCTTCCTTTTATACATAATGTATATTATAACAGATTTTTTCACTATATTAAATAGTTTTTTTATTATTTATAATGCTTTTCTATATTCAATAACCTCAATATTACTATTTTTACTTCTTTCTACCATGCATTCATACACCTGATTTCGTAAATTTAATTTCTGTTCATGTATACTTAAAGATTTATCAGGAAAAAACGGTCCGTCAATATATGTAACAATTTTAACTTTATCATTATTCTTCCCATAGCTTCGATATGTATTCGTCATACAAAAAGTTGGTTTATTATATTGAATAGGATATTTAAACGAAACAGCTTTAAATGGTCTTATCTTAGTATAATACGGCCAAATATGCGCTTCTGGATATATAGTAATTGGATGTCCTTTTTCAATATGTGTTTTTATTGCATTTATAAAATTTTTCATTCCATTTTTATTATTTGGAATTGGTATTGCTCCAAGTAATTGAATTCCATTACCCAATATTTTCATAGAAACATTTTCCGGATTTACTATAAAATGATTTCTTTTTGGATACATTGGTAAGCTTGGAATAAATACATCTGCAAATACCTGTGTATGATTCACATATACAAAGTATCCTTCTTTTCTATATGATTTTAGTTTTTCTTTTCCTATATATTTTATTTTAAATTTTAGTTTTCCATATAATATCTTAATTGGCATACTTAGTACATTTTGTAATAAAAGAGAGGTAAAGTTCCAAAAAGGATTTTGGTGAATGTACTTGTATTTTTCATCAATAATCCTCGGTGTTATTTTGGCTCCTGAAAATTCATCATTTACTTCATCTTTATAGTAATATACTTGTTTAGATTTCATCATTTACTTCCTCTTTTACAGTAGTATATTCTAATGGAATTCCATAAAATTCTTCATATATGTTTTTCCATACTTCGAAATTTTTGTTTTTCATAATTTCTACATTTTCTCTTTCTGATAGTGTTACATCTGGATAGATGGGTTTTTCTATGTGAACATAATATTCTTTTATAGGGAATCCATCCTCTCCAATAATATTGCTATCTTTCATTGTTATAAATATAGGTATTACTGGTACATTACTTCTTGTTGCTATTTTATATGCTCCATTTTTTAGTGGCTTTGGTTTTTCATAATTCCACCATAAGCTTTGCTCTGGATATATTAATATAAAATCTCCTCTTTTTAAGATAGTATCTGCTGCTTGCATAAATTTTATCATTGTTCTTGTATTAGAACTTAATGGTAATGTATCTGCATTTCTGAATAAGAATCCATAAAATCCCGGAAAATTTGTGTAGTTTCCCTCTCTTATTACTTTATATAATTTTTTCTTTTTTCTTTGTCCTGATAATGAAAATATTTCTTCTATTGTAAATGAATCAAATGGATTAAAATGATTACATGTAATTAATGCTCCATTTTTCATTTCACTTAAATAATCAAGACCTTCTATATCTTTTATTATTAGTTTGTTATCTTTTATTATTGCATCCAAAAACCTTTCACCTAATTTATTTGCAAATTTATTCTTCCATTTATTTGTTCTTTTGGCTTTTAAATAATCTACATTCTCAGGTGTTAATTCTATTGATGGCGGATCATTTTCTGCATCTACATCAAACTTTCCTTCTTTTTCAAGTTGCTTTATCTTTTCTAATATTTCTATTCTTTCTTGTGATTTTTCTGTTACTTGTACACTTCTGTACATTCTGTCGTCTCCTACACAGTCTGATTCTTTCTGTGCAAGTTCTCTTAATGCAATATCTGCCTCTCTATCCTTATATTTCATTTCATCTGTAAAGTTTTCTTTTATTTTACTAATTATACCATAAAATTCTGTTTGCTTAGCTAAGTTCCAGAAATATTGACCGAATCTTATATCATCATAGTGCCATGGCTTATATTGATAATTATAATGTATTAATTTAATATCTTCTTCTTTCATATCATCACTTGCTGTTGGCATTAAGTTCCATGCAGTTTCTATAAGTTTTACTCTGCCTTTACAAATTCTGTTTAAATAATCTTGATCTTGGATTACAGAAAATTTTATATTCTCAAGTAAATATAGAAATTTTTCTTGAAATTGAAATTTTCTAAGTTCATCTAAATTCATAACTAGCATTCCTGCATTAAAGTATGTTTTATAACTAGCTACTCCTACTACTTTTTCAACATATTCTTGGAATACTTCATTTTTTTGGATTATATCATCTGGTACCGCTCCTAGTAAATTATCTCCAATATCGATTTTGTATAATTCTGCTATATCTTTTAATAAAACTATATCACTATCTAAATAAATCGCTTTATTATATTGTGGATATAAGTTTGAAATGAATAGTCTAAAATATGTTGTCATTGAAAAATAGTCTCTTGTATATAATTTATTTTTTATTTTTTCTATATAATAATTTAAATCTACATATTCTATACTTATATTTTCTCTTGTATATTTATTAATTTTTTCTTTACTTTCTTCGCTCATTCTTGTATATAATACTTTTATTACATAATAATATTCTTGTGATGCATTGTTTACCAAAGATTGCAATGTTACTGCTAAAAATGGTACATAATCATCATCAACTGCAAAGAAAATTGGTATTATTTCTTGATATTTTTCCATCTAAATTTCCTCTTTCATTCTTACATTATATTCTTCTTTTAATTTTAAATATTCTTCTAAATCTTTGTCAAAATAATAACATTTTAGAATTTTATGAACTTCTTCAATGTTCCATTGTTTAAAGTTTTCTGTGTGTGGATATGGTAAAAGCATTAATCTTTTACAGAAATGACATATAATAGTGTCTTTTTTATTAAATTTTGACTGTTCGTTATATATTCTTGGTATGATTTTCTTTTTAGTTGTTGACCAAAATATTGCGTCTTGATCTGCAAACAACATTTTTTTAGTTTTTATTCTTTCTCTTGCTTTTTCTAAGAGTTTTGTTTCTTTTATTTTTTTCATATTTAGTAATAGCATTCCAGCATTGATATAGTCTGGTCTTATTAGCCAACATCCATATTTTTCTTTTACCGCTGCATATTCATAATCTGTAATATCTATGTTATATAACTGTGAAATATCACCACCTGCCATCATATCTATATCTAAATATAACAATTTCTCTGGCATTTCTGGTATTAAATCTGCCAATAATCGCAATAATGTATATGGCGTACAATATGCCCCTTCATTAGCACAGTTTTTAAATTGATTTTCATATATTTCTGTTACATCTATTCTTACTACTTGATTTTCTAAATTTTTGCTTTTGACTACTTTGTCTAAAAATTCTATTTGTTCTTCACTTATTGCTGTATATTCAGATTTTATTCTTGTTAGTTCTGCTGTGAATATATAACATTTTATTACATCTTTTGTTCTGTTTGTTATTGATATTAGCTCTGTTAGAGCTCCATCAAATACTTTTTCGTTTCCACATAATAATAAGTTTATCATTTTTTCCTCTTTTTTTACTTTTTCATTTATTAATCTTATCATTTTATTTAATTTTTATCAAGAATTTTTTTCATTATTTCTTTAAATTTTATTAATTATAGTTACAATTCACAGTCCAAAAAAATATTATATATGTTGGGAGCCTTCCCAGGTGATTATATATATTTGAGATTGTGTCCGTTTGATTGAAGTGAAAAATAGAAAATCTTAAATAAAAAACTGAGGAATGCTCACGGAAAAATGTATATATGTATATGATTTGAAACATTTTCTCGGTTCAATACGCAACATAAGAATTTCTTAAATAAATTTATGGCACCCTTCCACTCTCGTGAACTCTTTCCATAAATTTATTTAAGAAATTCTTATGTTGCTCCAATCACATTCGAAAAGTTTAAACTCATATACATATATGCATTTTATGCCTGAGTGAGAGAGTCTCAGGTTTTTATGTTAGATTTTCTTTTTGAACGGAATGAACAGGACACAATCTCAAATATATATAATCACCTGGGAAGGCTCCCAACATATATAATATTTTTTTGGACTGTGAACTGTAACTAATTATATCAAAATATCACTATCTAAATATGTAGAATAAATATAAACTCTATCAACATTTCTATTCAAAGCTTGACTCAAAGCTCTTTTATACAAATCTAACTGTACTTTATATTTATCAATCAAAATCTTTTCATCTCTATTTTCAACATAATCAGTTTTAAAATCAACTAGCACAAGTTCTCCGTCTGAACTTATATAATATAAGTCTATAACACCTTGAACTAAAACATTTTCTTCCAAGTCATCTTTATATATCTCCTTTGCTGGAATGTTAATATAAAAAGGCTTTTCTCTTTGTACTTCTTTAGCCTCAATCATTTCATTCCATATTTTTGATTTCGTAAATCGATATATCTTGTTGATATTTATGGTTTCCGCTTCTTTTGATGTAATAATCTTTTTAATTTCAAGTTCATTAACTAACTCTTTCACATCTTCATAAGTATAATTCATTTTATTTAAATCAAGTTTTTGCATGCAAAGATGTATCAATGTTCCTTTTTGGGCATTTGTTATTTTGGTGTCTTCATCTTTTTGTAAGAATAACGGCATTCTAATTTCAGTTTCTACAACATCTTCTTTTTTCTCTGGGAAATTTTGTACCGGGTACATTTTTTCCTTTATTTCTGTAACAGATGTCTTAGTAGGGATAGTAGTTGCATTTTGATATTTATACTCATATTCTAAAAGTTTAGAAATCTTCTTTTGTTCTTCTTTATCTATTTTAAATTCAGACATCTTTTTCATTATTTGCTCAGCCTTCGCATCTTTCATATCAATATCTTCAGCATCATCTTTTGAGTCACACATTTTAAATACTTCATCTTTATTATATGTTTGTATTGTTGCAAGCTTTTCCATCTCTTCTTGATGATATACATAAACTAATTTTATCCAATCTAAATAAGACTTATATTTTTTCAATATAATAGGATTTAATTTATCATATTTATATATAATTTCATCTATTTCTTTTTGTTTATCACTTGTTGAATATCCTGTTATTATCAATTTTTCCTTTGCTCTTGTTAATGCTACATATAGTACTCTCATTTCTTCTGATAAAGTTTCTATCATTATTTGATTTTTCATAGCTTGTTTTGAAAGTGTATCATATTCTATTTGTCTATCATAATCTATGTATTTAACTCCAATTCCAATTTCAGGATGTAGCAAAATTTTATTATTCAAATCTTGCATATTGAATTGTTTTCCTGTTCCTGACAAAAATACTACTGGAAATTCAAGACCTTTACTCTTATGAATACTCATTATTCTAATTACATTTTCATTTTCTCCAATTACTTTGGCAGAATCCATGTCTTTACTACTTGTTTTGATTTTGTTTATATAATTTATAAAATTAAATAATCCTTTAAAACTGATAGTTTCACATTGTTTTGCTCTCTCAAATAGCATTTTTAAATTTGCTTGTCTTAATTCTCCATTTGTCATAAGACCTACATAATTATAATATCCTGTGTCATTGTAGATTTTCCATATTAATTCATCTAAACTTAAATATTCTTGCTCTTTTCTCCATTTTTCAAGATTTTCTAAAAACATTTCGATCTTTTTTCGTAAATTAGTATTAACATCTTTTTTGGCTTTTAAAATTGTATTATAAAAATTGTCATATTTGTCACTTAATCGTATTTCAACTAATTCATTATCTGTAAATCCACCTATCATTGACCTCATAACTGCTACAAGAGGTATTTCTTGCATTGGATTGTCTATTATTTTTAATAAACTCATTATTGTTTGAATTTCTATGCTTTCTAAATATTCTGATGATGAATCACTAAATACTGGCATTCCTAGATTTAGAATCTCTTTTTCAAATATAGGTGCTGGCTCTTTTGTTGATCTTAATAAAACTACTATGTCTTTATATTTAATATCTCTTTTTTCTTTCTTTTTAGCATCATATACTTGAAATTTATTAGATATCAATTGCTGTATTCTTTTTGCCACAAATTTTGCTTCTAATTCGATATTTTCAATTCTTTCTTTTTCTTCTAAATCATCTGTCTCACTATTGGCTGAATCACTTTCAATATCTTCTTCTGCAATTTCGTCAACATTTAATATGTCAATTTCAGCTCTCAAATCTTGATTTGTATCTTCATAGCTTGCGCCTAAATTCAAATATTCTTCTATTGTGTAATTTAATTCTCCAAGTTCCTCAGTCATGATGCTTGCAAAAATCATGTTTGAAAAGTCTAATACTTCTCTTCTACTTCTAAAGTTCCTAAATAATTGAATTTTTAAATCATCATTTTCTGTTTTATAATATTTTGTTTTATATGTTTTATATTTTCCTAAAAATAAATCAGGCCTTGCTTGTCTAAATTTATATATACTTTGTTTTACATCTCCTACCATGAAAATATTGTTTCCTCTTGATATTGATGTTAATATATATTCTTGTACTAAGTTACTGTCTTGATATTCATCTATTGCAATTTCTTCAAATTTTTCTTGATATTTTTTGGCTATTTCTGATGGTTTTACTTCTCCTTTTTCTTCTTTTAATAAAATTTTTAACGCAAAATGTTCCACATCACTAAAGTCTACAACATTTTTGTCTTTTTTTCTTTTTGCAAATTTTTCTCCAAATTCTATTATTATTTTTTCTAATTTAGTTAAAACTTCATACATATCATTTATATCTTCATTTGCTTCTTTTGAATCAAATATTAATATTTTGTTTAATACTTTTTTTAGACTTTCTTTCACTAAATCTCTTGTAACTTTTGCAATATCTTTTGCTTCAAGTGTAATTTTCTTGTCTGCTGACCATGTTTTAAATTTGATACTTGAAGCTATTGTATATGCTTTATCCCATGAGTCTAAATTAGATTTTAACATTTCTAGTTGTTCTATATCATCATTTATTATTAAAAAATATTTTTGCAATTCATCATATTGAGCTAGATTAGACTTTTCGGCTTCTAATTTGATGATTCCTTCTTGCAAGATTTCATCTACTTGTTTTAATAATAATTTGCCCCAAATTGTTTTTGCAAAATCTTGGTCTAATTTTTCTGATAGATTAAACATTTCAATTTTTTCATGTAGCCATTTTTCTGGAAATGGATTACTTTGAATATATGTATAAATTTTTAAAATCAATTCTTTTAATGGTGTGTCATCTTTATAGCTAGTATATGTATTTATTAATTTTTCGAAGTCTTTATCTTCTGCCTCATATTTTTCTTCAAATAAATCTTCTAATACATCTTGTTTCAAAATTTCTATTTCTGTTGTGTCTCCAATTCTAAAATTTTGAGAAATGTCTATTTCAAAAAAGTTATTTCTTACTACATCTAAACAAAATGAATCTATTGTACATATACTTGCTTTATTTAATAGTGTGACTTGTCTTTGTAGTCTTTCATCTTCTGGATTTTCATCTATTTTTTTGTATATAGCATCTAATACTCTTTCTCTCATTTCAGATGCTGCAGCATTTGTAAACGTTACTACTAATAACTTGTCTATATCAATGTTTTCGTTTATTATTTTATTTATTATTCTTTCTACTAATACTGCTGTTTTTCCACTACCTGCTGCTGCTGCTACTAGTATATTACTTCCTTTTTCATATATTGCTTGTTTTTGCTCTTCTGTCCATTTTACTTCATTTGCCATGTTTGACCTCTTTTCTTTCTTATAGTCGGAAAAGAATTAAATTTTCCTTGACAAATTTATAATTTTCCAACTAATTAAAAAATCCCCTTGACATGAAACCATCATGCCTTAGGGACTTATTTTATTCATTTTCACTTGTTTCATCTGTTGTTACATCATTATTTGAATCTTCGCTATCCCCTGTAATTTTTTCTTCGATTTCTTCTTCAACTT
Organism: uncultured Clostridia bacterium; assembly: GCA_934149075.1. Taxonomy (GTDB): domain Bacteria; phylum Bacillota; class Clostridia; order TANB77; family CAG-508; genus CAG-269. The sequence goes on along the minus strand of CAKPDR010000011.1, from coordinate 14,899 downwards.
TACGTTCAACAAGGTCTTTCATAGTAAGATTGATTTTACCTTGATCATCAATTCCAATAACTTTAACAGGAACTTTATCTCCTTCTTTTACATAGTCTGTAACATTTTTAACTCTTTCATTAGCTATTTTAGAAATATGAACAAGACCTTCTTTTCCTCCGCCAATATCAACAAATGCTCCAAATGAAGTTGTTCTTACAACTGTTCCATAATAGATTTGTCCAACTTCAAATTCTCTAACAATATCTTCTATCATATCTAATGCTTGATATGCTTTTTCTTGGTCTGCTGAATAAATCATAACTTGTCCATCTTCTTCAATGTCAATTTTAACTCCTGTTGCATCAATTATTTTATTAATAGTTTCTCCACCTTTACCGATTACATCTTTGATTTTTTCAACTTTGATTTTTGTTGAAACTATTTGTGGTGCATATTTTGAAAGTTCTGCTCTTGGTTCAGATATAACAGGTTTCATTATATCATCTAAAATATATTGTCTTGCTTTTCTTGTTCTAGCAAAAGCTTCTTCAATTATTTTATATGATAATCCATCAACTTTGATATCAACTTGAATTGCTGTAATACCTTTTTCTGTTCCGCCAACTTTGAAGTCCATATCTCCGAAGAAATCTTCTAATCCTTGAATATCTGTTAGCATTACATAATCATCTGGATTTTCTGGATTTGTTACTAAACCTGTAGAAATTCCAGCTACTGGTCTTTTAATTGGAACACCTGCATCCATTAATGACAATGTGCTTCCACATATACTTGCTTGTGATGTTGAACCATTTGAAGATAATACTTCTGATACAACTCTTATAGCATAAGGAAATTCTTCTTTTGATGGAAGTACTGGTACTAATGCTTTTTCAGCTAATGCACCATGTCCTATTTCTCTTCTTCCTGGTCCTCTTGATGGTCTTGCTTCACCAACACTATATGCTGGGAAATTATATTGATGCATATATCTTTTTTCTGTTTCTGTATCTATTCCATCTAATTCTTGTGCTTCACTTGACATTCCAAGTGTTACAATTGACATAACTTGAGTTTGTCCTCTTGTAAATAATGCACTTCCATGTGTACGAGGTAATAAACCTACTTCACATGATAATGGTCTAATTTCATCAATTGCTCTTCCATCAACTCTTTTATGTTCATAGAAAATCATATCTCTAACACATTTTTTTTCTAATTTATAAATTGATTCTCCAATTTCTTGTGCTCTTTCTGTTGCTGCTTCTTCTCCTAATTTTTCTGCAACAGCTGCTGTAATTTCTTCTGATAATTCTGCTACATTGTTGTCTCTTGTATCTTTATCAACTTCTTGTACAGCTGTTTTCATTTTTTCTGTAAAGTTTTGTTCCATAAATTCATATAAATCATGATCTACTGCAAATGATTTATATTCAAATTTTGGCTTTCCAATTTCATCTTTCATTTTTTGAATAAATTCACAAATTTTTGCAATTTCTGCATGTCCTTTTTTGATAGCTTCTAGCATTACATCATCTGGAACTTCATTTGCTCCAGCTTCAATCATTGCAACTTTGTCAACAGTTCCTGCTACTGTTAATGTTAAATCACTAACTTTTCTTTGCTCTTCTGTTGGATTTATAACAATCTCTCCATGTACTAAACCTACATTTACTGCTGCTGTTGGTCCTCCAAATGGTATATCTGAAATAGATAGCGCAGCTGAAGCTCCTATCATTGCAGCAATTTCTGGTGAATTGTCTTGTTCAACACATAATACTGTTGCAACAACTACTACATCATTTCTGAAATCTTTTGGAAATAGTGGTCTTAAAGGTCTATCAATTGCTCTTGATGTTAATATTGCTTTGTCACTTGGTTTTCCTTCTCTTTTTATAAATGAACCTGGTATTTTTCCTACTGAATATAATTTTTCTTCATAATCTACTGATAGTGGGAAAAAATCTATTCCTTCTCTTGGTTCTTTTGATGCTGTAACATTTACCATTACAACTGTGTCTCCATATTTTACAACTACACTTCCATTTGATAATCCACATAATTTACCTGTTTCTATTACTAGCTTTCTTCCTGCTAGTTCTGTTTCATAACTTTTAAACATATTTACTCCTTCCATTTTGGTTCTAATTTCTATTCAATTATTGTATCCAAAACTATTATCTTTATTTCTACACCTATATTTCGGTAAACCATATTAGATTGTAACCTCTATAATATCTTAAATATCTTTCAACTTGCAATATTTATAACATTTTTCTTTTTTAAATATATGCCTTTTATCTAGGACATTATACAAGCTACTTTTCTAATCCTAGTTTACCTAATAAGGAGGCATTGCTTGTTGCAAATGCCTCCCCCTTACAACTTATCAACTATTTTCTTAGTCCTAATTTTTGAATTAGTTCTTTATATGTTGCTTCATCTTTTTTAGCTAAGTAGTTTAATAAATTTCTTCTTTTTCCAACCATTTTTAAAAGACCTCTTCTTGAATGGTTGTCTTTTTTATGAACTTTTAAATGCTCTGTTAATTCATTAATTCTTTCTGTTAAAAGAGCGATTTGTACTTCTGATGATCCTGTGTCTTTTTCATCTCTTCTATATTGATTAATGATTTCTTGTTTTCTTTCTACTGTCATAATAACACCTCCTATTTCTATTTCTCCTTATACCGAGCCACAATAATAGGTGTTTTTTATTGCGCTAAGTTAAAGGAATATTTTTTAATATCATTATTGTACTATACTTTTTTGTAAAAATCAAGTGTTTATGGTAATTTTTATGTATAACTGATAAATTATAAAAAAGAAACCCCTACATATTGCTGTAAGGGTTTTTTAATTACTAACTATCTAATGTAGATATAATAAGTTGCTGTATTTTTTACGTTATTCCATAAATTAAAAGCCTTTATATCTGATTTATAGGCTCCAGGATTTTCATCCCACATTTTCTGGAATTCTTTGCAAAATTCTTTATATTCGTCATACAATCCTTTTGCTATATACATTTTTTCATCAACATGCTCATAATGCATTGCTATTTGTATCTGTTTATACTGTATCCATGAATTTTCTTTTTTGGGCGTGATATTCAGAACATCCTTAGAATTTAAAATTTGAGAAAATTCATTTTGTGATGTTACAAGTCTAAAAATTTTAGTATCTGCATCTTCGTCCATTTGCCCCCAACAAGAGTCTCTGCAATTTTTTATAAATTTTAAAAGATGCTGTGCTTCTTGTCTAGTTTCTGCGTTTTCCATTAATTTTGCTATTTTTCTCTCAAGATCCATTGACTTATATACCTTACTTTTAATTATCGTTATATCCTGACCTGAAATTTCATTCCAATACTTTTTGATTTCATAAATAAATTCAATTTTAGACTTCCAATCACCATTTTCAAGTTTTAATAAATATATACTGGTACCATTGTCAATTTTGTTTTTAAATTCCTGAAATTTTAAGTAAATAGCTTCATTATACCTAGTTTCAGCCAATCCAATTTCACATTTCCAATTCTTTATTAAAACTGTTTCTGTCCGTTTTAATAACTCTTCAACATTGTCTGGAATTTTAGCCATATTTTTTTCCTCTTTTCTACATTATTTTAATTAATAGTTTCAAATACTCTCCATATATAATGGAATCTTTTTTATTTTAACATATTTGTAATCAAAAGTCAATTTATGTAAAACATTCAATTTTTAAACAACTAAGTACAGCTTATAAAAATATTATCTTAATTTTTCTTGAATTATTAAAATTAAAGTGTTATTATAAATATGTTTAAAATAAACAAAAAAAGATATAATAAGAAAAGAAGCATAGTAAGTTCGGGTCAAAAACTTAACCTACACGCTCAAAAGGGAGGTAACAAAAATGGCAAAAGAAAAAAAAGAAGATGTTGACATAGATAAAATTTATGGTCATCTATGCAAAACACCAAAAGAAGAATTCATTTCGGAATTTAAAATCAAAGAAAAAGGATTAACAGATGATGAAGTTTCTCAAAAAATACATACATACGGATATAATGAAGTAACTCAATCTAAGCCCAAAAAATGGTATTATTATTTATTAAAAAGTTTAATTACACCATTTAACAGTATTTTATTAGGTATTGTATTGATTCTGAATTACACAGATGTATATCTTGCAGAAAATCCAAATTATGCTAACATTATTGTAATTTTAGTTTTAGTAACTATTAGTACTTTTTTAGATTTCTTTTCAGAATATCGTTCAAATTTAGCAGCAGAAGCATTAAAAGATTTGGTATCAACCACTGCAACAGTTATTAGAAATGGAAAAAAAATAAAAATTCCTTTTAAGGACTTAGTTTTAGGAGATACAGTTGTACTTTCAGCAGGAGACATGATTCCAGCTGATATTAGAATAATAGAATCAAAAGATTTGTATGTTGGACAATCAACTCTTACTGGTGAATCTGATGCAATCAAAAAAATCGAAAATACTGAATTACCTATTGATGAAGAAATTGATAGTCTTTCTGATATAGATACAATTTGTTTTATGGGTACAAATGTTATAAGTGGTTCAGCGAAAGGTATAGTAGTTTTGACTGCTGATAATACTTACTTTGGAAAAGTTGCTCATACCTTAACAACAGGGAAACCAAAAACAGCTTTTCAAAAAGGAATAGAAAATATCAGTAAACTACTAATCAAATTCATGTTAATTTTAATACCAATTGTATTTTTACTAAATGTATGGAAACATGATATTATCATATCTTTCACCTTTGCAGTTGCAATTGCAATATGTATTACACCACTTCTACTACCTGTTATTTTATCTAGTACTTTATCAAGAGGTGCTTTACGAATGTCTAAGAAGAAAACAATTGTAAAAAAACTCGATTCAATTCAAAATTTTGGTGCAATGAATATTCTATGTACAGATAAAACTGGTACTTTAACAGAAGATAAAATAGTTCTTGAAAAATATCTTGATGTTATGGGAAATGAAGATATTAGAGTTCTAAAACATGCATTTCTAAACGCATATTTTCAAACTGGATTACGTAGCAACATTGATGAAGCAGTTATAAATCGTGGTGTAGAACATGGATTAGAAGAACTTTCAACTAAATATACTAAAATTGACGAGGTTCCTTTTGATTTTTCAAGGCGTAGACTTTCAGTTGTTGTAAATGATGGAAACAAAACACAATTAATTACAAAAGGGGCTGTTGAGGAAATACTTAATATTTCAACAATGGTAGATTTTCAAGGTTCAGTTTCACCTATTACAAATGCAATAAAAGAAAATATCAAAAAAGTTGCAAAGGGCTTAAATAAACAAGGACTTCGTGTTGTTGCTGTATGTCAGAAAAATGACTTAGATAAAACATCAGGATTTGGAGTTTCTGATGAGAAAAACATGGTTCTTATTGGTTTCATTGGTTTCCTTGATCCACCAAAAGAATCAGCAAAATCTTCTATTGAAAAACTTGGAAAAAATGGAATCAGAGTTATTGTTTTAACTGGAGATAATGTTGAAGTCACAAAATGTGTATGTGACAAAGTTGGAATTAAATCAAGAAAAATTGTTACTGGTGCACAAATCGATAAACTTGCTGATTTAGGTGTAAAAAGACTTTTGAAAAAAACAAATATTTTTGCAAAACTTTCACCTATTCAAAAAGCTCGTATTGTTAGGTTATTAAGAGACGACGGACATATAGTTGGATATATGGGAGATGGAATAAATGATAGTCCATCACTTATAAATTCTGATGTTGGAATTTCAGTTGACACAGCTGTTGATATTGCAAAAGAATCTGCTGATGTAATCTTACTTGAAAAAGATTTGCATGTTTTACTGGACGGTGTAAAAGAAGGTCGTCACACTTATGCAAATTTAATGAAATATATAAAACTTGCTACAAGTTTCAATTTTGGTGAAGTAATGTCTGTTATAATTGCAAGTGTACTTTTACCTTTTTTACCAGAAACACCTATCCAACTTTTAGTTGAAGGATTATTATATGATTTTGGTCAATTGACTTTACCTTTAGATAATGTGGACGAAGAATATTTAAATAAACCTAAGCGATTTAATGTAAAAAGTTTGAAAAACTTTATGTTATTCATGGGACCTTTAAGCTCATGTTTTGACCTAATAGTATTTGTTTTAGTATGGTATACATTTCATATACATGAAGCAGCAGTATTCCAAACAATATGGTTTTGTTACAGTATAGTTTCTAACTTGCTTGGTATGCATATTATTAGAACAGCAAAAATACCTTTTAAACAAAGTCATGCGTCAACTGCTGTATATGTATCATCTATTTTATTAAGTATTATTGCTATGATTATACCATTTACATTTATAGGTACCGCTATTGGTCTAACTGCTCTTAGTCTTAAATATTACTCAATTATTATTGGTGTTCCAATTTTATATTGTTTTGTTGCTATCTTCGCTAAGAAAGTTTACATTAAAAAATATGGTGAATGGATTTAAGCTGAAATTTTGTACCGGGCAATTTTGTACCCGGTACATTTTTGCCCATTCTTTTTGGGACATTTTGTACCGGGTACATTTTGTCCCGTTTTTATATAATACAATTTTCTTTTCCAACAATTTCCTCAAAAACCTTCAGAATTTCTTCATTCAAATAAATTGCACCACAAGATTTTAAATCATCACCAATCTTAATCACTACACTTATATTATTTTGTTCTCCTCCAAAAAATTTTATAGCTCCTCTTAGTTTTGCTTTTTGTTCTTCAGTAGTATTTGTTATATTTAATGTTAACATTTTTGGTTTCGATGCTCCAAAATTTTCTATCCTATTTGCTACAATCTTTGTTTCATCATCTTCTCTAATACTAAGTCTACCACTAATCAGAACAACATTTTCTTCTACCAAAACATCTTGAGCTTTTAGATAAGTTGGCTCAAATACTATAATTTCTGCTGATCCATATAAATCTTCTATACTTATAAAAGCCATAATTTTATTGTTTTTTGTATATTTCTTTTTTACAGACGTAATTATTCCTGCAATCCTAACTTCCTGTCCATCAGTAAATTTTGCAACTTCTTCTACTCTTACATCTGATTTATCTCCATCAGCTCCTATACTATTTATTTCATCAATATCCTTCATTTGCATAGATGATATATTTGTACTCGCAATTATCTGTTCTCTTATTTTTTGTAAAGGATGTCCCGAAACATAAATTCCAAGCATCTCTTTTTCCATTGATAATAGTTCTTTTTCGTTCAGTTCTGGTTGCTCTGAAAAATTGTATTTAATTTCTTCTAAGTTATTTTCCGCTTCTGATGTTAAGTCTGATGAACTTCCTAAATCAAACATCGTTACTTGTCCATCCATACCTTTTTTATTATAGGATTGAATTGTATCTATAATTGTTTCAAATGACGCAAGTAATGTTGCTCTTGTTTCTGGAAATTCTCCAAATGTTCCAGCTTTTATTAAACTTTCTATACATTTTTTGTTTACAGCTTCTCCTGCCATTCTTTCACAAAAATCTGTAAAACTTGTAAAAGATCCATTTGCATCTCTTTCTTTGATTATATTTGCAACTGGTTGTAATCCAACATTTTTAATACTTCCTAATCCAAAACGTATTTTTCCCGATTCAACTGTGAATCTTGAATAACTTTTATTTATTTCTGGTTTCAATATTTCAATTCCAAGCTTTTTGCACTCATCTATATAATCAGGAACTTTGTCTAAATTTCCTAAATAGCTATTTAGCATTGATGCCATAAATTCAGCTGGATAATATGCTTTTAAATATGCCGTTCTATATGCTACAACTGCATAACACGCAGCATGTGATTTATTAAATGCATATTTTGCAAATTCAGCCATCTCGTCAAATATTTTATTTGCAGATTCTGCGTCTATTCCATTTCTTACACATCCTGGTACTTCAATGTTTCCATTTTCATCAACTTGACCATTTATAAATACTTCTCTTTCTTTTGCCATCACATCAAGCTTTTTCTTTCCCATTGCTCTACGAACCAGATCTGCCCTACCTAGAGAATATCCAGCTAAATCTCTTACGATTTGCATTACCTGTTCCTGATATACCATACATCCATATGTTACATTTAATATTGGCTCTAAGCTTGGATGTGTATATTCATTATGTCCCGGATTCTGTTTTCCTCTGATATATCTTGGTATTTGATCCATTGGACCAGGTCTATATAATGAAACACCGGCTATTAAATCTTCTAAACAGTCTGGTTTCAATTCTTTCATGAAGTTTGTCATTCCTTGTGATTCAAATTGGAATATTCCCGATGTACTTCCTTCTTGCCACAATTTATATACTTTTGGGTCTGACATTTCTTGGTCAAATTCTACATCTATTCCTCTATTTTCTTTTACAAGGTTAATAGTGTCTTTTATAACAGTTAAAGTTCTGAGACCAAGAAAGTCCATTTTTAGTAGTCCTAGTTCTTCTAATGTTGTCATTATATATTGTGTTGAAATCTGATTGTCTCTTACATATAATGGAACATATGTATCAACTGGATCTTTTGTGATTACAACACCACAGGCATGTGTTGAAGCCTGTCTTGGCATTCCTTCTAATGCCATTGCTATATCTAATAATTTATGTATTAATTCATCATTATCATATAAATCTTTTAGTTCTTTATTTTGTTCTAGTGCCTTTGGAATAGTTATATGTAATTCATTTGGAATCATTTTTGCAATTTTGTCAGCTTCTGAATATGGAAAGTCTAGAACTCTTGCAACATCTCTAATTACCATTTTAGCAGCCATTGTTCCAAATGTTATAATCTGAGAAACATGGTCATGTCCATATTTTTCTGAAACATAGTCTATTACTTTTTGTCTATCAACATCTGAAAAGTCAACATCAAAATCAGGCATACTTATTCTTTCAGGATTTAAAAATCTTTCAAAAAGTAAGCCATATTTCATTGGGTCAATATCAGTAATTTCAATTGCGTATGCCAAAATTGAACCAGCACCTGAACCTCTTCCAGGTCCAACTGGAATTCCATTACTTTTTGCAAAATGTATAAAGTCCCAAACAATTAAATAATAATCAACATAACCCATTTTTTTAATTATACCAATTTCATATTCTGCTCTTTTTAATATTTCTTCTGATGGATTTTCACCATATCTCTTTCTTAGACCATCATCACAAAGTTTCTTCAAAAAATCATAATGTGTAGGAAATTCTGGTGGTACATCATAATTAGGCAATATTGTATGTCCAAATTCAAATTCAACATTACATTTATCTGCTATTTTTACTGTATTTTCTATTGCATCTTGAAATGCTGAAAAATATTCACTCATCTCTTCAGGTGATTTTACATATAATTCATCTGTATCAAACTTCATTCTATCAGGATCACTCATTCTTTTTCCAGTTTGAATACATAACAAAATTTCATGATTATATGCATCTTCTCTTTTTAAATAATGTGCATCATTTGTAGCTACTAAAGGAATATCTAATTTTCTTGCAAGTTGTACTAATTTTTGATTTGCTAGTACTTGTTCTTTTATTCCATTGTTTTGAATTTCTATATAATAATCTTCTCCAAAAACTTTTTTATGCCATAAAGCAATCTCTTCTGCTTTTTCATTTTGTCCATTTAGCAATGCCTGATTTACAGCTCCTGCAAGACACGCACTTAAACATATTAGGCCTTCATGATATTTTTCTAATACTTCTAAATCTATACGTGGTTTGTAATAATATCCTTCTGTAAAACCAATTGAAACTAATTTACTTAAGTTTTGGTAACCTTGCTGATTTTTTGCAAGTAAAATTAAATGGTTATATCTATTGTCAATATTAGGTTCTTTATTTAGTCTTGAACGTGGTGCAACATATACTTCACATCCTATAATAGGTTTTATTCCTTCTTTTTTGCATGCTTTATAAAAGTCAATAGCACCATACATAACTCCATGATCTGTTATTGCCATTGCTTTCATTCCTAGTTCTTTTGCTCTTACTGGTAAGTCTTTTATTCTGTTTGCTCCATCTAATAAACTGAATTCACTGTGTATATGCAAGTGCACAAATTCTGACATTCTTCTAATTCCTCCATTTTTAATTTTTCTTTTCTTGGCTATTCTATCATATTTTTTCTTGATTTGAAACATATCTGAAATAAAAAATTATATTTTCACAATTATATGTAAAACCCCACAAGACGTAAATCTTGTGAGGTCTTTTTAGAGTTTCAACTATTACTTATCCTTTAATAAATAAAACATCATCAGCTTCATCATGTTGGAGTCTCCACCAAAGTCAAGGAAATCCATAAACGAAGTTAACTTCACATAATATTCGTTGTCGCGAGCATCTCGAAAAGGCTTGATAGGTTTCACTTTACCATCTTTTGCCGCGACAGTTATTACATTTGATTTATAGACTTCCGTAACAAAGAAATACTCACCAGTATCCCATGTATCCTTGATCAAATCACCTACTTCCAATTTCAAAGTCGGTATAATGAATATAGGGAATATATCCTTATTTAAAGTTTCCTCTACATTTATAATTGTTTTTTCCTTAGGATCAAATAAATTCCAACCATCACTCTTTACAGCAATTCCCTCAATGGTACTTCTTAAATTTGGATCTTTGTTCGGCCCAAATTCTACTTCCATTTTTAGATAATTTAATATTGTTCTTTCTTTCTTTTGCTTTAACTCTTCCCTTTCGAATTCAATAATGTACTCTAATTCCATCTCAAAACAATTATACCTGAGGTAAGTATCTTCACCTTTCTCAATCCTTTTAATTAAATTACAATGTTTCAAATATGGGCATTCTCTTTTTTGGCACAGTTCTCTTTCTATACCTGCAAGGCATGTACTAATTCTTGCATATACAGGAAATTTTAATATGTATTTATCGTTTTCTTTTTCAATCTTCTCACAACTCTGGGAACTGTAAAAAATACCTTGCTTATGATATTCTTCTGATATATCATACACTTTACATTCAAATTCACCACTAAGATCAATGTTAATGTCATCGCAAGAAATTGTATATCCCATTTGAGTATAAACAGGCATCATCCCTAATGCTTCACCATACAAATCTATCCATTCTCCAGTAATTGGGCTAAACAGCCGCTTTGGTGTTAATTTTAAAGCTTCTTTTACATCCATATTATAGTCTATCCTTTCTTTAAGCTCTTTTATAGTAACAGTTTTATCTCCTTTCCTAATAGTATATTTATTCATATACATTTTAAACTGCCAAAGTCATTTTGCCTTTGACATGTATACAAAAAATACCTACATAAATTATACTGCAAATTTACATAAAAATCAACATTTTTTCCAATTTAGGGAAATTTTGTACCAGGTACAAATTTACCCTGGGACAAAATGTACCCGGTACATTTTTGCCCAAATGCTGAAATTTTTAAAAATTTCATTTTGTTTTTAATTTTTGTTGACTTTTTATGTAAATTACGGTATAATTTTGCAGATTGTTAGTATATAAGTAGAATGAAAAGTTTTCATTCTATGTCGGAAAATATATAAAAATATATTAATAATCGTTGTAACTTGAAAAAATCATATTAAACGGAGGACTCAAAATGATCAGTTCTATTATTAGCAAAGTTGTTCCAGTCGTCATTATTTTAGCAATAATTGCAATCATTATTACAGCATTTTTACTCATTGCAAAGTCAATGTATAAAATTGCAAGTATTGATAAAGCACTTATTATCACTGGTGGCAAAAAGCCGAAAATTATTGTTTCCGGTGGTGCCTTTGTAATACCAATTATTAGAAAGGCCGACACTTTTGATTTATGCATGATTACAGTTTCAGCTCCTGCAGATGAAATTATGACATCAACAGCTGTACCAATTGTAGCTGATTGGACTGCACAAATTCGTCCTGATGTAAGAGATGAGAATAAACTTACAACAGCAATTATTTCTTTCAAAGAAAGAGGTACAGAAGGTATCATTAATGATGTAAAACTTACTCTTATGGGTGCAGTTCGTGACGTTGTAGCATCAATGACACCAGAACAGATTCTCACAGATAAAGAAAAATTCAAAAAAGAAGTAGAATCTAATGTATCTGACGAAATGGACAAGATGGGACTTGAATTAGTTTCACTTAACATTCAAGATGTATCTGATAACAATGGGTACTACGAAAATATCGCATCTATTGATGCAGCAGATAAGCAGCAAGCAGCAGATATTAAAGCTGCAAAAGTTGATCGTGAAACACGTGAAAAAACTGCTATTGAGCGACAATCAGCGGAAATTGCTGAAGCTAAAGCTCGAAGAGAAGCTGAAATTGCCAAAATGGATGCAGAACAGGTTGAATCTGAAAAGCGTAAAGAAACTGACATCAAAAAAGCACAGTATCGAACAGAAACAGATACAGCTCAAGCCAATGCTGAGGTCGCAAAAGAGCTTCAGCTAACACTTCGCCAGCAAGAAGTTGAACAACGCAAAGGTGAAGTTGAAGTCATGAAACAGGAACAAGCAAACCTTGCAGCACAAAAAGAACGAGAAGTAAAAATCACTCGTGCTGAAGCTGAAAAAGAAACATTAAAAATCAATGCAGAAGCTGAAGCTAATGTGAAAAAAATTGATGCAGAAACATCAATTAAGGTTGCTGAAAGTAAAGCTAGTGCAAAACGAGAAGAAGCAAAAGGTGATGCAGATGTTGAAACAACAAAAGCTGATGCCCGTGTAGCCGTCGCAGAAAGAGATGCGAACGCAGTTAAGAAAAAAGCTGAAGCTGAAGCCGAAAAAATTAAAGCAACTGGTCATGCTGATGCTGAAGTTGTAAAAGCAAAAGCTGAAGCTGAAGCTGACGGTAAAAAAGCTGATTTGCTTGCTGATGCTGAGGGTGTTAAAGCAAAACTGCTTGCTGAGGCTGAAGGTATTAAAGCAAAGAAACTTGCTGAGGCCGAAGGTGAAAAAGCTCTTGCAGAAGCTCGTGCAGCTAATGATAAAGTTAACTTCGAAATTGAATCTCTTAAAATTCAAACAGAAGCACAAATTCAAATTGCAACTAAGACAGCAGAAATCATGGCTAATATTGGTCAGAATGCCGAATTTGTTAATATCGGTGGAAGTATCATTCCAGGTTTAAATGGAAATAGTGGAAGTGGAAATGTCTTAATTGACACACTTTCCCAGATTCCTGGTCTTATGAAGATTCTCAATACTGAGAATCAGGCACTTAATGGTCGTACTGTTGCATCAGAAATAAAGGAGCTTTCTGATTCTGCACTTTCTGGACTTAGTGCATTGCATCATGAAGAAAAAACTTCAATTGCTCCATCAGGTGCATCTGACAACAAATAAAGTAATATAATATTAAATATATTTTCCGACACAATTGCCCTAGTAGAAAATCTACTAGGGCTTTCTTTTTGGAAAAATCCCCACAAGATTTACATCTTGTGAGGACTTCCCATAGAGATTTAACTATTTTTTACTTATTAGCATTTCAAGTAGCATTTTCATCATGTCATCATTCTTTTCACCTAACTCTTCTTTTAAGATAAAAAACATAACTAATTGGTTCAATTGCGTATTCTGAGAAGCATTAAGAGCAATAGCCTTTGAATAGCACTTAAATTTAGAAATAATCTTTTTCATTTTTCCAGACTTTGCATGTATAACATCAATGTCTTCATCACTTACATTAGTGACATAATAATATTCTCCATTGAATTTAATTAAGTCACCCTTTACCAATTCTGTAGTTGGCAAAATGAAAATAGGAAATTTTTCAATCTGTATGTTTCTGACTTCATTGATTGTATTTTCTGCCATATTAAAAATCCGCCAACATGAACCTTTCTTTACCGAAATTCCCATCTCTGTATTTGCAATATTGTTGTCATTGTTCAATCCCATTTCAATATTTTCATTGAATTCATTTACAATACTTTTTTCTTCAGCTTTACGGATTTTTTTCTTACCTGTAGCATTATTCTGTTTAGCTTGGTTATTTTTAGACTTAAGTGCATCAATATCATCTTTATCGAATTCAAGTTTAAATTCTAATTTCACATAATAATCTACCTTCTTATCCATTGGTATATCATCTTCCGAATCCTCGTAGATTTCTATATGCTCTTTTACATCCTCAAAATCTTTATTTTTCCATTTTCTTATTAAGTCACAAGAGTTTCGATATTGACATTGGCAATATCCCTCTTTGTTTATATAATTCCGAATTTCAATTTCAAAAGGAAATCTTATTATCGGAATGCCTTCCTCGTATTCAATTTTATTTAATCCTAAATATTTTGGAATTTCCACTTTATAATTAATACTTGAAAGCGAAGATTTCCAAGGATATACTCTCGTTCTACAGCTTTTAGGTAAATTTACACAAATCCAAAATTCAAAGTCCTCATACTTATCATAATAAATAGCACAGTCACAATCATGACATGTATATTCATATGGATTTTGTTGAGTATACGTCCTCAACTCTTCTCCTTCCCATTTGTGCCATTCTCCGCAAAATGGACAATAGATGTGTTTTGGCTTAATGCTTAAGAATTGTATCATTTCATTCCTCATTTTGATTCTGTCATACATTATAATGTATTCCTTCCTTTCTTGAATGCTGTTAACAGTAATAGTTTTTGTCTCCTTTTTTAATAGTATATTTATTTATATACATTTTAAACTGTCAAAACCATTTCGTCTTTGACATGTATACTAAAAATACCTGCAATACATTATACTATACATTTACATAAAAATCAACATTTTTTCATCCACACACAAAAAAACAACCCCCGCCTTAGCCGTAAGTTGTCTGAATTTTTAAGGACCTGTCTTCGACAGGTGGGTGCCTGCTTGAATATTCCTGG
>CAKPDR010000010.1 GCA_934149075.1 uncultured Clostridia bacterium | reverse complement strand
GGTTGTTTACCAGTAGCTTTAGAAGAGCTAAAAAATGTAATGGGTAAAAAGAGAGTGTTTATAGTAACAGATACATTCCTTTATGAAAATGGATATACAAAAGTAATAACAGATAAATTAGACGAAATGGGAATAGTACATGAAACATTTTTTGATGTTGCACCAGATCCAACACTTGCATGTGCAAAAGAAGGAGCACAATTAATAGATGCATTCAAACCTGATTGTATAATAGCAGTTGGTGGAGGTTCAGCAATGGATGCTGCAAAAATTATGTGGGTAATGTATGAACATCCAGAAATAGATTTCTTAGACATGGCAATGAGATTTATGGACATCAGAAAAAGAGTATATACATTCCCTAAAATGGGAGAAAAAGCATATTTTATAGCTGTACCAACATCAGCAGGAACTGGTTCAGAAGTAACACCATTTGCAGTTATTACAGATGAAACTACAGGACAAAAATATCCATTGGCGGATTATGAATTATTACCTAAAATGGCAATTGTAGATGCAAATATGATGATGAATGCACCTAAAGGATTAACATCAGCATCAGGTATAGATGCTTTAGTGCACTCAATAGAAGCATATGCATCAATGATGGCAACAGAATTTACAGATGGACTAGCATTAGAAGCTATAAAAATAATCTTTGAATATTTACCAAGAGCATATGAAAATGGAGCAAATGATCCAAAGGCAAGAGAAAAAATGGCAAATGCAGCAACAATGGCTGGTATGGCTTTTGCAAATGCATTTTTAGGAATATGTCATTCAATGGGACATAAATTAGGAGCATATCATCACTTACCACATGGAATTACAGTTGCACTTGTATTAGATAATGTTATGAGATTTAATAGTGCAGAAGTTCCAAATAAAATGGGAACATTTCCACAATATGACCATCCACATACATTAAGGAGATATGCAGAAATTGCAGAAGCTTTAAATATAGGTGGAGAAAATGACTATGAAAAAATGGAAAATCTAATAAGAAAAATAGATGAATTAAAAGATAGAATCGGAATTAAAAGAACAATTAGAGAATATGGAATTGATGAACAAACATTTTTAGCTACATTAGATGAAATGTCAGAAAAAGCATTTGATGATCAATGTACAGGAGCAAATCCTAGATATCCATTGATTAGCGAAATTAAGGATATTTATTTAAAAACATATTATGGAAATTAGATAATTGAAAAAGAAAGGAAAGTGAGTATAAATGGAATATAATTTAAGCCAACCAATTGCAGAAAGAAGAACAAAAACAGTATACAGAGATGGAAATAAAACAATAAAATTATTTATAGAAAATTATTCAAAAGCAGCAATTTTAAATGAAGCACTAATTCAATCAAGAGTTGAAGAAAATACAGACTTGAAGATGTCAAGATTGCTAGAAGTTACAAAAATAGAGAATAGATGGGCATTAGTAACAGAATTTATTGAAGGAACACCATTAGATGTTTTAATGAGAGAGCATCCTGAAAAAGAAGATGAATATTTAAATTTATTTATAGACATTCAATTAGAGATAATGTCAAAAAAAGTTCCAACTTTAAATAGATTAAAAGACAAATATAGAAGAAAATTAGCAGAAGCTGATATTGATGATACAACAAGATATGAATTATTACAAAGACTAGAGGGAACAAAGAATCATGATAAATTATGCCATGGTGACTTTAACCCAAGTAATGTAATAATAAATGAAAACGGAGAATATAGTATTATAGACTGGGCACATGCAACACAAGGAAATGCATCAGCAGATGTGGCAAAAACATTTCTACTATTTTCATTAAATGGTCAAACTGAACTAGCAGAAAAATATTTGAATTTATTTACTGAAAAAAGTGGACTTGAAAAAAGAGGAATTCAAAGATGGGTTCCAATTGTTGCAGCTGTTCAATTGAAAAAAGGTGGAGCAGAAAATAAAGAATTTCTAGAAAAATGGATAGATGTTGTAGATTATGAATAAAAGTATAATATAGAAATAAGGGGGATTAAAAATGACAAGAGTTGAATTAAAAAACAAAGCAAAAGAACAGATTAAAGGAAATATAGGAATTCTATTTTTAATATTCTTAATTATTACAATGATAGAGGTAGGAAGCACATTTGTGCCTGTAATAGGATGGTTTGCAGCAATTATAATTGTTCCTGCTTTTGAAATGTCAGTATGTATGATATTTTTAAATTTGTCAAAGGGAGAAAAGGTGTCAGTAGGAGATGCTTTTAAAGGATTTAATATAACAGGAAAGGCAGTATGGTTATACATACTTACAATATTGTTTACCTTCTTATGGTCATTGTTATTTATTATTCCTGGGATAATTAAAGCTTTTTCATATTCAATGTCACAATATATATTAGCAGATAATCCAAAGCTTACAGCTATGGAAGCATTATCAGAAAGTAAACAAATAATGGATGGACGCAAACTTGATTTATTTATTTTGGTGTTATCATTTGTGTTATGGTATTTATTGTGTTTGATTACTGGTGGAATTGCATATATATATGTTAAACCTTATTTTGAAGCTACAATTACAAATTTTTATAATGAAATCAAAGATAAAAAAATTGAGGCTGAAGTGATTGAAAATAATTAGTGAAATTATATTAAAATGGAAAAAATGCAAAAAAGCGTAGACTTTTTTGCATTTTTGTTATAGAATAATATATTGAAAAAACTTTTTTATAATATACACATTCACACAAAAAGAAAAACTAAATTTAGCTAGGTTTGACCCAAAGGTACAAGAAGCTTTTGAAGCATTTGAAATTGCGGATAAAGATATGTACTTTTGGAAAGGAGAAGGAAAAAAGAAACGAAGCAATGAACAATAATGTGAATGTGTGAAGAAAATAGCACTCTGAATTGAGTGCTATTTTTGTGACTTGCTTTGTGGATCAAGACACTAAAGTGAATAAGAATAACAATGTTAGAAAAATTTTTTCATGTTGTTATCCGGGGTTTCATTTGCATATTTTACTAAGTTATGATATAATAAAAATAGATTAGTAGGTTAGTACTCATAAACCTCGTGTTTTCTTATAAGCTTATTCATCTAGAAAAAAATTTTGGAGGTATAACTATGTTTTCAGATGCTATTTTATTGAACTACCAACTAAGTGGTGAGTGCGAAATTGATGTTGAACGGATAAAGCAGGAATGGCATGAAGGAGCTGCAATCCATTGTCATGAAAACTATAATCCCAAATTGGATTTATATATTCCAAATTTCCAACTCATTGAAAATTCTTCAGACTGTAAAGGAAGAATAAAAATTACAATCAACAAATGTGATGCTATTAAGATAATACATGACTTGGAATTAATTCCACAAAGAGGTTTTCTTTTTACGCATGACATTATTTATCGCAAATAGCCATTGTCCCAGATTTACCTATAAAGGTAATATCTGGGCAATTTTTACTACAAAATGGTATAATGACTAAAAGAGATCCAAAAAACCTAAAATGCTGAAAAAACAAATATGGGACTTACAACTTGGAAAGAAGCACCAGATGGAATGATATATAAATATGATGTGAGTGTTGCTAAAAATTATTTAAACGAAGACGAATTGAAAAAGTTAAATAATTTAACAAATTTATTTTTAGATTATGCTGAATCAATGGCAGAAGATGAACAAGTAATGAAAATGGAAGATTGGATAAATGAAACAGATAATCTTTTAAAATTAGAAAAAAGAAATATTAAAAGATTCTGGTAGAATATCACATAAACAAGCAATAGAAAAAGCAAATGAAGAATATGAGAAATTTAAAGTAAAGCAAGATATGCAGTATATTTCAAGTATGGATGAAATGTATCAGAAATATTTGGAGGAAAATAAAAATCCTAATAGAACTTAGATAAAAGAACTTTTTTAAATAATACTATGGAATACCCTAATTTTTAGCTAATAAATGATTGTTTGATGGCAAAAAATGTGATATACTATAGCGGAAGAGGAAAAGTTGAAGCTTATTTAGTATTATATAGACTTATTTAATCTTAATTAGTAAAAGTATAAGTTTGTGACCTAATTCGTGAAAATGCATTTTTTATGAATAACAAAAAGTCCAAAAAAGATAAATTACACGAATTTTTTTTGCTGATACTTGTCATTTTTTAGGTCACAAAGGAGGAAATATGTTTAAATTACACTCAGAATACAAGCCAACAGGCGACCAACCTAAGGCAATAGATTATCTAGTAAAAGGAATAGAAAGAGGCGAGAAATACCAGACGCTTCTAGGAGTTACGGGTTCACGGAAAGACCTTTACAATGGCAAATATAATAGCTGAAACTCAAAGACCAACATTGGTTTTAGCACACAATAAGACCCTAGCTCGGACAATTATACTCTGAGTTTAAAGAGTTTTTTCCTGAAAACAGAGTAGAATATTTTGTGTCATATTATGATTATTATCAACCAGAAAGTTATATAGCGCAATCAGATACATATATTGAAAAAGATGCTTCAATAAATGATGAAATTGACAAATTAAGACATTCAGCAACAGCATCATTATTTGAAACAAGAGATGTAATAGTAGTTGCATCAGTATCATGTATATATGGATTAGGAGATCCTATAGATTATGAAAATATGATTGTATCATTACGTCCAGGAATGACAGTTGAAAGAGATAAAATGCTAAAAAAGTTAGTAAATATACAATATACAAGAAACGAAATTGATTTTAAAAGGGGAACATTTAGAGCAAAAGGTGATATTGTGGAAATTTATCCATCAGACAAAGGAGAATCAGCTATAAGAGTAGAATTCTGGGGTGACGAAATTGAAAAAATAAGTGAAATAAATCCATTAACAGGAAAAACAATAGGAACAAGACAACATGTAATGATAGTTCCAAATTCACATTATGTAACATCAAAAGAAAAGATGGAAAGAGCCATAAAAACAATAGAACAAGAAATGGAAGAAAGGGTACAATATTTTAAGAGTGAAAACAAATTAATAGAAGCACAACGTATACAAGAAAGAACGAATTTTGATATAGAAATGATGAAAGAAACAGGATTTTGCCAAGGAATAGAAAACTATTCAAGACACATAAGTGGAAGAGAGCCAGGAAGCCCTCCATTTACACTATTTGACTATTTTCCAAAAGACTTCTTATTATTAATAGATGAATCACATGCAACAATTCCACAGGTAAGAGCAATGTATAATGGAGATAGAGCGCGAAAGGAATCACTTGTAAAATATGGATTTAGGCTTCCATCTGCATTTGATAATAGGCCACTTACATTTAAAGAATTTGAAGAAAGAATAAATCAAGTAGTATTTGTAAGTGCAACACCAGCAGACTATGAAAATGAACATGCAGGAAATAATGTGGTTGAGCAAATTATTAGACCTACAGGTTTACTTGATCCTAAAATAGAAGTTAAGCCAGTTGCAAATCAGATAGATGATTTATTAGAACAAATAAGGATAAGAGTTGAAAGACAAGAAAGAGTTTTAGTAACAACATTAACTAAAAAAATGGCAGAAGATTTAACAGAATATTTGAAAAGTCTTGATGTAAAGGTGAACTATATTCATTCAGAGACAAAGGCATTAGAAAGATTAGAAATAATTCGAAAACTTCGATTAGGTGAATTTGATGTATTAGTTGGAATCAATTTATTAAGAGAAGGACTAGATATTCCAGAAGTATCATTAGTTGCAATACTTGATGCCGATAAAGAAGGCTTTTTACGTTCAGAACGTTCATTAATACAAACAATAGGACGAGCTGCAAGAAATACAGATGGAACAGTAATAATGTATGCAGATGAACTTACAGATTCAATGGAAAAAGCTATAAACGAAACAAATAGAAGACGTGCCATTCAAAAATCATACAATAAGGAACACAATATTGTTCCAAAAACAATTAGGAAATCTGTTAGAGATTCTATTAAGGCTATTCAGGTTGAGAATATAGGAGTGGAATATAAATTTGAAAAAGAAGAGGATATAAAAGAGACAATAAATAAATTAACAGAAGAAATGCTTGAATATGCAAGTAAAATGGAATTTGAGCAGGCTGCTGAAATTAGAGATAAAATTAAAGAATTAGAAAAAATATTGTAAAATAAAGAAAAAAGTGATAAGATGATTATGTTAAAATCTTTTTTTCCTATTTTTCAGGTTAATATATAGACACCAAATGTAAAATAATTATTTTAAGGAGGTTGAGTTATGTCTATAAGAAGTGAACTCAAAGCAAATTTACAAAAGGTCAGGAAGAAACAAACTGTAGAAGAACCAAATTTGGAATTACAAGCAAGGAAAATGATTGAGGAATTTATAATTCCAAAATTTAGAAAAATTAATGAGAAACATCCTACTTCATCTTTTCTCAAAATTGAATTCCACAACAATATTGGATGTTGGTGTTATACATCTGACATTGATAGTTGGGAAAACAGAAAGGAATCTCCATATGATTATTCAGTTGTTTCCAAAGCTGTTAAAATCGCTAAAGATTTTGATATTGAAGCGAAGAAAATTGATGATGGTAGTGGTGGAGATACAATCAGTTTTACATTAGACCTTGAGTAACACTAACTAATAAAAAGAATCCTTATTTAAGATATGATGAGGATTCTTTTTTTGTTTTATGATTATTATCAACCTGAAAGTTATATAGCACAATCAGATACATATATTAAAAAAGACGTTTCAATTGCTAAAATTTATAGAATCCCCCTGAGGCAATTATTGCTTCAGGGGATAGAGGTGCGAGTTACTCATTTTATAAGTAAACTATTCATAGTATTTGGAATCTTAGTATGTGGACTAACTTTGTTATCGATTTTAATTTTTCTCTTGTCATTTTGGGGTGAGACAAGAGTACTTCGTTTTCCAGCTATTCCCTTTTTTGAAACTATTTCCATCATAGTTTTTCCTCCTATTTTTCTACACTTACATTATATGTAACATTTATATTATATCATATAATTACAAAAAAGAATATATTGGTTGCAATTTTTTACTATAAATTTTCTTGCTAAATCTTGACAAGTTTTAAAAAGTATGTTAAAATAGGTATCTGTAATCCGCTTAGTCAAGGTGATAAAATGTTATAAATATTAATATAACTACCTTTTTTAAGGATTAGCGAGTATACAAATAAGGGAGGTGCATTTTAAATGTACGCAGTAATTGAAAGTTGTGGAAAACAATACAAAGTTGCAGAAGGAGATGTAGTATTTTTCGAAAAATTAGATGCAGAAGAAGGAAAAAAAGTTGCATTTGATAAAGTAATTTTAGTATCAGAAGATGGAAAAGTACAAGTTGGAAATCCTTATGTAAAAGGTGTAAAAGTTGAAGGAAAAGTTGTTTCTCATGGAAAAGCAAAAAAAATTATAGTTTTCAAAATGAAAGCTAAGAAAAATGAAAGAAAGAAACAAGGACATAGACAACCATACACAAAAGTTGAAATAACAGGAATAAAAACAGCAACTAAAAAAGCAGCTACAGCTGAAAAAGCTGATAAAACAGAAAAAACTGTTAAAGCAACAAAAACAGAAAAAGCTGAAAAATAATAGCTTTATATAAATTTGATTTTTATTATTAGAGAAATATAATAAGACTATAGTAAACCGAAAGGAGTGAGAATAATGGCACATAAGAAAGGTCAAGGTAGTATCAAGAATGGTAGAGACAGTGAATCTAAAAGACTTGGTGTCAAAAGAGCTGATGGTCAATTTGTTCTAGCTGGAAATATATTAGTTAGACAAAGAGGAACAAAAGTACATCCTGGAACTAATGTTGGAAAAGGTAGTGATGATACATTATTTGCGTTAGTGGATGGAACTGTTAAGTTTGAAAGAAAAGGTAGAGATAAAAAACAAGTAAGTGTTTATCCAGTAGAGGAAAATGCTTAAGTAAAAAGAACTGGAACCAAATTGTAATGGTTGCCAGTTCTTTTTTTTACAAAACACTTGAAAAATAAGCAAAGAAAATGTAAAATATAAGGAGCAAAAATAGAAAAGAGGCAAGAAAAATGTATTTAATAGTAGGCTTAGGAAATCCAGAAGAAGAATATAGTAAAACAAGACATAATATGGGGTTTGATACGATTAATAAAATTGCAAAGCAATACAATATTGAAATAAATAAAAATAAATTTCAAGGATTATATGAAAGTGCAACGATAGAAACTAAAAAAGTAATATTAGTAAAACCTCAAACTTATATGAACTTAAGTGGAAAATGTGTAAAGGAAATTGCTGATTTCTATAAAGTATCACATGAAGAAATTCTAGTCATATATGATGATATGGATATTGAACCAGGAAAAATAAAAATTAGAAAAAAAGGCAGTAGTGGTGGACATAATGGAATGAAGTCAATAATACAAATGTTAGGAACAGAAGAATTTCCAAGAATTAGAATAGGAATAGGAAGACCTAAATATAGTGGTGATGAAATAAATCATGTTATTGGTACAATACCAGAAGAAGAAATGTCAAAGTTAAGTGAAGGTATTGAAAAGGCAAAAGAAGCAGTTATAGAAATATTGAAAAATGGAATAGATTCAGCAATGAATAAATTAAATTAGTTAACAAATTATAGTAGAAAGGCAGAAAGATGATTGAATTAATAATAGATAATAACAAAGATGTAAAAAAAATAGCAGCATTAGAAAATGGTAAGCTAGTAGAGATATATGAAGAAAATGAAGAAAGTAAACATGCAAGAAATGAAGGAAATATATATTTAGGAATTGTAAAAGACATAGTTCCAGGAATGCAAGCTGCATTTGTAGATATAGGAACAGAAAAGAAAGGTTTTATACATGTAAAAGATGTAATTCCACAAGTGGATGAAAAAATAGAAAAAAGAATTGATTTAAAAATAAAGGATGTAATAAAAAGTGGACAAAAAATATTAATACAAATACAAAAAGATAGCAATGATAAAAAAGGGGCGAGGACGTCAACACATATAAAATTAGCTGGAAAATATGTTATTCTAATGCCAAGAACAAATATAGTAACAATATCACAAAAAGTTGTAAACGAAAAAGAGAAAGAAAGATTACTAAACATTATAAAAACAAATCTTCCTAAAAATACTGGAGTAATAATAAGGACAGCAGCTGAAAACAAAACAGAAAAAGAATTAGTGGAAGATTTAAAACAACTCATAAAAAAATGGGAAAAAATAAATTTGAAATTTGAAAATGGTGATAATAAGCCACAATTATTATTTAAAAGCCCAAGTATTATTGAAAAATTGATATTAGATTTGCCAGAAAACAAAATAGAAAAAATTATTGTTAATAATCAAGAAGAGAGTGACGAAATAAAGGAAATACTAACTGAAACGCATGAAAATATTAAAATAGAAATAGAACAAAATTTATTAGAAAAATATGAGTTAGAAAAACAAATAGAAAAATCAAGACAAAGAAAGATTTGGCTAAACTGTGGGGGATTTATAACTATAGATTCAACAGAAGCATTAATTGCTATAGATGTAAACTCAGGCAAATTTACAGGAAAAAGCACATTAGAAGAAACTGTATATAAAGTAAATTATGAAGCAACAATAGAAATTGCAAAACAACTGAGATTAAGAGATATTGGTGGAATAATAATAATAGATTATATAGACATGCAAAAACAAGAAAATAAAGATAAAATTGAAAAACTTCTAAAAGAATGCTTAAAACAAGATAGAGCGAAGACACAAGTAGAAGGATTTACAAAATTAAATTTAATGGAGCTAACAAGAAAACATATTTGTAGTCACAACAGCTAGAATCTAATATTCTACTAAATCGAACTTTAAGAAAGGAATGAAATGATAAATGAAAGTAGGATTTGTATCATTGGGTTGTAGTAAAAATTTAATAGACACAGAAATAGCAATAGGACATTTTAAGAGCAACAAATATGAAATAGAAAATAATCCAGAAAAGGCAGAAATAATTGTAATAAACACTTGTGGATTTATAGAATCAGCAAAAGAAGAAGCAATAAATACTATACTAGAAATGGCAGAATATAAAAAGAAAAAATGCAAATATTTAATTGTAATGGGATGTTTAGTACAAAGATATTACGAAGAATTAATAAAAGCTCTTCCCGAAGTTGATTTATTTATTAAAATAGATGAATATGATAAAATGTGGGAAAAAATTGAAAAATTGATAAAAGAAGATTCTGTTGAAATAAGCACAACAAATACTTGCAAAAAAATTACAGAAATAAAACCACTTCCAATGCCAACACGTAATGAATTCTTCGAAAGAATTGTAACAACGGGAACAAATTTTGCATATTTGAAAATAGGTGAGGGATGTAGTAATAAATGTACATATTGCGCAATTCCATATATAAGAGGACCATTTGTAAGTAGACCACAAGAAGAAATAGTAGAAGAAGCAAAAATTCTTGCAGATAAGGGAATAAAAGAAATAATTATAATTGCACAAGACACAACTAAATATGGTATAGATATTTATGGAGAGCCCAAATTAGCAGAACTATTAAAAAAAATATCAGAAATTCCAGAAATAAGATGGATTAGATTTTTGTATTCATATCCAGAAGGAATAACTGATGAATTAATACAAACAGTAAAAAATAATGAAAAGATTTGTAAATATTTTGATATACCAATTCAACACATATCAGATTCGATATTAAAAAAGATGAATAGAAGAACAAATAAAAAGCAAATCGAAAGTCTTATAGAAAAATTAAGAAAAGAAATTCCAAATGTAACATTAAGAACAAGTTTAATAGTAGGATTTCCTGGAGAAAACCAAAAGGATTTCGACGAACTGTGTGAATTTGTAAGAACGGCAAAATTTGATAAATTAGGTGCATTTATGTACTCTAAAGAAGAAGGAACACCAGCTGCAAAATTACCAGAACAAATACATGGAAATACTAAAAAATCAAGATATAATAAAATAATGGAAATTCAACAAAAAATTTCAAATGAAAATCTAAAAAATAAAATCGGACAAAAATTTGAAGTTTTAATAGAAGATATATCATTTGATGGAAAATATTTAATAGGCAGAACAAAACAAGATGTTCCAGATATTGATGGAATTATATATGTGAAAAATCAGGATAAGAAAAATTTAGTAAATCAATTTATAAAAGTACATATTATAGAAGTTAAGGATTATGACTTAATTGGTGAAATAATTAAATAATTTAGAATGTAATTTGTGAAAGGAGAAATTGTAATGGAAAAAAGTAAAACAACTGAACAATACACTTTTGGAGCAGACGAAAAAGAAACATTACAAAAAATATCTATTGTTGAAGCAAGTGTTGGACAAAATATACAAGAAAAAAATCAAAGGGAACTACTTTCAACAAGATATTATTCTGAATTTGTAGTAAATACCAAAAATGGTCCAGTTACATTAAACAATGTATTTATAACAGCAGAAAAAGATCAACAAGGAAATATGTCTTATCATTTTCGTTGGATACATGAAGGAGAAAATGGAGAACAAACAATTGAAGAAAATTTGGTTGTAGATAAAAATGGGAAAGTATATACAACAGGAGGATTAAAAGATTACTTAGGTGATGCTGAGATTAATGTAGATGAACTTATGGCAGAAAATGATGATATAGAAAAAGGTAGACTAAAAGGAATATCAGAAAAAACACAAACTCAAAATGCCGAGAAGATAATGAATGAACAAAATGGAAAAGAACAAAAATCAGATAAACAAAATGATGAAACGCAAGAGATTGAAGAAGATTTAAAATCTCAAGGGCAAGATTTAGAATTGATAAATATAAGAAGAATTAAAGACCAATATGTTGCTGATAGGATGCCAGAAGTTTTTGGGGATTCAGATGAACATGCTCAAGCTTATTCGAAAAAATTAAATAAATTTGTAATGTTAGAAAAAAATAATCAAGCAGAAGGACAATGGCAAATAAATGACAAAGTACAACCTGCACAAACAACATTAAGAACGATAATAAGTATTGGAGAAAATGGTGAAAAAATAGAAAAAAAAGTACCATATGCACTAATGAAAACAAATCGATCAGACAAAGAAATTGCTGTTAATATAGGGCAATATGGAGAAATAAATATAGAAACTGTTGATGTATTACCATGTCAGGAAAGAATAGCAAGAGGAGTAAGAGAACAAGGCGAAGGTTTAAATAAGCAAGAAAGTGCGCAGGTAAGAAGAGATTTTCAAACACAAGGTAAAGAATATACTCATGAATTAGCGCATCAAGTTGAAAATATTGAAGATGCACAAAAAGAGGCAAATCAAACTGTTGATTATGACATAACAGAATCTGATTATATACCAAATACCGAAACAACATGGGGGGAATTAATGGAAGAAACAGGTGAATCATTGCCACAACTTGTAGAAAGATTTAATAGAGAAATGACAAATAGCGATGGAAATGAAGAACCAAAAAGTATTGTTCAAAGTATCATAGATGATTATAAAATGATTACACATGAACATACAAGATGATAGAAATAAATATAAAGGATGAAAAATATGATAGTAGAACAACTAATATTTATAATACTAGCATTTATACTTTTTGTGTATATATTTTATCAACTTATAAAGAAGAATGACACAAAATATGTACCAATATTATCAATACAGGCATTACGGAATTGCAGTAGATTTTATACAATTATATTTTGCAAAAGAAAATATTGGAACTATAACAAAGGTGATAATATATATATTATCAGTATTTGTTCCATTATTAGTGCTAGTGATAGAAAAGCTAAATAGTAATGTATCAGAAGTAATAGACACTTTTATTGCAAAAATTTATTTAACTTGTGGAAAAACTAAATCAGCAAAGGATAAATTAATAAAACTTGTAACTAAATATCCAGAAAGTTATGTTGGACACAAACTTTTAGCACAGATATATGAAAAAGAAGGTGGTCAAAGAAAAGCTGTTGATGAATATGCTCAGGCAATTGATCTAAACAGAAATGACTTTGATTCATATTATAAAGTTTCAAGCTTATTAACAGATTTGAACAAAAATGATGAAGCAATTAAAATACTAACAAATTTATTAAATATAAAACCAGACTATACAGATGCAACAGTAGCACTAGGAGATTTATTAATAGAAAAAGAAGATTACAAAGAAGCTGTAAATATTTATACAGAAGCTTTAAAATATAATCCTACAAGTTTTGATATTAATTATAATTTAGGAATAGTATATACAATGCTAAACGATTTTCAAAATGCTAAATTATATTATGAAAAAGCCGCAGAATTAAATTCACTAATATATAATACAAAATACAGTTTAGCAGAGATTGCAATAATGTATAAAGAATTAGAAGAGGCTGAACGATACTTCTTGCAAGCAACGGAAGACGAAGAACTATGTGCAGATGCATATTTAGAGTTGGCAAAGATATACTTAATAAAAAATGATAAAGATAAAGCAATACAATATGCAAATGTTGCAATACAAGAAAATCCTAAAAGAATAGTTGAAAAAATCAGAAATGATGTAACGTTTGCGATAATAATTGCAAAACTTTCAATACCATTTAATTTAGAAATAGAAGATGAGGAAGAAAAAAAACATAAATTAACGAAAAAAGAAATAAAAGCAAAAGAGCATCTTGAGCAAATGGTAGAAATAACTAAAAAAATTGGATACAATGATGTTGGAATACAAAGAAAAAATAAGAAATTAAAAAATGAAACTTTTAAAATGGAAAATCAGAAAGAAAGAGAATAAAATAAATTAAAGAATTCATAAAAAATTGCAAATTTAATATACTATTATATATAAAATATAATATAGGAGGTCAGAATGAAACATAAATTTGCAATTATAGGTGGAGATTTAAGAATTATAAAGTTAGTAGAAATGCTAGCAAATGAGGAAAATGAAATTTATGTATATGGATTAGAGAAAGCAGATGATATAAAAAATAAGCAAAATATAATACACTGTGATTCAATAAAAAAAGCCATACAAAATGTTGAAATAGTAATAGGACCAATTCCATTTTCGAGTAATGGAATTACAATAAATGCACCATTTAGTGAAAAAGACATAACAGTAAGAGAAATGATGCATGTAATAAATGCAAAAGTACTTATAGCTGGTGGGATTAGTCCAGAAGTCTATGGTATGGCGAATGATGAATATATTGAGATAATAGATATCATGAAAAGAGAAGAATTAGCTGTTTTAAATACAATTGCGACTGCAGAAGGAACAATACAAATTGCCATTGAAAATACAAATAAAATTTTACATGGGAGCGAAGTTTTAATATTAGGATTTGGAAGAATTGGCAAAGTTTTAGCAAGAAAGCTTGCAGGTTTATCAGTAAAAGTAACATGTGCTGCAAGAAAGGACGAAGACTTAGCATGGATAGAAGCTTATGGTCATAAATCAACTAATATAAATAGTATAGGAGAAAATTTGGTACAGTATGATATTATAATAAATACTGTACCACATATGATATTAAATCAAGAACGATTACAATATTTGAAAGAAGATTGCCTGTTGATAGACTTAGCTTCAAATCCAGGTGGAATTGATAAAAAGGCAGTGAAAGACAAAAAAATTAAATTTGTATGGGCACTATCATTACCAGGAAAAGTTGCACCAACTACATCTGCAGAATTTATAAAAGAAACAATAAATAATATAATAAAAGAAATATATAAATAATTTTTACCAGTGGGGACACCCATTTTTGGTAAA
Source organism: uncultured Clostridia bacterium (assembly GCA_934149075.1). Taxonomy (GTDB): domain Bacteria; phylum Bacillota; class Clostridia; order TANB77; family CAG-508; genus CAG-269. The sequence continues at coordinate 56,247 of CAKPDR010000010.1, read as the reverse complement.
AATTTTTACCACAGGGGACACCCTTTAATTTTTGTGATTATCCCTAATGGTAAGAAGATACCAAAGATGCGTATTCTTAAGTGTAAATTGAGAGGAAGGAAAAAATATGGAAATTTATCAAGCAATAATTTTAGGAATAGTTCAAGGGTTAACAGAATTGTTACCAATATCAAGTTCAGCACATTTAAACTTAATACCATGGTTCTTCAATTGGGAGATGCCAGAAAGTTTTGATGTAGCATTACATTTAGGAACATTACTTGCAATAACAATGTTTTTCTTTAAAGATTGGATTGGGTTAATAAAAGGTGGATATGAGCAAGTTGTAAAGAAGAAAAAATCAACAGAAGGTAAAATCTTCTGGTACATAGTTGCAGTTACAATTCCAACTGGAATTGTAAGTTTAATTCTAGACAAATTTTCAGAATATATATGCGACAAATTGGGAATAGAAATGATATTAATAGCAATAGCACTTATAGTTCTAGGAATTGTATTGTATTTTGTAGATAAAAATTCATCATCAGAAGTAAACCTTGAACATATGACATTTAAACAATCATTTTTAATAGGCATATCACAAGCTATAGCAGCAGCATTTCCTGGAACTTCAAGATCAGGAATTACAATGACTGTTGCAAGAGCATTAAAAGTAGATAGAGAAAGTGCTGCTAAATATTCATTTTTATTATCAACTCCAATAATATTAGCTGCTGTTTTATTTAGTATTACAGACTTTGAAATTACTTTAGCATTTTTTATGGGAGTTTTGTTTAGCTTTATAACTGGATTATTAGTAATAAAGTTTTTATTAAATTATTTGAAAAAAGGAAGTTTCAAAGTTTTTGCAATTTATAGAGTTATACTTGGAATAATTGTAATTGCAATGACTTGTATAAGATAAGTATTATACTAATAAAACCATTGAATTAATATAAATGTTTATAGTAATTCAATGGTTTTTTTGTGTGGTGAAATCTCATTAATGAGTGTTTTCACCAGTAAATGTGATATTTAAATATCTAAGATTTTCATTATTCAAATCTTTTTCGAAGTAGATTTTTATGTGATTGCTTGGAAGAGCTTCTTCTATAAGTTCTCCCCATTCTATAATGCAAATACCGGATGAAAAATATTCTTCTCCACCTATTGCATAAAATTCATCGACATCTTCCAAACGGTAAACATCAAAATGATAAATTTTTATATTGTTATTTTTATATTCATTGACAATATTAAATGTTGGACTTGAAATTTCTTTATCAAGACCAAAATAGCTTAAAAAACCTTCAGTAAATTTTGTTTTACCTGCACCTAATTCTCCGGATAAGACAACAACGTCCCCAGGGTGTAATTTGCTTGCCAATTTTGCGGCGAAAGTCATTGTTTCATTACTACTATGTGAAGTGAATGTGTAAGTTTTCATAATTATTTCCTCCATTTATTATTTTAACCTAAAATTGAGGGTTTGTAAATAGGAGTAAATAAAAAAGTTACCAGTAGGGACACCCATAAATGGTCAAAATCTTTACCAGTGGGGACACCCTTTGCTTATACTATTAACTTACGCTAAGCAATAAATGTAAACTTTGAATGCAATTCCGAATGTGCATGTAGAACCTATAGAAATTCTTATGTAGTTTTATGGAAAGAGTTCACGAGAGTGGAAGGGTGCCATAAAACAAATTAGAATTTCTTAAGGTTCGAAATAAGCCGAGGAATGAAATGAAAAGTTTACATTTATTGCTTAGCGTAAGTTAATAGTATAAGCAAAGGGTGTCCCCACTGGTAAAGATTTTGACCATTTATGGGTGTCCCTACTGGTAACTTTTTTATCGACTACGTATTACAATAGATTGCCAAAAAGAAAAAGATAATGTTATAATACGAAAAAAAATAGAAATGGAGATAACATGTATGAGAATTGTTGCGAGTAGTAGTTATATACCGAAAAGAAAGGTTATGAACAAAGAGATTGCTGACAAATTTAATTTGAAAGAAGAATATATTGTAAAAAGAACGGGGATAAAACAGAGATATTATGTTGAAGATGAAACTATAGAAGAAATGGCTACATTGGCAACTAAAAAACTAATTGAAAAATGTAATTTGAATGTGCAAGAAATTGGATTAATAATAGTTGCAACTACAAGTTCAAATAAATTAATGCCTGGAATATCAAATTATGTTCAAAAACAATTAAATATAGACAAGTGTATTTGCTTAGATATTTTTGCAGGCTGTAGCGGATATATAAATGCAGTTGATATTGCAAAAATGTATATTGATGATTGCCAAAAAGTTGAAAAGGCTATAGTTATTGGTGCTGATACTTTGTCTAAATATACGAGAGAAGATGACATAGGTACTAAAATCATTTTTGCAGATGGAGCAGGTGCTACATTATTTGAAAATAGTAATGGAGAAAATTTTTATTTTTCAAATATAGAAGCAAAACCAGATTTTAATAATATATTGTATTGTACATCTGAGAATAAAATATTAATGGATGGATTAGCAATTTATAAATATGCAGTGACTGAAACTGTGAAAAATGTAAATAAATTATTAGAAGAATCAGGAGAGAAGCTAGAAAATATTAAATACATAATACCACATCAATCAAATTTAAAAATTATAACAGCAATGGCTAATAGATTGGAAGCTACAATGGATAAAATGTTTACAAATATAGAGAAGGTAGGTAATACTTTTTGTGCTAGTATACCAATTGCGTTAGAAGAAATGCAAAAAAATAAATTATTGAATAAAGGTGATAAAATTATATTATTAGGATATGGTGGTCGGTCTTAATACTGGAAGCATAATGCTAAAAGTATAATAATTTAATTTATATTTGCTATAAATAGTGGATTCTATTATTTTGATTATCATATAAATTGCAATTATTGTAAATTTATGGTAGAATAGACTGAAAGGTAAAATCCTTATAGTACTAAAAAAGGAGGTATTTTTATTTTATTACAATAATATGTGTTACTATATCATTATAGAAAGGATGACAACTAAATGAATGGCAGGCAACTCAGTGAGAATCAAAAAAAGTTAGTTACAGATAATATAGGATTAGTATATTATTGGATTGAAAAATTTGATAGAACAAAAAATTCTATTCAATATGATGAGCATTTTTCTAATGGTACACTTGGATTAATAAAAGCGGCTCTTACGTATGAAGCATCTAAAAAAGTAGCTTTTTCAACATATGCAACTAGATGCATATACAATGAGATTCTACAGGGGATACGACGAGAAAGAAAATTAGATAAAGAAGTATCAATATATGAAAATATTGATAAAGACAATAAAGAATATTCAATATGTTTAATTGATGTATTAGAAAATCCAAAATCACCAAAACCTGCTGAAAAACTTGCAAACAAAGAAGAATTAATCAAAATAATTAGTATTATTTTAAATTGCTTGGAGGGCAGGGAAAAGTTAGCTATTTTATATAGAATAGGAGGAATATTTCAAAGCGATATTGCTAAAAAACTAGGTATCAGTCAAAGTTTTACATCAAAGATTGAAAGAAAAGCAGTAAAAAAAATAAATAGTATTTATGATGAAAAAAATGGTTATAAAGAAATATTCACAGTTGAGATAGTTGAATGTGAATTAAAAATTATATTTTCTCCAAAAGATATTACAAATTTTAATATGGTTTACAAACGAATTTTAGATAAAAAAAATAAAAATTTTATTAAATTTAGTAATAATGATGGTCGGATTGAAATTCGAATTCTACTATCTGAAGAATATTTTGTACATATTGCAGATATTATTGGAGAAATTTATGGTTTTAACACAAATGATATTTCTACTAAAGTAGATGAGAATCATTTTAAAAGGAAAAAAAGAAAAAGTATAACTAAAGCAGAGGGAAGAGGAGTAAAAAGTAATGAAATAAAAAAGTACTTTTTAACTTTGGACGAATTTTCTGTAGATGATTTAAGGGAAAACTTTCAGAACATGACAGACATAAATATTCATAGTGCTATTTCTTGTGCTAAGAGAAAAAAGCTTATAGTTAATATTAGCAAAGGAGTATACAAAGTAAAAAAATAATTATGTAATAAAATATTACCCCAAAGACATTGCTATTAAATTTAATGGCGGTGTCTTTTTTGAGTTCAAATATCAATTTAATAGTTTGTTTCGACCAGTCATACTAATAGAAAAGTTAGTTATAAAGGTATATAAATGTAGAGATTTAAAAGATAGATAAAAAAGGAGAAGGGTATGAAAACAGCGTTTTTATTTCCGGGGCAGGGAGCTCAAACAGTTGGAATGGGAAAAGATATATATGAAAATTATAAAGAAGCAAGAGAAATATTTGATAAAGCAGAAGAAATTTCCGGAATGGACATAAAAAAGATATGCTTTGATGGTCCAGAAGAAATATTGATGAAAACAGAGAATGCACAAATAGCAATATTAACAACAAGTTTGGCAATTTTAGAGATAATTAAAAAGAAAGGTATAAATGCAGAAATTGCTGCTGGACTAAGTTTAGGAGAATATACTGCATTGATATATGGAGGATATATTTCATTTGAAGATGGAATAAGGCTAATACAAAAAAGAGGATACTATATGGAGAATTTTGTAGAAACAAAAGACAATGAAGAATATTCAATGGCAGCTGTAATCGGATTAAGTTCTGAGATTATAGAGAGTATTTGTAGTGAAGTAAGAGAAAGTGGAGAATTTGTTGTACCTGCAAATTACAATTGTAGTAGTCAAACTGTAATATCTGGAACAAGTAATGCAATTGATATGACAATAGAGAAATTAAAAGAACATGGAGCTAAAAGAGTCATAAAATTAAAAACAAGTGGGCCTTTTCATACAGAAAAATTAAAAAAAGCAAGTGAATTATTAAAAAAAGAACTTGAAAATATTCAGTTTGGAAATGGAAATGAAATAGGTGTTATTAGGAATCTTGATGGGGTTTTTTATACAGAACAAGATAACCTAAGTGAAATACTTTCAAAACATATAACAAGTCCTGTAAGATTTGACAAGGCAATTCAGCTTATGAAAAGTCAAAATGTTGAAAGATTTATAGAAATTGGTCCTGGTAAAACTTTAACAGGTTTTGTAAAAAAAGATTACCCAGAGGCTCAATTATATAATATAAATAATCTAGAAAGCTTGGAAAAATTTATAAATGAATAGCTAAATATTAAAGTGTGTAATATAAAAGGAGAAAAAGGTTGAAAAATAATTATAATTTTGGCTACGTCAAATTTCATTTAAAACGCGGTTACATACACCACGTATGCGCCATTGCCTTTTAAATAAAACTTTCCTTGCCAAAATTTAATTCTTTTCCAATCTAGTTTGTGCCATGAGAAAGGAATGAAATTAAAGATGGAAGAAAAACAAGTTGTTTTCGTAACAGGTGGAACAAGAGGAATAGGAAAAGCAATTGCATTAAAATATGCAGAGAATGGATATAATATAGTAATTAATTATGTATCAGATAAGACAAATGTGGATGAAATAAAAAAAGAATTTAGTAAATATGGAGTAGAAAGTTTAGTTGTAAAGGCAGATGTATCAAAAGCAGAAGAAGTCGACAGAGCTGTTAAACAGGCAATCGATAAATTTGGAAAAATTGATGTACTAGTAAATAATGCAGGAATAACAAGAGATACTCTATTAATGAGAATGAAGGAAGAAGACTTTGATAAAGTAATAGAAATAAATTTGAAAGGAACATTTTTAGTTACAAAAGCTGTAACTCCATACATGATGAAAAAAAGAAATGGAAAAATCATAAATTTATCATCAGTTGTAGGTGTTACAGGAAATGCTGGTCAATCTAATTATTCAGCGTCTAAAGCTGGAATAATAGGATTTACAAAAAGTATTGCAAAGGAATTAGCATCAAGAAATATTAGAGCAAATGCAGTTGCGCCAGGGTTTATTGATACTGATATGACAAGTGTATTATCAGAAGATATTAAAGCAAATATAAATGCTCAAATTCCGATGAAAAGAATGGGAACAGCTAGAGAAATAGCAAATGTCGTGTATTTTTTAGGAAACGAAGAAAGTTCATATATTACAGGGCAAGTTATTAATATAGATGGTGGAATGATATGCTAGGGAAAAAATGTACCCGGTACAAAATTTCCCAAGAAAGGAAATAAAAATGGAGAGAAGAGTTGTAATAACAGGACTTGGAGCAATAACTCCAATAGGAAATAATGTAGAAGAATTTTGGAATGGAATAAAAGAAGGAAAATGTGGAATTGATGAAATAACAAGATTTGATACAAGTGATTTTAAAGTAAAATTAGCTGGTGAAGTTAAAGGGTTTTGTGTAGAGGATTACATAGATAAGAGAGAAGCAAAGAGGATGGATAGATTTTCACACTTTGCAATTGTAGCATCAAGAGAAGCATGGAAAGATAGTGGATTAAATAGAGAAAAAGAGGATATGACTAGAGTGGGAGTAATAGTTGGTTCTGGTATAGGTGGGATTGGAACCATTGAAAAAGATATTCAAAAGATGTTTGAAAAAGGACCAGATAGAGTTTCTCCTATGTATATTCCAATGACAATAGGTAATATGGCTGCTGGAAATGTGACAATAGATCTTGGAGCAAAGGGAGAATCAATTTCTATGGTTACTGCTTGTGCTAGTGGAACTCATTGTATTGGTGAAAGTTTCAGAATGATTAAACATGGATATCAAGATATAATTGTTACTGGTGGAACGGAGGCTTCTATTACTCCATCTAGCGTGGCAGGATTTACAAATATAAAAGCATTAACTCAAACAACTGACAAGTATAGAGCTAGTATTCCATTTGATAAAGAAAGAAACGGGTTTGTTATGGGAGAGGGCGCCGGTATTGTCGTTTTAGAAGAACTTGAACATGCAAAGGCAAGAGGTGCCAAAATTTATGCTGAAGTTGTTGGATATGGTGCAACTTCAGATGCTTATCACATAACTTCACCTGCTCCTGGTGGCGAAGGTGGAGCAAGAGCAATGAAGATTGCAATGGAAGAGGCAGGTGTAAAACCAGAAGAAATTACATATATAAATGCACATGGTACTTCTACACACTTGAATGATTCAGGGGAGACTGCAGCAGTAAAAACAGCTTTTGGTGATGCTTCTAAAACAGTAATGATGAGTTCAACAAAAGGTAACACAGGGCATTTACTTGGTGCAGCAGGTGGAATTGAAGCTGTTATATGTGCAAAATCAGTTCAAGATAATTTTGTACCCCCTACTATAAATTACAAAGTTCCTGATGAAGAATGTGATTTGGATATTGTTCCAAATAAAGGTAGAAATGTACAAGTGAATTATGCAATGTCAAATTCTTTGGGATTTGGTGGACATAATGCAACTATATTGCTTAAAAAAATTAAATAGGATTGAGAGATATTTTTAAAGAACAAAGTGACGTAGTTGCCATTTGTTCTTGCACGATATGAAAAAAGAAAGCCACACTGTGGCTTCCTTCTCGGTGTTAATTTGAGAGATACTATTCTTTTATCCAAAAATCAATTTTGTGAAACAGATTGTAGTTTTTATTGTGCCCAATATCAAATTTAGTAAATTCTAAATCATATAAAACTTGTGATAAAGAATCTTCAACTTTTGGTGCACATGCAGTTAAGTCTGAACAATCGATTTCTAGAGACTTTTCTTTAGGTAAGTCATCTAATATCTGCTCTTCATTGTAAAATGAAAGAGCAACTAACTTAGATAAAAGAATGATTTTGGTGTTATCAGTTTCTCTTTTAAGATAAAAGCTTCTAAGTTTTGAGCACCGATCGTAAAATGATTTCATAGGCTAATCCTCCTAATTTTTTTATGTAAATAATTATATCACAAAAAATTGGATTTGTAAAGGAGAAAACGATGGACTATAATGAAATAAGAAAAATAATACAAGATATGGGAGATTCAAAATTAGATACATTAGAAATTGAATTTCCTGATGGTTTGAAAATTAAAATGGATAAGGGAATAAATGAAACATCTAAGAATATTCAATGTGTTCCTAATGATGTTAAACAAGGTTTAAAAAATGTTGAAAATTTAATAGAACAGGTAGAAGAATATAATGTAATAAAATCACCTATGGTAGGAACATTTTATTCTAAATCTTCACCAAAATCAGAACCATTTGTAAAAGTTGGTGACAAAGTAAAAAAAGGGCAAGTGGTTTGCATAGTGGAGGCAATGAAATTAATGAATGAAATAGAAGCAGAGTTTGACGGAGAAGTTGTAGAGGTTTGCAAAAAAGATGAAGACATGGTTGAATACGGAACAGTGCTATTTAAAATAAAGTAAAAAGAATGCCAACGATATGCTCGTTGGCTTAGACAAGTATTGTAGAAATGAGTTATAAAGATTTGTAGAATATAATAGTTGCTTTGCCTAAAGATTCATTTGTTTTGATTTTATATTCGCCGTTATAACCAACAGAATCTAAAACAAATTTTATAGCATCAAGTGAATAAAAACCATCTATTATGAGTTTTGTTTTTTTGGCATAGCCTGCCTTGTAATCAAAATAGTGATTTTCTACAAGTTCAAGAAGAGAAAAATATTCTAGGCTTTTTCCTTCCTTTTCCCATTCTTGCTTTAGGCGATAAAACCGGTTCACATCAAACATATATAAGCCCCTTTCTATTGTATTTGTTAAATTAATAAAATATAGCATTTAGCTAGTAAACATATTTGATTATAGCATAATATACACAATAGTTCAAGAATTATAAAATTTAATTACAGAAAGGAAACAAAAAATGTTAGATATAAAAGAAATAGAAAAAATAATACCACAAAGAGCACCTTTTTTAATGATAGATAAGGTAGAAGAATTTGTGCCAGGTGAAAGTGCAATAGCATATAAAAATGTAAATATAAATGAATGGTATTTTCAAGGACATTTTCCCGGAAATCCGATAATGCCAGGAGTATTAATAACCGAGGCATTAGCTCAAACAGGAGCTGTAGCAATACTAAGTATGGATGAGAATAAAGGGAAAAACGCATTATTTGGAGGAATAGACAAAATGAAATTTAAGAAAATAGTTGTTCCAGGTGATGTTTTGAAATTAGAAGTAAAAATAATAAAAAGAAAAGGTCCAGTTGGAGTTGGAGAAGCTATTGCAACAGTTGATGGTAAAGTCGTAGCAAAAGGAGAATTAACTTTTGCAGTAGTGTGAATTTAGGAGGAAATATGTTAAAAAAAGTATTAATAGCAAATCGTGGTGAAATAGCAGTAAGAATAATCAGAGCATGTAGAGAAATGGGGATAAGGACAGTAGCAGTGTATTCAGAAGCAGATAAAAATGCATTACATAGAACATTGGCTGATGAATCTGTTTGTATAGGACCAGCTCCGTCAAGTAAAAGTTATTTAAATATTAAAGCTATACTAGAAGCAGCATGTCTAACAGGGGCTGATAGTATTCATCCAGGTTTCGGCTTTTTATCTGAAAATGCCAAATTTGCTAAATTATGTGAGGATATTGGAATAAAATTTATAGGTCCTAAATGTGAACTAATAGAACTATTAGGAAATAAATCAAAAGCAAAAGAAACGATGAAATGTGCTGGAGTTCCAGTTGTACCAGGTTCAAAAGGATTGATTAAATCAAAAAGTCAAGCTATTGAACTCGCTAAAAAAATTAAATATCCAGTAATTTTAAAAGCATCAGCAGGTGGTGGAGGAAGAGGTATTAGGATTGCATATACAGAAGAGGAACTGAAAAAAGAATATGATATTGTAAAACAAGAGGCTAAAATTTCTTTTAATGATGATAGTTTGTATATGGAGAAATTTATTGAAAATCCTAGACATATTGAGATTCAAATTCTTGCTGATGAACATGGACATTGCATATATTTGGGTGATAGAGATTGTTCAATTCAAAGACGTAATCAAAAAATTATGGAAGAAACTCCAAGTAGTTTTATTTCTGATGAAATAAGAAATAAAATGGGAGAGGTTGCAGTAAAGGCTGTAAAAGAAATTGGATATAGCAATGCTGGTACAATAGAGTTTTTAGTTGATAAAAATAAAGATTTTTATTTTATGGAAATGAATACAAGAGTGCAGGTTGAACATCCTGTAACTGAAATGGTAACAGGTGTTGATATTATAAAGGAACAGATAAAAATTGCAAGTGGAGAAGAATTATCATATTCTCAAGAAGATATAAAAATTAATGGACATAGTCTTGAAGTTCGTGTAAATGCAGAAAATCCAAATAAGAATTTTATGCCTTGTCCTGGAACTATTACTGGACTTCATTTACCTGGAGGCAATGGAATAAGAGTGGACACTGCTATATATGATGGATATACTGTGCCACAAAATTATGATTCGATGCTTGCAAAAATTATAGTTCATGGTAAAAATAGGGAAGAGTCTATTGAGAAAATGAAAAGTGCTATTGCTGAGTTGGTGATTGAGGGCATTGATACTAATAGAGATTTTTTGTATCAGATTTTGGAGAATAAGGATTTTGTGAATAACAATTATGATACGTCTTTTATAAAATAAGGTAAAAATGGGGACAGGTACATTTTTGATACTATATAAAATATTTAAAAAAAGAAAATAATAACTTTGCATTACATTCCTCGACTCATTACGAAACTTAAGAAATTCTAACTTATTTTATGGCACCCTTCCACTCTCGTGAACTCTTTCCATAAAATCTCGTAAGAATTTCTAAAGTTTCTCCAATCATATTCGTCATTTCATTTAAAGTTATTATTTTCTTTTTTTTATATAATATAAAAAACAGGCAAAAATGTACCTGTTTCTTTTTTTATTTTTTAAAAGTCGCAATTATTTGGAGTTCTAGGATAAGGAATAACATCTCTAATGTTTTCTATACCAGTAATATACATAAGTAATCTTTCAAAACCTAGACCAAATCCAGAATGAATATTAGAACCATATCTACGTAAATCTAAATACCAATATAAAGGATCTGTTGCAATTCCCATTTCTTTCATTCTAGAACATAATTTTTCATAATCTTCTTCTCTCTGAGAACCACCCATAATTTCACCAGCACCTGGAACTTCAAGGTCAACAGCAGCAACTGTTTTTCCATCTGGGTTAAGTTTCATATAATATGATTTAATATCTTTAGGCCAGTTTTTAACAAATACTGGACCATTAAAATATTCTGTAATATATTTTTCATGTTCTTTAGCTAAATCTTCGCCATAGTCAGGTTGGAATTCCCATTCTCTGTCAGCTTTTTTCAAGATATCTATAGCTTCTTTATGGTCAATTCTAACAAATTCAGAATTTAATATTTTTGTTAATTTTTCTTTTAATCCTTTTTCAATAAATGTATTGCAAAAATCTATTTCCTCAGGACACTTATCCATAACAGTTTTAACAATATATTTTAAACAATCTTCTTCAATATCCATTAATCCATCTAAATCGCAAAATGATATTTCAGGTTCAATCATCCAAAATTCATTTGCATGTGTTTTTGTATTTGAATTTTCACTTCTTAAAGTTGGACCAAATGTATAGATTTTTCCAAATGCAGATGCAAATGTTTCACCATGCAATTGACCAGATCCTGTAATATAAGCTTTTCTACCAAATAAGTCTTGAGAAAAGTCTGTTTGTCCATCTTTTTTTGGTAGTTCTTCATCAAGATTTAAAGTTGTTAATTTAAACATCTCAGCAGAACCTTCACAGTCAGCACATGTAATTATAGGAGTGTGAACATAAACATATCCACGATCTTGAAAATATTCATGTATAGCAAATGCTGCAATACTTCTAATCCTAAATACTGCATTAAAAGTATTTGTTCTAGGACGAAGATGTGCTATTGTACGCAAATATTCAAAAGAGTGTCTTTTCTTTTGAAGTGGGTAATCTGTATCACATAAATTTTCTATAATAATTTCAGTTGCTTGAATTTCGAATGGTTGCTTTGCATTTTCAGTAATAACTACTGTTCCAGTAACTTTAATACAAGAACTAATTGTAAGTTTGGTAATTTCACTGAAATTTGATAAAGAATCATTAAATACAATTTGAACATTCTTAAAAAAAGAACCATCATTTAGTTCTATAAATCCGAATGTTTTGGAATCTCTAACAGTTTTAACCCATCCTTCAAGAGTAACTGATTTTTTCTCATATTCTGAAGTATTTTTGTATAAATCTTTTATTGTTGAATTTGTCATAGTATATCCCCCTTAAGATAATCGTTTTTATTATTATGTAAAGATTATATAATACTCAATCAAAAAAAACAAGGAAAATGCGAAAAAATATTGAAAAATTAGTAGTAAAATAGTAAAATAAAAATATCAAAGACGAAAGAAGGATAAATATGTCGAAAAAAATAAGTATAACAATAGTTGTTATTATTGTATTAATAAGTTTAGCAATATCAATATATATACCCAATAGGGATAAGTTAAAAACTGAAAAAGAAGATGTTACAATAAATTATTCAACGGTAGAAAAAGATGGTAAATTTGGGGTGGCAGAAAACGGAGAGACTGTTATAGAACCACAATATGATAATATAATTATTCCAAATGAACATAGAGCAGTATTTATGTGTAAAAATGGTGAAGACAATAAATTTGTTGATGCAAAAAATAAAGAGATTTTTACTAATTATGATAATGTTGAATTAATTGAATATGATGAATCAAAATATGAAAGAAATATTTTGAGATATGAGAAAAACGGAAAATATGGTTTATTAGGTATTGCAGGAAATACAGTTACAGGTGCAAAATATGAAGAGCTTACAACTTTTGCACAAAAAGAAGGAGAAGTTCTAATTAAGCAAAATGGTGAATATGGAATAATGGATGAAAAGGGAAATGTAAAAATACCTAACAAATATGATTCTATAGATTCTGATGGATATTATACTGATGAAAATGGATACAAAAAATCAGGTTATATTGTTCGTGTAACAACAAGTGATGGATATAGATATGGATATTATGATTATGATGGAGAGCAAGTTTTAACAGAAGAATATAATCAAATTACAAGATTGACTCAGCTGAAGAATGATATATATTTGATTGCAGCTAAAAATGGTCAATATGGTGTATTTATAAATAATAGTAAAATAATTAATACACAATATCAATCAATAGACTATAATCAAGATTTACAACTATTTATAGTTGAGAGAACAGGTCAATTTGGAGCAGTAAATTTAAAAGGCGTAGAAGTCATACCAACAGAATATTCAGAATTAAAGGTAAATGGAATTTATTTATATGGTGTTAAAGGAGAAGAGCAAAAGGTCTTTGATGCAGACGGAAAAATAGTAGATATTCCCTTTAATACATATATTATGAGTACATCAAGTACCAAGTATTTTATAAAGAATGAAGATGGAAAATATTCTATATTAAATTCAGATTTTGAACAAATTACTCAACAAAATTATCATTTTTTAGAATATGCTTATGATAAATATTTTATTGCAACAAATGAACAAGATAAAGTTGGAGTAATTGATTTAGAAGAAAATGTTGTTGTTGATTTTAACTATGATGTAATTCAATTAATAAAAGGAAAAAACATTTTCCAAGCAAGAGATTTTTCTGATGAAAAAACAGATATTTACGATAACCAATTTGATTTAGCATTAGAGATGAGTAATGCTAATATAGATATACTTGATGATGGTGTTCGAATTTATAACGATGAACAACAAGTATTCTTAGATGATAATGGAAAAATTATCACAAAATAGTGTTTAAAAACATAGAAATTAGTAAATAATTTTTAAGAAAATAAAATTTTATTAATGGAGGTTTCTATGGGAATTGGAATAGCACTAGCAGGTGGTGGAATTAGAGGAATTGCTCATGCAGGAGTTTTAAAAGCACTAGAGGATAATAGGATAAAAGTGGAGGCTATAGCAGGAACAAGTGCAGGTAGCATTGTTGCAACATTATATGCAATGGGATATAAACCATATTACATATATGTGCTATTTAAAAAATATGCTCAGGAAATAATAAATATAGGAAATGCACCTATAATAAATGGAATAGGAAGTTTAGTAAAAAGAAAAAAGCTAGGAATATCAGGTCTTAATGATGGAACATTAATGGAAAAAATGTTTAATGAACTTGCATTAAGAAAAGGAGTAAGAGTAATTGGAGATATAAAAAGAATGCCACTTATTATTTCTACTGTTGATATTGCTGAAGCAAAAGAATATATATTAACAAATTGTGCAAAAAGAGATAATTATTGTGATAATTATATTACAGAAATAGGAATAGGAAAGGCAGTAAGAGCAAGTAGTAGCTTCCCTGCCTTTTTTTGTCCATGCGAGTATAAAAATCATATTCTTATGGACGGCGGAGTTTTAGATAATACTCCTGTTTTGCCATTAAAACAAGTATATAATAAAAAAGTTATTGCAGTAAATTTTGAGGCTGATCCAGTTGAAATTGATAGTGATGTTATGGATATAACAATGAAGACTCTTGATATTATGGGAAATAAGATTTCTGAAAAGAGTTTTGAACAGAGTGATTTGATTCTTACTGTTCCAACCGATAAAGCTGGCCTATTTGATATTGAAAAATTAGATAAGTGCTACAAATTTGGGTATGAGACTGTTATGAAAAATATGGATAAAATAAGAAAATTGTAAAAAGGTGGCAGGTATACTTTGGAATTGTATAAAAAATAAAATCATAAAATAATATACCTATTCCCGTTTTTACATTTTCACAGTTTTTATTTATGTAACATATAATATCTAAAGAATAAAAGGAAGGATAGAATGCTATGGATATTATATATTTAGACAATAGTGCAACAACAAAAATAAAAACAGAAGTATTAAACGAAATGATGCCGTATTTAACAACAGAATATGGAAATGCATCATCATTATATTCAGTTGGAAGAAAAGCAAAGAAAGCAATAGAAAAAGCAAGAGGTCAAGTAGCAAAATTAATTAATTGTAATCCACATGAGATATATTTTACAGGAAGCGGCTCAGAAAGTGATAACACAGCATTAAAAGGATTTGCATATGCAAATAAAGAAAAAGGAAATCATATAATAACATCAAAAATAGAACATCATGCAATTTTAGAGACGTGTGAAACATTGAAAAGACAAGGCTTTGAAGTTTCTTATATAAATGTAGATGAAAATGGTGTAATAAAAATTGATGAATTAGAAAATGCTATAAGACCATCCACGATATTAATAAGTGTGATGACAGCGAATAATGAAATTGGAACAATACAACCCATAGAAGAGATTTCTAAAATAGCACGTTCTAGAAATATTGTATTTCATACAGATGCTGTTCAAGCAATTGGAAATATGCCGATAGATGTTGAAAAAATGAAGATTGATATGTTATCACTTTCAGGACATAAAATAAATGCTCCAAAAGGAATAGGAGCATTGTATATAAAAAATGGAATTAATGTCGAAAAATATATTAATGGTGGACATCAAGAAAGAAACCAGAGAGCTGGAACAGAAAATGTTGCAGGAATAGTTGGACTTGGAAAAGCCTGTGAGCTATCAAATAAAAATATGAATACACATATTAGGAATTTAAGTAAAATAAGAGATTATTATTTGAACAAGTTGCAAAAAGAGATGCCTCAGAAAATTAGAATTAATGGAGGTATGGAAAATAGATTACCAGGAAATGCTAATGTTTCGTTTGCAGGAGTAGATGCATCTGAAATGATTTTTAAACTAGATGAAAAAGGAATTTGTGTATCAAGTGGATCAGCGTGTTCTTCTGGAAATACAACTCCATCACATGTGTTGACTGCTATAAATGTGCCAGAAGAATATTTAAATTCTGCTATTAGAACTACATTTGGAGATACTAATACATTTGAACAAGTGGATTATTTAGTAAAAGTAATTAAGAATCTTGTAACGAGTAAAATAAAAAATTAGAGAAAATTACTAAAAAGACTTGCAAAAAAATATGAAATGTATTATTATGGTATCGAAGTGGAGAAAAGTGGAACAAAGTGGTAGAAAAAGAAATGAGGTGTAATTCAATTGTTAATAGGTGAATACGAACATTCTTTAGACACAAAAGGCAGATTAATTATGCCAGCTAAATTAAGACAAGATATTGGAGAAAAATTCATCATAACAAAAGGCTTAGATGGATGTTTATTCGTATTTTCACAAAGAGAATGGTTGAATTTTGAGGCAAAACTAAAAACACTTCCACTATCAGACAGAAATGCAAGAAATTTTGTCAGATTTTTCTTATCAGGAGCGACAGAATGTGAAATAGACAAACAAGGCAGATTTTTAATACCTGCAAATTTAAGAGAAGTATCAAAACTAGAAAAAGATGCTGTAATAGTAGGAGTAGGAACGAGATTAGAAATTTGGAATAAAGAAATTTGGGAAAAATGTGATGAGAATATTTCTGCTGACGAAATAGCAGAGAACATGACAATGCTAGGAATCTAAATGTATATAACTTGCAAAAGTTTATATAAAGATACTAAAGACAAATGTACAAAAGAAATCATACAAAAGAAAAAATTCTAAAGATAAAATAGAAAAATACAAAAGAAAAAAATGCTAAAGATAAATTCCAAGAAATTAGAAAAAGAAAACATAAGACGACAGGCAGCTGGGGATTTACAAAAACTTCAGCTGCAAATTTGTTAAAAGTCTTATAAAAAGAGGTGGAAAGTTGGAATTTAAGCACAAACCAGTATTGTTAGAAGAAACAATAAATGGATTAAATATAAAAAAAGATGGAATATATGTAGATGGAACTTTAGGTGGAGCAGGTCATAGCAAGCAAATTTTAAAACAATTATCACCTAAAGGTTTACTTGTTGGGATAGATAGAGATGAAGAAGCACTTTGTGCTGCAAAAGAAAACTTAAAGGAATTCCAAAATGTAAAATATGTACATGGAAACCATGATGAAATTGAAGAAATATTAGAAAATTTAGGAACAGAAGAGGTTGATGGAATACTTTTAGATTTAGGAGTTTCATCATATCAACTAGACGAAAGAGAAAGAGGATTCAGCTATTTAGGAAATAATGAACTAGATATGAGAATGGATAAAACACAAAAATTAACAGCAAAAAAAGTTGTAAATACTTATTCAGAGGAAAAACTAGCGAATATTATCTATGAATATGGTGAAGAGCGATTTTCAAGACAAATTGCGAAAAATGTCTGTGAATATCGAAAAAATAAAGAAATAGAAACAACAGAAGAATTAGTACATATTATAGAAAAATCAATACCAGCATTTGCGAAAAAAGACGGACATCCTGCAAAAAGAACATTTCAGGCAATAAGGATTGAAGTTAATAATGAAATAAGACCATTATATGAAACTGTGCAAAAATGTATTAAACATTTAAAATCAGGTGGAAGAATATGTATAATAACATTCCATTCATTAGAGGATAGAGCAGTAAAAAATGCATATATTGATGCACAAGGAAAATGTATATGTCCAAAAGATTTGCCATATTGTGTATGTGGTGCGAAATCTGAAGGGAAAATTATAAATAAAAAACCAATAATTGCAACAAAAGAAGAACAAGAAGAAAATTCAAGATCAAAAAGTGCAAAACTAAGAATTTTCGAAAAAAAATAAAAAAGATGATTGGGAAAATTAGTTATTTATAGTGGAAAAATGATAATAATAGAGGGACATATCTTGTCCCTTGACGACTAATGAGAAAAGAGGTGAGAACATGCCAAGAACATCATATGAATATGGAACAAGTCCAAGAAAATATGAGCCGGAATATACAAATAGAAAAAATGCTGCAAAAACAACAAAAGACAATAAAAATACACAGCAAAAAGCTAAAAACAAAAAGGTAGATATAAAAAATGAGAAGGAGAAAAAAGCTAAAGAGAGACTAATTAAAGCAGGACAAATGGTGCTTGTTTTTACTGTCTTTATTATGCTATTTACATTGAGCTATAGAGAAATTGCCATAATGGAAATGTTTAATCAAAAGAAAACATTAGAAAATAAATTAGCAACTGTTCAAAAAGAAAATGGACAAGTAGAAAAAAGTATAACAGAAGTCGAAAGTTCATTGGATTGGAATAGCATACAGCAAAAAGCAACGGATGAGTTAGGAATGCAGAAAAAAGCAGGGACACCTGTTAATTTGGATAAATCTGATAATGTAGAGACAAGCAAAAAATTTATACAAAGTGAAACAACGAGCTTAATTGATAGAATAATAATTTTTCTTATAAATAAATAAAAGACGAATATATATTATAAATAATTATATAAATATTCGTCTTTTTTGTAATTTAGTAAAGATTATTATACGTTAAGTTTTTTTATGTTTTTAATTTCTTTATATAAATTATCTAAAATGTTTTTTCTTAAAGAATAAGCGTTTTGGGCATCTTGATAAATATTTGAAAAATTTTCTTCAGATTCACCAGGCAATAGCAATAGATCTATATATTGCTTATAATAGTCTATATCTTTTTGTTTTTTGGCAGAATTCTTCTTATTAATGTAAGTTTCAATTTTTTTAAATCTATCAAGATCTTTTTCTAAATCTTTTACATAGTCAATTGTACAAGAAATTTCGTATTCAATATCGTCGATAACAACACTAAGAAGTTTTTTAACAATATTTTTATTGTTTTTTCCTGCTTTCGAGTATTTGCTATTCTTTGGAGCATTACTAGAAGGCTTAGTATTTTCAATAATGATTTTCAAGGCATCAGTAATACCAATGTGTGATTTGTATTGTCTTTTATTAACAAGTGCATCATATTCATCAGCAACTCTTATAATTTGTGCTTCATATGGTATATCCTTTTTTACAAGACCTTGTGGATAACCAGTTCCATCGAGAGCTTCATGATGATAATAGGCTCCAGCATGATATGGTCTTAGCTTAGAATCTTTTATACATAATTTATATCCAAGGGTTGTATGTTTTTTCATAATTTCATATTCTTCTGACGTTAATTTTGCAGGTTTTTGAAGTACGCTACTAGGTATAAACAATTTGCCAAT
Source organism: uncultured Clostridia bacterium (assembly GCA_934149075.1). Classification (GTDB taxonomy): domain Bacteria; phylum Bacillota; class Clostridia; order TANB77; family CAG-508; genus CAG-269. Next base: position 37,167 of record CAKPDR010000010.1, on the reverse strand, counting down.
GTCATGCAAATATGCACATATTGTACAATATTCAGTAAATCCTTTAGAGAGATGTAATTTTCTACATAGGTTACATGTGATTGTTGCAACACTTTCACAATGTTTTCGTGTATATATATCTAATGAATCAAGTAAGTTTAATTGATAGCGTATTGATTGATCTAGATTATATGACTTTAGGTATGTTTGGTCATAAAAATTAAATGTTCTTTTTATTTCTTTCATTTGTGTTCTCCTTAAAATAATTTATATAAATAATAACATTAAAATTTAAAAATTGCAAGTAGTTACCAGTAGGGACACCCATAAATGGTCAAAAATTTTACCAGTGGGGACACCCTTTGCTTATACTATTAACTTATGCTAAGCAATACATATAAATTTTTCATTTCATTCCTCGGCTTATTTCGAACCTTAAGAAATTCTAATTTGTTTTATGGCACCCTTCCACTCTCGTGAACTCTTTCCATAAAACTGCATAAGAATTTCTATAGGTTCTACATGCACATTCGGAATTGCTTTCAAAGTTTATATGTATTGCTTAGCATAAGTTAATAGTATAAGCAAAGGGTGTCCCCACTGGTAAAATTTTTGACCATTTATGGGTGTCCCTACTGGTAACTACTTGTAATTGTCGTTTTTTGTCGAACGATTTTTCTTGACAAATGTAATAAGTGATGTTAACATAGTTATAGAATTTAAATTCATAAAAATTAAATCAAAAAATTTTTTCGAAAAAAATCAAAGCTAATAATTTAATAAAAGGCAGGTGATAGTAAATGCATGTTTAAATTTACTAAAACACATATTCTTTATGTCATAGTTTTAATATTTTTTATTTTAATTCAAGTATTTATCAATCAGCATGAAATAAAAACGGAAATAAATGAAAATATAATGGAAGAAAATCAAGAAATTGTTGATAAATCAGATTGTTCTATTGTGACAGAAAAATCAGAAAGTGAAGAAGAAAATGATATAGAATGCAAGAGTATCATAGAAGAACAAAAAGAGATAAAACAAACAGAAAACTGGCAAATAGAAATACCTAAAATTTCTTTAATAGCAAATATACAAGAAGGTACATCAAAAGAAATATTAAGCAAATATGTGGGACATTTTACAACAACACAAAGAGAAATTGGTAATGTAGGACTTGCAGCACATAATAGAGGATATGAGGTAAATTATTTTAAAAATTTAAAATTATTAAAAGAAGGAGATGAGATAAAATACAAATATAATGGAATTGAAAAAATATACGAAGTGGAAAAATGTCGAATAATAAAAGACACAGAATGGAAATATTTAACAAATACAGAAGATAATAGATTAACATTAATAACATGTGTTGAAAATCAGCCAGAATATAGAAGATGTGTACAAGCAGTGGAAAAAGAGGAGGAGAGTTATTGAAAAAATTTATAAAATTAAGCTTAGTTGTACTATTAATATCAATTATCAATATTATTTTGCTAGTTAATACAGTACAAGCTGTAGAAAAAGGAGGACAAATCACGATATATACAAAAGGCTATTTTGATAGAATTATAAAAAAAGATCAAATAATAGTAAAAACAGCACATGCTGTTTATCAAGAAAATGGAAAAGAATATCCTGTATATTGCCTAAATAGAGAACTTCATGGAGTAGGAGATTATATTGCTAAATATGATGTTGAAAATCAAGAAAAAATTAAAGATTTGGGACTTTGGAGAGTAATAATAAATGGATATCCATATAAAACGCCGGAACAATTAGGCACGGCTAATGAACAAGAAGCATATACCGCAACAAAACAAGCAATATATTGCCATATATATAATACGAGGTTGGAACAATATACGGCTATAAATGAAGCTGGAATTAGAACAATAAATGCAATGAATACGATTTTGGAAAATGCTAAAAATTCAACTGAGGATTTTAATAATACAAATATAAATATATCTCAAAGTAATAAATGGGACATTGATAAAATCGAAAATAAGTATATTTCAAAAGAGTATAAAATATCAAGTAATATAAATATTTCAAAATTTATGTTGAGCCTAGAAAATCAACCAAAAGAAACTAAAATTACGAATTTAGATAATCAAGAAAAAACAGAATTCAATTCAAACGAAAGTTTTAAAATCTTAATACCAATATCAAGCTTAGAAGAATCAGGTGAATTTAAGGTAAAAATTCAAACAAAAATGGAAACAAAACCAATATTTTTTGGAAAAGCACCAAGTGGAGATTTACAAGATTATGCATTAACAGCATTTTCATACGAAGATGTTGATAAGGAGATAACCCAAAAGTATGAAAAAAATAGCACTGAAATAATAATTGAAAAACAGGATACAGAAACAAAAGAATTATTGAAAAAAGCAAAATTTGAAATCTTAGATAATAATAAAAAAATTATAAGAATTGCAGAAACAAATGAAAATGGACAAATGATTTTAAGCAGTCTAATGCCAGGTACTTATTATATACGAGAAGTGAATGCACCAGAAGGATATGTTTTAGATATGAAATTACATAAAATAGACATAAGTATGAATGAAAAAATAACACTTAGAGTATATAATAACAAAATTATAGTAATAAATAAGGAAGAAGACACAGAAGAGCCCAAAAAAGAAGAAATTCCAGTTGAAGAAGTTGTACCTAATATAGAGATACCAAAACTACCAGTTACTGGAATGTAAAAATTAAAGATATAGAAAGGAAGTAATAAATTTGAAAAAAGAAAGAAAAGCAAGTAAAGAATATAAAGGAATATTTGGAGCATTGTGTATGATGCTAATAATGCTACTATTAACAGGAGCAGGTGGATATACATATGCTAGATATATGTCACAAGAAAAAGGAACAGGAAATGCAGACATAGCAAATTGGGCATTTCAAATAGATAAAAATGGAGAACAAACTAAAAATGTGACTTTGAGAAATACGGTTTCAAAGCAAACATTAGTAAATGGTAAAATTGCACCAGGAACATCAGGAGAATTTTCTATAACACTTGATGCAACAGGTTCAGAAGTTGGTGTTGATTATACATTATCATTTGTAGATGAGATAAATAAGCCTGAAAATATAATTTTTACATATAATGGAAAGGAATATAAATCACTTAACGAAATAGGAAGTATTAAAGGAAATATTGGAACTAAAAATGATAGAACTGCTACTATTTTAATAAAATGGACATGGTTATACCAAACAGGTAGCACAGATATCGAAAAAGCGGAAAATGATATAAAGGATACTAAAGCTGGAACATCATTATTAGATTATTCATTTAATATAATTGCAAAAGGAGTACAAGCACAATAAAAAATGAGAGTTATACTAAATAAAAAAAGTATTTTTACAATAACATTATCTATTGTTTTAATATTTATAGCACATATATCTTATGCTAAATATGTAAAAACAGAAATATTGAATGCTGTACAAGAAATTGCTATCCCGATTTTCGAAATAGAAGAGGGAAAGTCTATAAAAATAGACAAGACAAATAATACTGGTTTTTACGAGTTTTCAATTAGAAATTTTAATGAAAAAAATATAAGTGAAATAGATTTTATATATACAATAGAAATTGTTTCTGATATAGGACAGGAGGTTCAATTTGAGTTATATGATGAAGATAAACAGATAGCATTACAAAATTTAAAATCAGAACAGATATCAATGAAAGGAAATGGAAAAGTAGAAAAAAAATATAAATTAAAAATAGTATATAATAATATAGAAGATACTAAATATAATGCAATAGAAAAAGTGCAAATCAAAGTTCATTCAGAACAGAAAAAAATTAATAAATAGTTTAACAGGAGAAATATCATGTTAATGGATAAAATCAAAAAAATTGTAATTCAAATTATTTCAATTCTAATTTTAATTCTTATTATAATTGTTAATATGATTCCAATAAGTTATGCAAAATATGTATTTGAGTATACAATAACTGTAGCAGAGGTAATAATTGAAGATGTATAATAAATTTAATAATATTGTATAAAATTTCTTGAATTGGGAAAAATTAGAATATAAAATTTTACAAGGGAGTGATATAATGGAATCAAGCAATATGAAAAACATGTTAGTACTGAAAAATCTTCCATCTAATATGGTAGAAGAGGCTATAATTATTTTTAAAGAAAATCAAGGAGTAAAAGAAACTGAATTTATAGAAAAAGGAAGAAGGACTAATTCTATTGAAATTCAGACCAAGTCAAAAGATTGTATTTTAAAAGAAGCCGAAATGCTTGTGACAGATTATATCAATAAAATAGAAAATAAGAAAAAAATTGAAAAGAGTGACAAAGGTATAGTAATAAAATACAAAAGATTAAAATATTATAGTATGATTTTAACAATTCTTTTTGTTATCAGTCTTATAATTAATTTCATATAATAACATAAAACACTTTATAAATGCATAAACATTAGTAAATGCAGTATATAAAGTGTTTTTTTGTAGTAGTTGTAACGAAAGGAGTTTGATAGGGGATGGAAAGAGCAATGTCTGTTGAAGATAAAATAAGAAGAGCAGAAGAAATATATTATAAAAGAAAAGAACAAGAGGTTTCCGTTGGCGAAACAATAAGAAAAATTTCAACGGAAAAGAAAAATATTAAATTATTAAGAAAAATGATTAGGCAAATTATAATATGTTTAGTTATATATGGGATTTTTTATATAATCGTTAATAACAATTATATATTTTCAGCAGATTTTACAAATAAAGCAAGAGAAATATTATCACAAGATATAAATTTTTCGGAAGTATATTCAGTAATATCCAATAAAGTTATAAAAACATATAATCAAATTACAAATAGTGAAAGTGCAAATAACAAAGAAGAACAACAGAATGAAGAGGTAAATAATGAGAATATAGAAAGTGAAAAAATAAATAGTGAAAATGAAAGTGAGCAAAATACAGAACCAAAGAATGAGACAACAAATAATGATGAAAATATAGGAGGAGCCGAAGAGATGTTAGCGCCTGTAGTAGAAGAAAATGAAACAAAAGAATTATCACAAATGGAACAAGATGCAAATTACATAAAAAGTACAATAAGTTTTATAAAACCGATTAATGGAAAAATAAGTTCAGCATTTGGATGGAGAAATCCATCAACTGAAACAGTGCCGAAGAACCATACAGGTACAGATATAGCTGCAGAAACAGGAACCCAAATTGTTTCTGCAACAGATGGAACGGTGATGCTTTCGTCAACAACAGGAGATTATGGCAAACATTTAAAGATACAAATAGGTGATGTGATTATAGTATATGCACATTGCAGTAAATTGTATGTAAATGAAGGGGACATGATTAAGCAAGGACAGGAAATAGCAGAAGTCGGTTCAACTGGAAATGCAACAGGTCCTCATTTACATTTTGAAGTTAGATATCAAGATAGATATGTAAATCCACAATTAATTTTGGAATTATAAAATAGTTATATTAAAGGTTTTTGTTAGGAGTTGGAATGAAAATTTGAAAATAAGAATAGATTTAAAAATCTTTATTTTTTTTGCAATATTTTATTTTACTAATCAAATAAAGATTTATATAATAATTATGTTTTTTTCATTTTTGCATGAATTAGGACATATTATAGTTGGAATAATGTTAAAAATGAAACTTGAAAAAATAGAAATATTGCCATGTGGTTTTTCGAGTTCGTTTAAAGCAAATTTGAGGGATTATAAATATAAGATAAAAAATGCTAATCTTTTAATACTAAAGAATTTAATTATTACAATGGCAGGACCAATAGTAAGTATCATAATGGTTATAATTTTTACATATATAGATATTCAGTATATTACAAAACAAGAGGCAATATATTCAAATTTGTTAATAGCAATATTTAATTTAATACCATTGTACCCATTAGACGGTGGAAGAATAATAAAAGGAATTTTGCATATAGAATTTGGAAGAGAGAAATCTGAAAGTATAGTTAGCAATGTTTCGAGAATGGCAATAGTTATTTTAACCATAATTAGCAGTATTGCAGTGTATTGTTTAAAAAATATTGCTATATTTTTAATATGTATATTTCTATGGAGTTTGATAATAAAAGAAAAAAATAGCAAAACACTTGATATTTTGCGGTGAAAATAGTAAAATATAAATGAAAAATGGGAAAAAATGTACCTGGTACAAAATTTCCCAGAAAGGCAGGAAATGAAATGGGAAAACCAACAGTAGCAATTATAGGAAAGCCAAATGTAGGAAAATCAACATTTTTTAACTATATAGTAGGAAGTAGAATATCGATAGTTGAAGATACGCCAGGTGTAACAAGAGATAGGGTTTATGCAGAGACAAATTGGAGAGGTAGAAATTTTACAGTTGTTGATACAGCTGGAATTGAACCAGAATCAGAAGATGTTATTATATCCCAAATGAGACAACAAGCACAAATGGCAATTGAAATAGCTGATGTAATAATATTTCTAACAGATGTAAAACAAGGAGTAACTGCTGTAGATCAAGAAATTGCATTAATGCTAAAAAAATCTAAGAAACCAGTTGTATTAGTATGTAATAAAGCTGATAATATAAGTAGAGATCAAAACGATGTTTATGAGTTTTATAATTTAGGAGTAGGAGAACCACATCCTGTATCAGCAGCAAATGCTTTGGGAATTGGAGATGTACTAGATGCAATATATGAGAAATTTCCAGAAAAGCAAGAAGGCGAAGATGAAGATGATAGAATAAAAGTTGCAGTAATAGGTAAACCAAATGTAGGAAAATCATCATTAATAAATAAGATATTGGGACAAAATAGAACAATTGTAAGTTCAATTGCGGGAACGACAAGAGATGCAATTGATACTGAATATGAAAATGATTATGGAAAATATGTATTAATAGATACAGCTGGAATAAGAAGAAAAAGTAAGGTAACAGAAAAAATAGAAAAATTCAGTATTATGAGAACATTACTTGCAATTGAAAGAGCTGATGTATGTTTAATGATGATAGATGCTTTAGAAGGTGTAACAGAACAAGATGCTAAAATTGCAGGAGAAGCTCATGAAGCTGGAAAAGGTGTAATTATTGTTGTAAATAAGTGGGATGAATATGAAAAGGAAACAGGAACTTTAGAAAAATATAAAAAAGAAGTATATAATAAATTATCATATTTGGCATATGCACCAATGATATTTATATCAGCTAAAACAGGACAACGAGTGGACAAACTATTTAATATGATAAACAATGTTGCAGAACAAAATGCAAAGAGAATTTCAACATCAGTATTAAATCAAGTAATAAATGAAGCTATTGCATTAGTTCAACCACCAACAGATAAAGGAAAACGTTTAAAAATATTCTATGGAACACAAGTATCTACAAAACCACCAACATTTGTAATATTTGTTAATAATAAAGAATTGTTTCACTTTTCATATCAAAGATATTTAGTAAATCAACTTAGAAAAGAATTTGGATTAGAAGGAACACCAATTAGAATGATAGCAAGAGAAAAATCAGATAAAGAAATGGAAGGGTAAAAATGTACCCGGTACAAAATGTCCCACAAAGGAAAAAAAGAACCGGGTACAAAATTGCCCAATGAAAGGAGTAGATAAATATGGCAACATATATAATAGTGGCATTAGTAGCATATTTAATAGGAAGTGTAAGTTTTTCAGTAATTATAAGTAAAAAAATGGCAGGTTTTGATGTAAGAGAAAAGGGAAGCGGAAACGCAGGAGCAACAAATATGCTTAGATCTGTAGGTACAAAAGCAGCAGTGTTGACTCTTTTGTGTGATGCATTAAAAGGTGTTGTTGCAATAATTTTTGCAATTATTGTAGGGGCAATTGCCAAAAATTCTGATAAAGCATTATTAGTTCAAATTGCAGGAATACTTGTTGTAATAGGTCATACTTTTCCAGTATTTTTCAACTTTAAAGGTGGAAAAGGTGTTGCAACTTCACTAGGCGTTTTATTAATGACTAACTGGAAAATCGGATTAATTTGTTTAGTATTTGCATTAGTTTTAATGGCATTAACAAGAATGGTATCAATGGGTTCAGTTGGTGCAGCAGTTTTATTCCCGGTATTAGTACTATTTATACATACAAATTACACAATACCAGAAGGAAGTAGTTATTTTGTATATAGTATAATTTTAGCATTAATTGTTGCATTTAATCATAGAAGTAATATACAAAGAATTTTGAATGGAACGGAAAACAAAATAAGTTTTAAGAAAAAGTAATTTAATTTACGAAAGAAGGGTGGATAATAAAATGAAAAATATAGCAATAATAGGAAGTGGAAGTTGGGGAGTTGCACTTGCAATTCATTTAGCAAAGTTAGGAAATAAAGTGAAACTTTGGTCATTCTCAGAAGAGGAAAAGGATTTAATTAATAAAGAAAAAAAGTGCAAATTTTTACCAAATGTTGTGATACCAGATGGAATTGAATGTACAACGTCTTATAAAAAGGCAATAGAAGATACAGATTTTATATTACATGTAACACCATCAAAATTTACAAGAGATACAGTAAAAGAATATAAAAAGTATGTGAAAAATCAACCAATAGTAATATGTTCTAAAGGATTTGAAAAGGAAAGTATGTTAACACTTGATGAAGTTATTCAAGAAGAGATTCCAAATGCCAAAATAGCAGTATTGTCTGGACCAAGTCACGCAGAAGAGGTTTCAGTAGCTACACCAACGCTTTTAGTTGTAGCATCAAAATATGATTCTGTTTTGAAATTAGTTCAAGATACATGTATGTCTAGTAAAATGAGAATATATACATCTAAAGATGTAAAAGGTGTTGAACTTGGTGGAGCATTAAAAAATATAATTGCATTTTGTGCAGGTGTTGCAGCAGGTATTGGTCTTGGAGATAATACTTTTGCAGCATTGATAACAAGAGGGTTAGCAGAACTATCTAGACTTGGTGTTGCTCTTGGTGGACAAAAAGATACCTTATATGGACTTAGTGGACTTGGTGATTTAATTGTTACATGTTTAAGTGAACATAGTAGAAATAGAAAAGCAGGAAAATTAATTGGTCAAGGGTTAACTTTGGAAGAAACTAAAAAAGAAGTTGGAATGACTATTGAAAGCATAGACAATATTGAAGTAGCACATGAATTAGGAAGATTACATAATATAGAAATGCCTATAGTTGAAGCTGTATACGGAATCTTATATAAAGGTTTAAAACCAGAAGATGCTGTTGATGCTTTAATGAATAGAGCTAGAAAAAATGAAATTTAATTAAGCTGTGTTTTAATTTTTAGAATAAATGTTAAAAATATGTATAATAATAAAATTAAGTTGTTAGAAAGGGTGGAATAAAAATGGGATTTTTTGATAATTTAGGAAAAAAGGCAAGTAAGGCATATGATGCAACTGCGGAAAAAACAAGTAAAATTGCTAAAGAGGCAAAATTAAGAATGAAAATTAATGAGAATAAATCTGAAATTAAAGATATATACAAAGAGATAGGAAAAAAAGTTTATGAAAAGCATGTTAGAGAAGAAAATATTGATATAAAAACTGAGTTAGAAGAGGAATGCACAAAAATTGACGTTTTATCAGCAGAAATTGAAACTTGTCTAAAATCTATTTTAGAATTGAAAGAGAAAAAACAATGTGAAAATTGTCATGCTGAAATCGAATTGGATAATACATATTGTCCAAAATGTGGTGCAAAACAACCTGAAATAGAAGTTAAAGAAGCTGAAGTTGTTGATATGGAAAATGATTTACAAGATTCTGATGATTCAGAAAAATCAAATTGTTCAGAATGTTCAAAAGGAAATGAAAATCCTTCTGAAGAAATAAAGGAAGAGAGTGGAGAGAGTAATAAAGAAGAAAATACTGTTGAAAAAGTTACAGAAGTGATGTCTGTTGAAACACAAGAGAATGCAAAACAAGAAGATGAATCACAAGAAAATCAACAATATTAATAGTAGAATAAATAAGTGCCCCTATTTATTTTTAAGGGGGCTTTTTGTTTTATGAAAGGAAATGAGAATTAAAAATGAAATTAGTAATACAAAGAGTAAAAAATGCAAGTGTGGAAGTTGATAATAAAATAGTAGGAGAAATAGATAAAGGCTTTTTGGTGTTGATAGGAATCAAAGTAGGAGATACCAAAGAACAAGCTGATTATTTAGTGAAAAAAGTATGTAATTTGAGAGTGTTTACAGATGAAAAGGGGAAAATGAATTTATCATTAAAAGATGTAGAAGGAAAATTGCTTATAGTATCTCAATTTACCTTATATGGAAATTGTAATGATGGTAATAGACCAAGTTTTATTGAAGCTGCTAGGCCAAAAGAAGCAATACCATTATATGAATACTTTTGTGATGAGTGTGCAAAAAATGGAATAGAAGTTCAAAAAGGAATTTTTGGAGCTGACATGAAGGTTCAATTATTAAATGATGGGCCGGTTACAATTGTTATAGAAAAATAGAAAAAGGTCTCAAGTTGAGACCTTTTTGTAATAATTAGAAGTATCGGTTAATAACCCATATAGCAGCTATAGCTGTTTTAAAGCTTTTACCTCTATTAAATCCTTTTGAAAAGACTTCCATATATATTTGGAATTGTTTACATTGCATTAAATTATCTTGATAATTATTGCATTCTGTGAATACAGGAAAGTCAGTTTCAGATTTAAAATTTAATTTTTTATAGAAAAAATCATATAATGGTCCAATTGAAGATGAGGTCACTTTACTTTTATTGAGAGTGGATTTTATAAATGTGTTAATATTGTCTAGATTTATAGGGCGATGATTATTAAAAAGAGAAAACATTGCTAATATTATTTTATAATAGTTATTGCAAAGTTCTGACTCGCTTGCCATTTCTTTTGTTAAGGATTCTTTTGATTTACATCCACCATAAAAAATATTCCAATGTTCAACATAAGTGAAAAGAATGTCTTTTTTATAATATTCTAAAAATTTGATTAGACGAGATTCGAATTCAATTTCGGCTATAGTTAAATTCGGATTATTATTTTTTTCCTCTTCGTATTCTTCATCAATTTCTTCCCATATGTCTAAAATATTTTCTATCAATTGGGATTTATAATCTTTTCCCATTTTTTTTGCTTCGATTACTAATTGCCGCATTAAATTGTTAATGTTCTCTTCGGGACTTATTATGTCTGCTACATATTCAACTTCATTCATAGTGTTTACCTCCATTTTGTTGATTATTTAAAATTATTACATATGTATTATATAACATTTTACATAAAATAGCAAATTTATATTTGTTATAAAAAAGGTCTCATTTGAGACCTTTTTCTACTAGAAGTATTTGTCAATGAACCAAATTGCAGCTATTGCAACCTTAAAAGTATTACTCTTTTTGCAATTTTTAGAATAAATTTTTTCAAAAATCTTAAACTGAGAACAACTACTTAATGAGTTTTTTAAAGAATCATATTTTGTAAAAGTGGGCAAGTTATTTTCAGAATTAAAATTCAATTTAAGATAAAAGAAATTGTATAAATATAAAATATTTTGGGAAGATGTTTCTTGATGAGGTTCAATATTAAAAAATCTTTTTTCAAAACTATTAATATTCTTTAAATTAATATGCTTTTTTTGGTTGAATATAGCATACATTGAAGTTAACGTTTGAAAATGTGATTTAATTAAAGGATTTATAACACTTTCATTTGTAATCATAGATTCAAAGGCTTCAAGATTAACACAAGTTTTAGCATATATGTTTTTCCAATATTCTATATAAGTATAACAAAGTCCGTATTTATAATATTCTAAAAATTTAGTAACTTTATTTGCAAATTCCTGTTCCTTTTGGGGTAAACTTTTATTATCGCGTTTTTGGTCTTCGGTTTTATCCCAAATGTCAAGAATATTCTCTAATAATTTAAATTTATCAACTCCTATTTTTTGTGTTTCATTTACAAGTTGCCAAATTAAATTATTTACTATTTCTTCTGATTCAGTTGCAATTATTGCATTTTCAACTTCTTTTTTCATAGTGTTTTCCTCCATTTTGTTGATTATTCAAAATTGTTACATACTACAGTATACAACATTTTACATAAAAAAGCAAATTAATGTCGAAAACTTTTTGCGATTCGACAAAACTTCTTATTTTTAAATCTTGGAAAAATATGGAAATAGGTATATAATGACTTTATTAAAAATGAATAGTACATATAAAAATAAAGAAAGGAGAATTTATGGAGAGCATTTATCAAAAAAAGGACAAGAGATTAATCTTCGAAATAAGTGAAGATATAGATGAATGTGTAGTTCAAAAAATAAGGAGGAGATTAGATAATGAAATTGAAAGATACATGCCTAAAGAAGTTATATTTGATTTTAATAAAGTTTCTTTTATGGACAGTGCAGGAATAGGCTTATTAATAGGAAGATATAAATTAGTAGATATGCTTGGAGGAAAAGTAGAAGTTACAAATTTAACAACACCTGTAAGAAAGATATTTGAAATGAGTGGAGTATTAAAAATCATCCCAGAAATAAAAACAGAAAAGGAGGTGCGAAATGAACAACATATATGATAATGAAATGAAAATAGAATTTCTAAGTAAATCAAATAATGAAGCATTTGCAAGAATATCTGTTGCAGCATTTGTAGCACAGCTAGACCCAACACTTGAAGAAATAGCAGATATAAAAACAGCGGTATCTGAAGCAGTTACTAATTCAATAATTCATGGATATGAAGAATGTTTAGGAATTGTAAAACTTGTTTGTAAAATTAGAGAAAACGAAATATTTATAGAAATATCAGATTCGGGAAAAGGAATTGAGAATGTAGAAATAGCCAAGCAACCATTATATACAACAAAAGCGAATTTAGAAAGGTCTGGAATGGGATTTACAATAATGGAAAGCTTTATGGATGATGTTCAAGTGGAATCAGTATTAGGATTAGGGACAAAAGTTACTATGAGAAAAACAATAAAAAGTTCTAGTAAAAAAGAAGAGTTTGCATTTAGTACAATTGATAAAAACACTGAAACAAGAGAAGAAGCTACAATAAGGGGAGATGAATAGTGTATGAGAATGATATGAAAATCATCGAAAGAGCCCAAAATGGTAGTAAAGAAGATATGACAAAATTAATAGAAGACAATAATGGATTAATTTGGAGCATTGTTCGACGATTTAGTGGAAGAGGATATGATATAGAAGATTTATATCAAATTGGAAGTATAGGCTTTATTAAGGCAATACAAAGATTTGACACAAGTTTTGAAGTTCGTCTTTCAACATATGCAGTACCATACATTTTAGGAGAAATAAAAAGATATATAAGAGATGATGGACCAATTAAAGTAAGTAGAAGTATTAAAGAATTAAATGTAAAAATATTAGAATTGCAAAAAGAATATTTTAATAAATATGGAAGAGATATCACATTGGAAGAGATTTCAAAAGAGCTTAAAATTTCAAAAGAGGAAATTACAATGGCAATGGATTCAACAAGACCAGTTGATTCTATTGAAAGTGCAAAATATAAAGATACTAAAACAGATAAAACAGTTAGTATTTTGGAACAAATTTCTACTGGAAAAGATGAGCAGACAGAAATAACAAATAGGATCACTATAAAAAAATTAATAGGTGAGTTAGAGGACAAAGAAAAGGAAATTATAATGCTTAGATATTATAAACAAAAAACGCAAATGCAGGTTTCAAAAATTTTAGGTATTACACAGGTTCAAGTTTCTAGAATTGAACGAAAGGTACTAGAAAAAATGAAAAGAAAGCTAATAGGTTAATTTATAAATATTATATACGAGTTTGAAAAAATAGGGAGGCAGAATGAAAAAATTTTTTATATATTTTTTAGGATTTGCTATAATTTTTTTTATAGCACCTGCAATTTGTACAGTAACTCAAAGTAAAGCACAAGAAGTTGTTGGAACTGCAAATAGTTCAAATAACCAAGAAGAAACTCAAGAGAATAATGTAGTAGAGTCAACAACTACAAATGCAGAAGAAAATCAACAAAGTCAAAAAGATAATAATTCTAGAACAATAAAATTATTACATTCTACAACAGGTCAAATAGAAGAAATGGATTTGGATGAGTATTTATATGGAGTAGTATCAAGTGAAATGCCTGCAAGCTTTGAAAGTGAAGCATTAAAAGCTCAAGCAGTAGTGGCTAGAACATATACGATTTATCAGATTAGTCATAATTCCAATAAACATACTGGGGCAGACATATGTGATAACTATGCTTGTTGTCAAGCTTGGATAAGCAAAGAAGATAGGCTCGCAAAGTGGAATGCAGAAGAAGCTGAAAGCAATTGGAACAAAATTACAGAAGCGGTAAACTCAACAAGTGGAAAGGTCATCACATATAATGGTGAGCCAATAAATGCATTTTTCCATTCAAACAGTGGAGGAGTAACAGAAAGTTCAGTAAATATATGGGGCGGAATTGACTATCCATATTTAAAATCAGTAGAAACATCAGGTGAAGATGGGTATACACAATATAGTTCACAGGTTCAACTTTCAAAACAAGACCTATTAAACAAAATAAAAGAAAAATATCCAGATTGTGAAATAGATTTTTCTCAATTAGATTGTATTCAAATAAAAGAACTTACAACAAGTGGAAGAGTTAAAACAATCAAATTTGGAAATAAAGAAATTGCTGGCACAGAAGCAAGAACAATATTAGGGTTAAAATCAACAAATTTCACATTTTCTATAGATGGAGACAATGTTACATTTTCAGTAACTGGATATGGGCACGGAGTTGGAATGAGCCAAACTGGAGCAGATGCTTTAGCAAAATCAGGTTCAACTTTTGAAGAAATTATTAAACATTTTTATACAAATGTGGAAATAGTTGAGTTAAATTCTCTTTAAATGAATAATCTTTGAAAAAAAGTAAATACTTGTATTAATAAAGTAATCAAGGAGGAGTTTATGAAAAGAGGAAAAAGATTTTTTGAAAAAGACAATTTGTTTATATATGTGGGAACAGCTATATTTTTTGTATTAGCAATAGCTTTAGGAATCATTATGTTTATGCTAAGTAGAACTACATCAAAATTAGGAAAAGAATCAGGACAAGTAGTTCAAGAAAGTCAAACAGGGGAAAATGCAGAAAGTGTAAGTACTGAAATAGGAAAATCAGTACAAGAACAAGAGAAAAAAGAAGAAATAAAAAATGAGGAAAATATTTCAAATCAAACGGCATCAAATAATACTAGCAATACAAACTTAACAAATGATGCAAATAATTCAGAAAAAAATAAAAATACAACAAGTAGTGTGAAAACTACAAATGCAGAAAAACCAAGTAATAGTATTAAAAACGGTGTAAATCAAGTAGATGAGCCTGATACAAAGAGTGAAAATAATAATTCTAATGCTAATGTGCAAAATAATGTGGTAGAAACAAAAAAAGAAATAACTTTTGTTAAACCAACAGAAGGTGATATCATTTGCGAATATGCTAAAGATAATTTAATTTATTCTGA
This sequence comes from uncultured Clostridia bacterium, assembly GCA_934149075.1. Classification (GTDB taxonomy): domain Bacteria; phylum Bacillota; class Clostridia; order TANB77; family CAG-508; genus CAG-269. Next base: position 21,641 of record CAKPDR010000010.1, on the reverse strand, counting down.
AACTCTAAAAGAATGGATAACACATACAGCAATTGATATAAAAGCAGATAAAACAAGTGTAATAAAAGCATCTGCAGATGGAATTGTTAAGTCAATAGTTAATGATCCTAGATATGGATTAACAGTAATAATTGAACATGATGATGGGTATGAAACAGTTTATGCTAATTTATTAACGGCTGAATTTGTTGTTGTAGGCGAAGAAGTTGCACAGGGACAAACTATAGGAACAGCTGGAAATACAGCTTCTTTTGAAAGTAGCATGGAATGCCATCTTCATTTTGAACTTATTAAAGACGGAGAATACTTAGATCCAGCTATATATTTAAAATAGAAAAAATGTACCGAGTACAAAATTTACAAGCAAATTTTGTACTCGGTCTTTCTTTTTCATTATAACTATGATAAAATATGTGCATATTGAGAAAGTAGGAGAGCATAATGATAGAACAAATAAATTCACCAGAGGATATAAAAAAATTAACAATAAATCAAAAACAGGAATTAGCAGAAGAAATTAGAAAATATATAATAGAGATTGTATCAAAGAATGGAGGACATCTAGCTTCGAATTTAGGAGTTGTAGAACTTACAATTGCCTTACATTCTATATTTAATGTACCTAAAGATAAGATCGTTTGGGATGTAGGACACCAAAGTTATGTGCATAAAATTATAACCGGCAGAAGAGAAGAGTTAAAAAATATAAGAAAGTTAAATGGTATTGCAGGATTTCCTAAAACAAAAGAAAGTGAAACTGATTGCTTTAATACTGGTCATAGTAGTACATCAATATCGGCTGCTTTGGGGATGGCAAGAGCAAGAGATTTAAAAGGTAAAGATAATAATGTTATTGCTGTTATTGGAGATGGAGCTTTAACTGGAGGTATGGCTCTTGAGGCATTAAATGATGTTGGATATAGTAAATGCAAAATGACAGTTATATTAAATGATAATAAAATGAGTATTTCTCCAAATGTTGGAGGACTAAATAATTTTTTGGGAAAATTAAGAGTTAAGAAGTTATATACGAGAACTAACAATTTGCTAAAAAAACAAATTAGTTCAATTCCAATAGTAGGAAAAACGACTGTAAAAGCTATTCAAAGAATAAAAAGAGCAATTAAACAACTTGTAATACATAAGATGTTTTTTGAAGATATCGGTTTTACATATTTAGGACCAGTTGATGGTCATAATATTGAAAAGCTTGAAAGCATATTAACAATGAGCAAACAGGTAAAAGGACCTGTGTTAATACATGTTTTGACTAAAAAAGGTAAAGGATATGAATTTGCTGAGAAAAATCCAGATAAGTTCCATGCAACATCTCCGTTTGATATATTAACAGGCGAACCTAAAAAGAAAAAAGGCAAGGATTATTCAAAAGTTTTTGGTGATAAAATTGTCGAGTTAGCTAAAACAAATGATAAGATTGTGGCAGTAACTGCTTCAATGAAAGCAGGAACAGGATTAAGCAAATTTGCAAAGGAATTTCCATATAGATTTTTTGATGTCGGAATTGCAGAACAACATGCTATTACAATGGCTGCTGGAATGGCAAAAGAGGGAATGATACCAATTGTTCCAATATATTCATCTTTTTATCAAAGAGCTTATGATCAGGTGATTCATGATGTGGCAATGCAAAATTTGCCAGTGATTATGTGTGTGGACAGAGCTGGTGTTGTAGGTGCAGATGGAGAAACTCATCAAGGAACTTTGGATATGGCATTTTTTAGATTGATACCTAATTTAGTGATCATGGCTCCAAAGGATTTTAAAGAATTAGACGATATGCTTGAATTTGCAGTAAAGTTAAAAAAGCCTGTTGTTATTAGATATCCAAGAGGTGGGGAAGATACAGAGATTAAATTTGAAAAACATAAAAAAATAGAACTTGGAAAATCTGAGATTTTGAGATGCTTAGAAGAAAAAGAATTTGTGAATTTGAAAGAAAAAAATGGAAAGTTTGTTACAATAGTAGCTATAGGAAAAATGGTTGCAAGAGCTGTAAAGATGGCTGAAAATTTGAAAAAAGATTCTGGAATAAATGCTGAAGTTATAAATGCAAGATTTTTAAAGCCTTTTGATGATGTTACTATTTTAAATAGTCTTGAAAAAACAAAAAATGTCATTACAATAGAGGATGGAACTAAAATAAATGGTTTGGCTACAGTTGTAAAGGAATTGATTGTTGATAATAATTTGAAAGATATAAATCTTAAAGCTTATGCTTATCCTGATGAGTTTATAACTCATGGAAATGTGGATGAATTAGAAAAAATATATTTGAAATAAAGAAGAAACAGGTACATATTTTATTTATTATTAGTAAAGTTAATATGTTATAAAATATAAAAATTTACCTGTCTCTTTTTTTGTATTTATTAACTTAGTTTATTAATAATCGAATTTATTTCTTCTATTGTTTCATCTAAAATATCAAATCTAACAGAATCAACATTAATATTTTTATATGGTATAGAAGTAAATCGATTATTATAAATAGTAGTTACAGTTTCAACATTATCAGGAATAATTCTAAATAAAAATCCAAGTCTATCCTTCAAATAAAACTTATTAGAAGAATTACATTGATGAGTACAAGAAGGATAACATTTATTGGTTTTACCAAGTAAGCAATAATTTGAATTCATCAAAGGTATTCTACCATAAACAATTAATTCTTTCTTTGATATTGAATTAGTATCATGGTCAAAAGATAAAATATTAGATAAATCAGTATCATTTAATTCGGGCGATAAGGTTACTGTATCACAGGTCAATTCATTAATTGTTAAACTATTAAAAACATTAAAAGTATAATTACAGATAAAATCATATTTACTTTGGTATTGTTTTAATAATTCAAAATTTCCAATATTAGAAAGAACAAATCCTTTTATGTTGTAGGTTTTTAATATGTTAGGTAAGTTGTTACTTATTAATTTTGTATAGTTATTTCTAATTATTGTTGGCATATAAATATATGTATTAAACTTTTCACTAATTTTTTGTATGATAGATGAAAAGTCATTTAAAACAAAAAATTTAAAAGGAATATAGATATTGTCAACATTTTGCAACCTAGTGTAATCAAAATTTTTATTAAGCAAATTAAATAAAACACTAACTTTTTTTGTTTTAAAAGTAGAATGATTAATACATGAATGGTTATATTTAAAATTAACGTTATCGATGCTTTTTCTAAATGAGCTAATAAGCTTTTGTTCATATTGAGAAAGTGCATTTCTTCTAAGTTCATTTATACAACTAATTCCTTGAATAAATAATCCATCATCTAAATCAATTTCAATATTATCAAATTTAAAAGGAGTATTATTTGTCTTAGAAATTTGCGCAATTAATCTATCTTTTGAAATAGGTGAATTAAGTGCAGGCTCAGGTATAACGTTTGAGGTAACATTGACAGTGATTCCATAGTTATCAAATACTGTTAATTCAATAGGCAAATCTTTTTTTACAGTTAATTTACAACTTAGGCTGGCTTTTCGATTTTCCTTATTTATTGTTTCAAGCGCAGAGGATGTTAATTGTTTGTCAGATATTTTGTAAATTTTATATCCTACCGAAATATCACCTTTCATTCTGCCGATTTTTACAGTATTACCTGATGAAACTTTTGGAACATTTTTATTATTAATCATTAATTCAGAAATTGTATATAAAGAAGTTTCATGTTTTTTATTTTCAATTCCAATTTTGTCACCAACAGCAAGAGTATCAGCTGTTGTAAAAGTAATATGTCCTTTATTAGGATTAAAATTAGAAATTCTTCCAAGAAATATTCCCATATTGTTTGACTTTTCTTTAAAAATCAAATCTTTGTTAGGTGAAGAAGGTAGATGTCCATTAGAAAATCCACCACGATTAAATACTTGTAGCAAATCATGTTTGTCAGTAGAAATATCAATTTGCTTATCAAATTTTGAATTTAATGCCATATCTAAATATTTTCTATAAATTCTAGTTACTGTTGCGACGTATTCAGGAGTTTTCATTCGGCCTTCAATTTTTAAGCAAGAAACTCCAGCTTTTATTAGTTCAGGTAGATAATCTAATCCACATAAATCTCTAGGACTTAATAAATAACCTTTATCAATTGTATGGAATGAAGAGTCGTTTTGTTTTTTTAACTTTGAAGATGTTATATCAGTATCTGAACTAATTAATTCATAAGGAAGTCGGCAAGGTTGTGCACATTGTCCACGATTACCAGAACGACCACCAATCATACTAGAAAATAGGCATTGTCCTGAATAAGAAATGCAAAGTGCACCATGAACGAAAACTTCAATTTCAACATTAGAATTTTTACAAATATGTTCGATTTCTTGTAATGAAAGTTCGCGAGAAAGTACAACACGAGAAAATCCCATTTCTTGCAATTTAAGGACACCATCTAAATTGTGAACAGATAGCTGAGTACTTGCATGTATAGCTAAATCTGGAAAATGTTTAATCAAATAACGAGCTAATCCTAAATCTTGAACAATTATTGCATCAATACCATAAGAATAAGCTTTTTGAGCTATTTCTATAGCTTCATTCATTTCGTCATTTTTAATCAAAGTGTTTAATGCTAAATTTGTTTTTACTCCTCTAAGTTTTGCGTATGTAATTGCTTTTTCTAAAATATCATCATCAAAATTAGCAGCAAATGCTCTTGCGCTAAATGAGCTTGCTCCAAAATAAACTGCATCAGCACCGTTTTGTACAGCAGCTTTTAAACATTCAAAATCACCTGCAGGTGATAATAATTCTATCATAATTAACTCCAATCTTAATTTTGGGCAATTTTGTACCCGGTACATTTTGTCCCAAATCTAAATTTACATATATTATAGCATAAATGCATTTGTAACACAAATGTAATAAAAAAATCATTGTCTAATGTTGACTAAAAAAGGAGAATAATGATATACTTATAGCGAAGAAATAGGATAAAAATCCTAAAAACATAAGAACCGAAATATATGACGAGATAAACAAAAGAGGTGTAAGAAATGAAAAAATTTATAAAAAAGTTATTAGTTATTCTTATATTGATAATATCATATATGGTTATAAATATAATTTTTGAAAATGAAAATTTTTCTGCATTTGCAGTAAATCAAACAGTATCTACAGATATTAATTCAATTGATTCAAATCAGTATCCTCAGATAAAAGAAATGTTACAAACATTGAAAAATCAGCATCCTAATTGGAATTTTAAAATTTTATATACAGATATTGAATGGAATGAGGCAATTGCAAATGAATATGTAGGGCATAAAAGTTCACCCAGAAATTTAGTTACAGCAAACAATAGCAAATATGATGGAGAATGGATTTGTAAAGTTTGTGGTGAAACAAAATATGATAATGGAAATATGCATTGTGCATCAGAGGCAGCAATTGCGTATATGATGGATCCAAGAAATTCAATAAATTATTCAGACGTATTTCAATTTATGCAATTATCATATGCAGAATGCAATACTCAAACAGTAAAGGCAATGGTTGCTGGAACTTTTTTGAATAATGATTCTTATATAAATACTATTATAGATTCAGCTAAAAAATATAATTTGAATCCATATTACATAGTTGCAAGAATTTTGCAAGAACAAGGAAAAAGTGGTTCTACTTTGTCTAGTGGAAATGGTTATAATGGCCAATATATTGGATATTATAATGTCTTTAACATTGGTGCGAGTGGAAACGGAAAAGATAATGTTATTTTAAATGGCCTAAAATCTGCTCAATCACATGGCTGGAATACAATGGAAAAGTCAATTGCTGGAGGAACTGAAATAGTTGCTAAGGATTATATTGCAAAAGGTCAAAATACAATGTATTTTCAAAAATTTGATGTTGAAAATTCAGATGGTAAGTTGTATTGGCATCAATATATGCAAAATATTTTAGCCGCACAAAATGAGGGGCAAACTTTGAGAAAGACTTTTGAAGGTGTTGGTTCAGTTGACGCTGGTTATACTTTTATAATACCTGTTTATAAAAATATGCCTACAACTGCAGCTACGAGACCCTCAACAAGTTCATCTAATATTCCAACAACAACTGATTTGGTAAGAGTTAATGTTACGAATTCTTTATATTTGAGAGATAAGCCAGGTACTTCTGGTGAAAAAATTGCTAGTGTTTATAAAGATGAAATAATTACTAGATTGAATAAGGCAACAGAAAAAATAGATGGCACTTATTGGGATTATGTAATGAAGGCTGATGGTACTAAAGGATATGCTGCTAGAGAAACAAAAGAGGGGGAAGCTGGTTATAAAATGTATTTGGTTCCTGTAAGTCAAGAAAATCCTAGTGAGCCAGATAACAGTGATGTGACTAAAAATGATAAGGTTAAAGTTGATAATTCAAAAAATACAATAACTGCTGTTCCTAATGCAACAGTTGATGATTTGAGGTCTCTTATGGGAGATAATGTCACTGTGAAAAATTCATCTGGTGAATCAGTAAATGGTAAACTTGCAACAGGCTATAAAGTTAATGATACATATACAATTTCTGTGTTGGGAGATGTTAATGGAGATGGAGAAGTAACACCATCTGATTATATGCGTGTTAAAAATCATATAATGAATAAAAGTAAAATAGATGGAGCAGCTCTAAACAGTGCAGATGTTAATAAAGATGGAAATATAACACCATCAGACTACATGAATATAAAAAATTATATAATGAATAAAAATAAAATTGAACTATAATAGGAGGAAAAAGTGAAAAATACTGTTAAAAATATTATACTAATGTTAATATTTATATTTACAATAAATATTTGCAATAATGTGTCTTTGGCTACAGTTTCGATGTCTGTTACATCGAATAAGAGTGAAGTTAATCCTGGAGAAACTTTTACAGTTACCATAAAAGTAAGTGGAGGAGAAGGATATGTAAATATATCTGCGGAAAATGGGAAAGTAGATAAAACTTATGAATGGATTGGAAATAATAGTTTAACTGTAAATTGTACAGCAGGAAGTTCAGGAACAGTAAAGATAAATGTATCTGGAACTATAGCTGATAGTGATACTGCAAATGATGAAAAAAAATCAGGTTCAGTATCGGTAAATATAAAAAGTGCAACAAATTCGTCTAATAGTAATGATCAGAGGAATGGTACAACAGGAGAAAATACGACAGCATCAAAATCAAATGAAGCAAGACTAAAAAATCTAGGAATAAAACCAAATGATTTTAGTGGATTCAAAAAAGACACAACAGATTATAGTGTAGAAATCCCAAGTAATGTTTCAAAAGTAAATGTATATGCAACGCCATTGGACTCAAAAGCAAAAGTTACAGGAACAGGTGATGTGTCTTTAAATGAAGGAGAAAGTAAAAAAGTTACAATAACAGTAACTGCGGAGGCAGGAAATACAAAAACATATGCACTTACGATAAAGAGAAAAAAAGCTGATGAGACAGAGACACAAACACAAGGTGATTCAGATGCAAGTTTAAAAAGTTTAGGAATAAAACCAGAAAAATATGACTTTTCAGGATTCAAAAAAGATAAAACACAATATACTGTTAAAGTACCAAAAGATGTAGAAGAAATAGAAATTTATGCAGAAGCAACAAGTAGCAAGGCAAAAGTTGTAGGAACCGGAAAAACTCAATTAAAAACTGGAAAAAATAATCTTGTTGTGCAAGTTACAGCGGAAAATGGAACAACACAGACATACACAATAGAAGTAACAAGGGGGGAAACTGAGGCATCAGCAACCACAACAAGTAACTCAAAAAAAGATGAATTTGGATTATCTTCATTAGAGGTAGAAGGATTAACGTTAAATCCAAGTTTTGAAACAGGAACATATGAATATAAAGTAGATTTAACAGAAGACTTAAGTTCATTAGATATAAACGCAATAGCAACAGATGATGATACAACTGTTGAAATATTGGGAAATGAAGAACTAGCATTAGGTGAAAATACAATAACAATTTTGGTGAGAAATGAAAAAGAAGACAAAACAGCAACATATCAAATAATTGTTAATAAAAATCTATCAGAAAAAGAAAAAATGAGCTGGTTAAAACCATCAACATGGGGAAGAGAAGAAATAATAAAAATAATAATTATAGCAGTTTTAATAATATTAGTAGTAATTGCAGTAATTCTAAAAATTAAAATTGCAAAAGAAAAAAATGAAGAAGAAGATTTAGAATTTCCAGGAGGAGAAGAGTTAGACAAAGCACTTGCTGAACATCAAGTACTTTCTGAAACAGCTGAAATGCAAATGAATTCAGAGTTTGAAAATATGGGACATACAGAAGAAACAGACAATTTAGATAGTTCATATAAAGAAAATAAAACAGGAGAATTTGATGAAACAAATTATATTGAAGATATTGCTAGAAGCAAGAATTATCAAATGGATTATTTAAATGATGATTTTAATAATAAGAATGTCTCAAGAAAAAAAGGTAAACATTTTTAATTTACCAAAGGGGACACTCATAAGTAGTTAAAATCTTTACCAGAGGGGACACCCATAAGTGGTTAAAATCTTTACCAGTAGGGACACTCATTAATGGTAAAACTTAATATTAAAAATAGATAATTAATAAATATAGTTAAATATATATTAGTTAAATTAAAATTTTAGTACACGTTTTACCATTAATGAGTGTCCCTACTGGTAAAGATTTTAACCACTTATGGGTGTCCCCTTTGGTAAAGATTTCCTCTGGTAAAAGTAAGGAGAAATATGATAGGAAGAATAATTGGTAATATATCAAATACGTACAAAATTAAAACAGATGAAGGCACATATGAAGCACATGCAAGAGGAAGATTCAAAAATGAAGATATCACTCCACTTGTAGGAGATATTGTTGAAATGCAAATAACTGATTCAATAATGAACACAGCTATTATAGAAAAAGTAGAAGAAAGAAAAAATGAAATTAAAAGACCTAAAATGGCAAATATAGATCAAATTGTTTTTATTATATCAACTAAAAATCCAAAGCCTGATTTGTTAATGTTAGATAAACAACTAGCATATGCGGAAATGCTAGGAATAGAGCCGATAATTATAATTAATAAAATAGATTTGCAAGATACATATAAAGATATACAAAAATTGTATACAAATGTTGGATATAAAACTATTGTTACAAGTGCAAAACAGGGACAAGGAATTGAGGAGCTTAAGCTATTGTTATTGAACAAAATAAGTGTTTTTTCTGGTAATTCTGGTGTCGGAAAGTCAAGTATTATAAATGCACTTTTTGGTGTAAGTAAAACTCAAGAAGGTGAGATTAGTAAGAAAAATAAAAAAGGTAAAAATACAACAACAGATACAAAATTGTATGAATTGACAGAAAATACATATATTGCGGATACTCCAGGTTTTTCTAGTTTTGAATTAGACGAGATTGAGAGTAAAGATTTGGATAAATATTTTAGAGAGTTTAAAAACAAGATTTTGGATTGTGAGTTTGTACGGATGTACACATATTAAAGAAGAAAATTGTGGAGTTAAAAAAGCGATGCAAACTGGTGAAATTATGCAAGAAAGATATGAGAGATTTTGTAAGATTTATGAAGAACTTAAAGATAAAGAGAAACACAAGTGGTAAATTAATCTAAAGTGATAAAGTAAGTACTTCATAATAATACAAGTATTTAAGATGATTAAAAAGATTTTAATATAAATAATTAAATACAAGTAGATAAATGAATGTAGAAACTTTTAATAATTGAACCCTATACAAGGATGTGAAACAATGTATAGGGTTTTTGGATATAAAGAAATTAGTTTTGCTCTAGTTTACGTTCTAAAGATGTGATTCTGAATGTATTATTCTTTACTACTTTTTTGATATTTTCTAATTCATGACCATATGTTTTTTTATGATTCAAAAAGTCTGCTCTAGCATCAAATAGTGCTGAGATTTTGTCTGAAAAATCTGTTTCTAAACGTATTACTGTTGAATTTATAGAATTTAACATTTCCATTATTTTTTCGTGCTGTTCTAAGTTTTCGGCTTCTAATCTTGTTATACGATTATGTAGTTCTTTATGTCCTATCGTGTTTTGCTCTTCAAATTTATCAAAACGAGTTTCTAGATTGTCAAAGCGTGCTTCTAAGTTATCAAAACGTGCTTCTAAAATATCAAGGTGAGTTTCAACATTGTCAAGACGTTCTTCAATTTTATCAAGGCGAGCTTCAACGTTATCAAGACGTTCTTCAATTTTATCAAGGCGAGTTTCAACATTATCAAGACGCTCTTCGATTTTATCAAGGCGAGTTTCAACATTATCAAGACGCTCTTCGATTTTATCAAGACGTGCATCAATTTGTTTAAAATGCTCATCAATTTTTTCAATAAGCAAATCAAGCTTTTCAGATATATCCATTATTATCACCTCCTTTGGGAATAGTTAAGTACAATAAGAAATTAAAAATATTGAAAAAAATATTGAAAAAAATACAATATTAGTATACAGCCCAATAGAGTATATGTCAATAGAGAATAAAAATAAAATTAAAAGCTTGATATTTAATAAAAGTAATAGTAAAATATAGTTGGAAAAGGAGGAGTGAGAGATGATAGAAGTATCAACATCAATCCTAACAGTGGAAAAAGGTAAAGAGGCAGAAACATTTTTTGCATTAGAAAAATCAAAAACTGATTATTTTCACATAGATGTTATGGATGGCAAATTTGTAGAAAAAGACACATATCAAAATATGTTAGAATACAGTAGTTATATTAGAAGAATTTCTAATTTACCAATGGATATCCATTTAATGGTAGAAGATGTAGAAACAGGAATTGAAGTTTTTTCGGCAGTTGAGCCTAATATAATTACATTTCACATAGAGGCATGTAAAAATAAAGAAGAAATTATGAAAAATGTCAATTTAATAAAAGAAAAAGGATCAAGAGTTGGAATTGCGATAAAACCAGAGACACCAATTGAAGAAGTTTATGAATACTTGCCATATATCCATATGTGTTTAGTAATGACTGTTGAACCAGGCAAAGGAGGACAGACATTAATAACAGATATGCTAGCAAAAATATCAGAATTGAAATCATATATAGAACGAAAAAATTTAGAAATAGATATTGAAGTAGATGGAGGAATTAATTTAAAAACAGCTCAAAGAGTAAAAGATGCAGGAGCTAATATTTTAGTAGCAGGAACAGCAATTTTGATGGCTTCTGATTATAAAGTTATTATTGATGAATTAAAGGAAATTACGTAAATTAGAAGATTTGAAACTTTTGAAAATGATGTATTAAAAAATAGAGGTTTATAGGTTTAGCCATTAAAAGCCTAAATATTATACAAGGGAAAGTGAAAAGTATGTTAAATTTAAAACTTAATTTAGAAAACACAGGAGTAGATCCAAAAGCGATTATGAAATACAAAGAAAAAGTAGAGCAAATTCATGAAGAACTACATAAAAGAGCAAATGATGAGAAGGATTTTGTTGGATGGCTTGAATTACCAACAAAGTATGATAAAGAAGAATTCGAAAGGATAAAGTCATCAGCAAAAAGAATACAAGAAGATTCAGAAGTGCTTGTAGTCATTGGAATTGGAGGTTCATATCTAGGTGCAAGAGCAGTAATAGAAAGTTTAACAAACACATTTGACAACATGTTGCCAGAAGAAAAAAGAAAACATCCACAAATATTATATGTAGGAAACAATTTAAGTCCAAACTATATAAATGATTTAATTGAAGTCCTTGGAACAAAGGATTTTTCAGTAAATGTAATATCAAAATCAGGAACAACAACAGAGCCTGCGATTGCTTTTAGAATTTTTAGAGAAATGTTAGAAAATAGATATGGAATAGAAGAAGCAAGAAGCAGAATTTATGTTACAACAGATAAAGAAAAAGGAGCATTAAAAACACTTGCGAATTCAGAAGGATATGAAACGTTTGTAATTCCAGACAATGTAGGAGGAAGATATTCAGTTTTAACAGCAGTTGGACTATTACCGATTGCAGTAGCTGGAATAGATATAGACAAATTAATGGAAGGTGCAAAAACTGCTCAAACAAAATATGAAGATTCAAATTTAAAATACAATATATGTTATCAATATGCAGTTATTAGAAATATTTTATACAAAATATATAAAAACACAGAAATATTAGTAAATTACGAGCCTAAAATGCATTATTTTACAGAATGGTGGAAACAATTATTTGGAGAGAGTGAAGGAAAAGACCAACTTGGAATATTCCCTGCAGGTGTTGATTTTACTACGGATTTACACTCAATGGGGCAATACATACAAGAGGGAAGAAGAAATTTATTTGAAACAGTAATAAGAATAGAAAAATCAAAATCAGATATTACAATTAAAGAAGAAGAAGACAATTTAGATGGATTAAATTATTTAGCAGGAAAAGGTTTAGACTATGTAAATAAAAAAGCTATGGAAGGAACGGTTGATGCACATGTTTCAGGTGATGTACCTAATATAGTAATAGAACTGCCTGAATTAACAGAAGAGACTGTTGGACATTTGATTTATTTCTTTGAGAAAGCATGTGCTATGTCTGGTATGATTCTTGGAGTAAATCCATTCAATCAACCAGGTGTTGAAAAATATAAAAAGAATATGTTTAAATTATTAGAAAAACCTGGATACTAAAAGGGAAAGAATGTACCGGGTACAAAATTGCCCAAATGATAAAAAGGAAAAAATGTACCCGGTATAAAATTGCCCAAATTTTCAATGGAGGGACATAAATGATTGTAGAAAATGAATATACAGTAAAATTATCAGAAATAGATAAAAACAATAAAGTAACAAATAAAGCAATATTAAGTTATTTAGAGGATATAGGGGGAAAACATTCTAATATTGCAGGATATGGAATATTAGATATACCAAAAACTCATTTAACATGGTTACTTTTAGAGTGGAAAATGCAAGTAATAAGAAGACCGAATTATGACGAAAAAATTAAAGTTACAACTTGGTCTAAAGACTCTGTTAAATGCTATGCATACCGTGATTTTAAAATATATGACGAACAGGGAAATGTGATAGTTCTTGCAACATCAAAATGGGTTTTAGTTGATACACAAAATGAGAGAATTGTGATGATAGAACCTGAATTGTTAGAAAAATATAAACCTGAATTAGACAAGTCTGCATTTGAGGAAAGCGATAAAAAGAAAGATTTTCCGAAGATAAAAGAACCTGAAAACTATCAGTATGAAACAGAATATGTTGTGAGAAAATCAGATATTGATGTGAATAATCATATGCATAACTTAAATTATATGGATTTGGCAAATGAAGCTTTACCGGATGATGTTTATAAGCAAGGACAGCTAAATAATGTTAGAATTACATATAAAAGAGAAATAAAAGTTGGAGAAGTTGTTAAGTGTAAATACAGCTATGTTAATGGGAAACATATTGTAATTGTTAAAAATAATGATCAAAGTGTATTACATGCTTTGATAGAGTTGTATTAAAATTGGCAAAAATGTACCCGGTACAAAATGTCCCGGATACATTTTTGCCTGTTTTTACATATTTCTTAGTATTTTTAAAAGCTTATATCCACTCAAGCTAAAATCAATAATTTCACTAATAAAAATAGAAATAATATATCCACTGAAACCTAGGATAGGAACTAAAAAGTAGATAAAAGCAATACTGATAAGGCAGTCAAAAACATTAATAATCATAACATCAACTTGTGCATCCAAACCTTTAAGGATACTATCAATAATAATATCTAAATACATAAAGATAATTAAAGGCGAAAGAATACGTAAATATTTTGCAATTTCAGACTTGTGATAAATAAGACAGCTTAAGTTATCTGAAAAAACAAAAATAAATATTGCTACAATTACTGAAAAAATAAAAGTGCAAATCAAGATAATTGATGAAACACTTTTAATTTTTTTATATTTTTCTTGAGTATAATATCTTGAAAATTCAGGAATAAGTAAACTACTAAAACTTGCAATAAGACTTACTGGAAACATTATAATAGGTAATGTCATTCCGTTAACAATGCCATATGAGATAAGGGAATTTGATGAGTTCATTCCACTCTTTTGTAGGCTTGATGGAATAATTAGTTGCTTTATTGTTGATAATCCAGAACGTAAGTAGGATGTTAATGCAACAGGAATTGTTATACGTAAAATACGTCTATTATAGCTATCTAAATCTTTGTACCTTGATTCAATAAGTGAACCACGTTTATCTCTGATATATAAAATATATAAATGTAGAAATGAAGTAATTTCTGAAATTACATCAGCCAAAATTAATGAATAGCATGTATAGTCAATTCCATCAGGCATAAAAGACTTTAGGAAGAGAAAAGTGCATGCAATTTTTACAAATTCTTCAAAAAACTTTGCAAAGGCATTTTTATAAACACGTCTAACAGCTGTAAAATAACCGTTTATAGCTGATGACATGGAAATGAAAGGAAGCGCTATACATATTAAATATATCACATTTTTACTGATATGATTGTGCAAACAGTGAATTGTTATAAAATCAGCAGAGATAAAAAAGATTGAACTTGCACAAACACCAAAAATAAGACTAAAAAAGATACATCTTTTAGCAGCTTTTTTGGCACCAATTTCATTTTGACATGCAAGTTCTTCAGACACTACTCGTGTTGCAGATATATTTATACCTGCTGATGCAAGAGTTATGCCAAACATGTACACAGACATTACAAGTGAAAATACCCCAACTGCTTCTTCTCCAATTGTATTTGCAATATAGATACTGAAAAACATTTGTATAATTTGCAATAATACAGTACTAACTAATAGAATTATAGTATTTAATATGAATACCTTTAATAATTTCAATAGAATAGATCCTTTCTTTTGGGACATTTTGTACCGGGTACATTTTTTCCTTTTTGGCTGGGACATTTTGTACCCGGTACATTTTTGCCCTCAACTAAATATATAAAAACATTGCAAAAATAGAACTCCTTTGATATAATTTTAATGTGTTATAAAATGAAAAACATTATTGAAATGTATTGTAATGGAAAGGAAACAGACTATAAATGGAAAAGGAATTACCACAAGAAAATGTAGATAATATATCTTTAGTAAGACCAGAATTAGAAGATAGACAAGAAGAAAAAATGGAAACTTCATTAAGACCACAAACATTAGATGAATATATTGGTCAAACAAAAGTTAAAGAGAATATGAAAATATATATAGAAGCGGCCAAAAAAAGAGGGGAAGCACTTGATCATTGCTTATTTTATGGACCGCCTGGACTTGGAAAAACTACAATTGCAAATATAGTTGCTAATGAAATGAAGTCAAACATAAAAATTACATCAGGTCCTGCAATAGAAAAACCTGGAGATTTGGCTGCAATATTGACGACCTTATCAGAAAATGATGTTTTATTTATAGATGAAATTCATAGATTAAGTAAAAATGTAGAGGAAATCTTATACCCTGCATTGGAAGATTTTACATTGGATATTGTTATAGGAACAGGTCCAAGTGCTAAATCAATTAGGATTGATTTGCCTAAATTTACTTTGATTGGAGCAACAACTAAAGCTGGATCGCTAACAACACCGTTAAGGGATAGATTTGGGATTATTCATAAATTGGAATTATATGCACCTAGCGATTTACAAGTGATTGTTAAAAGATCAGCAAAAATATTAGGTGTTAAAATAGATGATGAATCAGCAATGGAAATTGCAAGAAGGTCTAGAGGTACTCCAAGAATTGCAAATAGATTATTAAAAAGGGTTAGAGATTATGCTCTTGTTTTAAGTGATGGCGAAATTAATTTAAAAGTTGCGAAACATGCATTAAATCAATTAGAAATAGATGAAATAGGACTTGATGAAGTTGACAGAAGAATGCTAGAGGTTATGATAACTCAATATCAAGGTAGACCTGTTGGAATAGAAACAATCGCAGTTTCACTTGGAGAAGAAATAGATACAATTGAAGATGTATATGAACCATATTTAATCCAAATTGGTTTTATTTCTAGAACACCAAGAGGCAGAATTGTAATGCCATCAGCTTATCAACATTTGGGATATCCATATCTGGGATAAAAATAGGGCAAAAATGTACCGGGTACAAAATGTCCTAAGAGAAAATGGGCAAAAATGTACCGGGTACAAAATGTCCCAACAAAAAGGGCAAAAATGTACCCGGTACAAAATTGCCCAAAGGAGGAGAAAATGAAACTATTATTACATACATGCTGTGCACCATGTAGTGTTTATTGCATAAAAAGCTTAAGAGAAGAAGGAATAGAACCAACTGTATATTGGTTTAATCCTAATATACATCCATATATGGAATACAAGGTAAGAAGAGATACTTTAAAAGAATATACAAAATCTATACGGTATAAATGCTATATTTGAGGAAAATTACGGTTTAAGAGATTTTTGTAAAAATGTAATAGATGATTTAGAAAATAGATGTGTTAAGTATTGTTACAGAGTTCGCCTTGAACAGACTGCTAAATATGCAAAGGAGAATGGATATGATACTTTTTCTACAACACTTCTTATAAGTCCATATCAGAATCATGAGGCTCTTAAAAAAATTGGAGAGGAAATGGCTAAGAAATATAATCTGACATTTCTATATAGAGATTTTCGTCCTGGCTTTAGAGAGGGACAAGCAGAAGCAAGAGAGCTTGGTTTGTATATGCAGAAATATTGTGGATGTGTATTTAGTGAGGAGATGAGATATAATAACCACAATACTACAAAACCTAGTATTCCCAATGGTTACGAGATACCGAGAGAACCTAGAATGCAAGTTAAAAAAATAGAAAATAAAGAAGATTATATGGATTTACTTTTAGAGGCAGATCCTTCAAAAGATATGATACACAAGTATTTGAACGATTCTGATGTATATGCTTTAAAAAAGGGAGATGAGCTAATTTCTATTGCAGTAATTTTGCACATTGATAGAAAAACATTAGAATTAAAGAATATAGTTACGAAAGAAAGTTATAGAAATAAAGGTTATGCAAAAACACTTTTAAAATCATTATGCGGTAATTATAAACAGAAATATGACAGAATGTTGGTAGGAACAACGGAGAATAACATTCCTTTCTATGTAAAGCAGGGATTTGATAAATATGAGAAAACAGTTAAGAATTTCTTTATAGATAATTACAATGAAGAAATTAAAGATGGAGATTTAATTTGTACTGATAAGATATATTATTCAAGAAATTTAAAAAAATAAGATATTAAGGCAAAAAAATAAAAAAGATAACTATTGAAAATTATGTAAATATGTTGTATAATATAAAATGCATTGGAAAAATCCAATATAATAGATTTTAGTAATTAATTTATTAAAATCAAGGAAATACCAAGTACCAATAAACTTTTTATAACAAGATGAAGGGAGAAAAAATGAAGGATAAAAAAAAGTTACGGGCAATATTAAAAGCTAAAGATACTGGAATTATAATCAAAGCTTTTTTTAATGACTTTGATTCTGAAAACAGTATTGAGTTGAAAGACGGTACTGTAAAAATTGAAATAGTTTTTAAAGATGAAGTTCCGATGAAACTCATTGATTCAATATCTCAGACAGAGATTATTGAATTAAAATATGGCAACTTTAATGAACAAGAAAAAAATGAAGAAACAGAAGAAACTAAAGAACCAGAAACTGAGTCAAAAATAGCTAAAACTAAGAAACAGGAAGAGCCAGAACAACCTAAAAAAAAGAGAGGAAGACCTAAAAAGGAAAAGGTAGAAGAAAAAATATCATTTCTGGAAAAGGAACAACAGGATGAACGTGTTGAAAATGTTAATGAAAATAGAGTAAAAATGCCATCTATGCCAGAAATAAAAGAATTTGAAGAAAAACTAGCAATGGTAGATAAAACACAACCTGTTGAAAAAAGAATTAAATTTGTTTTGGATGCAATGGGATTTAAGCAATTGTCAGAAAAGAACCAAAAAAACATTATGGAAATTGCAACAATTGCCGTGAAAAGTAGTAGAATGTCATATGACATAATAGCTGTAAAAGCTCAAATTCAAGGGGATTCACCGATGACTGCACGTATGGAGTTTGCTAATTTTGTAAACAATTTTGCCAAAAAATATGATTCAAGTGCACAAGTCAAAATTTTGGATTTCCTTTCAGATTTGCAAAAAATTATCATGTTTGAGTCTGAAATTGAAGATTATTCAGACTTGAATGAAAATTGAAACTTGGTATTAAGAAACACCTTTACTAGATGTGTCTAGTAGAGGTGTTTTAACTAAATAATAACTTAAAAAAGCAATAAGTAGGTTGAAAAAAATTTACATAACCTCTTTACACTGCTGTAAAAATATGGTATAATTAATGCGTTGTTTATATATAAAGATGATAGAAAATTATTTATCATCGAATCTACTTATTAAAAAACAGAAAACAGGAGGAAAATGTACATGAAGAACACAGCAGTTGCAACAACAGAAAACTTTTTAGAGGTAGTAGAAAACGAATCCATCGAAAAACTCTTTACGGAGTTCAACAAAGCATATATTTGTGGCATAGTAGAAAAAAATCTACAGTTTAGTCACGAAACAATGTGGGACTGCTTTTACATTACACGTGTAAAAGTGACAAGATTAAGTGGGACAATTGATTTTATCCCAATAATGGTTTCATACAAACTGGTAAACGACGTGAATGCCTCACTTGAAGGAAAGTGGGTAGAAATCGCGGGTCAATTCCGTTCATATAATTATGAAGGAGAAGACGGAAAAAGACATTTGCAGTTGTTCCTGTTTGCAACAGGAATCAATATTTATGATGAAAATCAGGAAACAATTGAATCTTTGGTAGAAGCCAACATGTTATTTCTTGATGGATACATCTGTAGAGAACCAGTTTACAGAACAACGCCTCTCGGAAGAGAGATTACAGATTTATTAATTGCAATAAACAGACCATACGGAAAATCTGATTATATCCCATGTATTGCATGGGGACGCACAGCACAGTGGGCTTCTAGACTTGAGGTTGGAAACAGAGTACAGCTGTATGGACGAATCCAAAGCCGCGAGTATAAAAAACAAGGAGAAGTAAGAGTTGCATATGAAATTTCAATCTTAAGAATGAAAGAAGTAAAAGATTTTCAGTTAGAGCAGAAAAATAAGTAGAAAATTAAAAGGGAGCAAATAAAAATGCTCCTTTTTAAGAGGATAAAAAGGAAAAATAATTTTATTTTAGAGGGAGAAAAGTATGTTAGATAATAATATAGAAGAAAATCATAAAAAAATGCCAGTATTTAAGGGAAGAAAAGTAACTCAATTTCATATCGGATTTGTAAGTAAATATTTAGATAAAATATTAACAGGAGAAATAAATATATCAGAAATGCTTAAAATGTTAAAACAGGAATGCTTAGATAAAAATGAAACTATAATTAAGGACCATGGAACTATTCAAAGAATTGTTTTTACATTACTTAAAGACAAACCAGAAGAATTAGAAGAATATAAAAAAACAATAAGAAACAATACAGGCAAAAGAACATTAGGTGCAAAGAGATTTGAGAATGTTGAATTAGGCCAATATAAATTGGAGGAAAAGAAGTTTAAGCAAATGATTATAGATCAATATCTTCCTAAAATTCTTTGTGGTGAAATGACACTGGACATGGTAGAAAGAGAGTCAGCAATATCTCATAAAACTATAAATAAAGTGGTTAAAGAATATTATTTGTATCAAAACGATAACGAAGGATTTGAAAAGTATCAAGAAACAAAAAGAAACAATATAGGGACTTCACTTGAAAAAAGAGATAATGCCCAAAAGATGAGACGAGAAGTCTCTGACTTTAATGTTCTCACTAATGCCGAGTTTTTATTATTATCACCAAAAGAGCAAGAAGAACAGGTAATGATGAAAATTAGAAAGTGTAGATTAAAAGAAGAAAGACAAAGTCCAAGGAAAACAGTAGTAACTACAGAGAATACAACTAAAATTGGAATACAACGTATAATGAAATATTTTCAGGGAAAAAATGATGATAATAAAATATGGTTTTCAGATGAAGATATAAGATATATGATTTTTAGATATCCTACATTAGTAAATAGAAGTGAAGAAAATTTAGAAGAAAAGATTAATGTACTAGAAAGCTATGAAGATATTAGTGAAGAAACAGCTTATGGAATGATAAAGGCATTTCCGGCAATTATGGGATATGATGCCAAGAGAACTAAAGGGCAATTGGATTTATTGGAAAGCGAGAAACTAATGGATTATATAATTTATAATCCTGCAGGTTTAATGAGATCGGAAAGTCTTATGTATGCATTGATACAATATGCAAAAGAGAGACATAATACATCAGATTTAACCAATGTAAATAGAAGTAATATATTTATGGGGAATAATACAATGAAACGCTTATATAAAACTTCATATGATGAAATAAAACAAAAGTTTCCATATAATGCTAGAGACGAAAAAGACAGTGAATATACTATTTATGGAGAAGATTTAGGAAAAGCTACATATAGAGCACGAGGCAAATCAAATGAAGCTAGTAAAGTTTTAAGTGATGCAATAAAAAAACAAGAGAAAGGATTAAGATAATGATCAAAACATATCAGAAAGCTTTTACAGAAGTATATGAAATATTGAACTATTTGGATGAAGAAAGCTATAATAAAATTCCAAAAGAAGTTATAGAAGCAATAAGAGAAAACAGAAATATAGAACATAATTTTTTTATAGATGAAAGTATACCATTTTGTGAACAAAAAATGTTGGATGAAACTAAGGCAATATTATTTAATCTATATAGGGATTATTTAACAACTACAGAAAGAAGAAATAAAATAATTATGTATCAAAATCAAGAACTAAGAATAGAAGAAAATAAAAAGAGATAAAGCATAAAAATTGTGCTTTATCTCTTTATTTATTTGGAAATTTGTGATAGAATACAAAAAAATAAGGAAGGTAGCAAAAATGGAAACAGTACAAGAAATAGAAAAGCAAAAAAAATATATAAAAGAAGTAGCAAAACAAAATAAAGGAAAAAACTTAAAATATTATATTTTAACAATGGGATGTCAATTAAATGAAAATGACTCTGAAAAACTTTGTGGAATGATAGAAGAGATGGGGTATAAACCAACAGATAAATACCAAGAAGCGGACTTGGTATTATTTAACACGTGTTGTGTAAGAGAAAATGCAGAAGATAAGTTATTCGGAAAACTTGGAGAATTAAAAAGAATAAAAGAACAAAAAGGAACAATAATTGCAATCGGTGGATGTATGATGCAAGAAAAACATATAACAGATAAAATTCATGAAAGTTATTCATATACAGACATCATATTTGGAACACATACATTGCAAAATTTCCCTGAAGATTTATACAATACGATTCTAAGCAAAAAGAAAATGCAAGATGTAATAGACATAGATGGAGAAGTTTATGAAGGACTTCCAATCAAAAGAACAAGTAATATTAAAGCATCTGTAACTATAATGTATGGATGTAACAATTTTTGTACATATTGCATAGTTCCTTATGTTCGTGGAAGAGAAAGAAGTAGACATCC
>CAKPDR010000009.1 GCA_934149075.1 uncultured Clostridia bacterium | reverse complement strand
TGAGTGTCCCTACTGGTAACAAGGGTGTCCCTACTGGTAACAATTTTGACCACTTATGGGTGTCCCCACTGGTAACTTCTAAATATTCCTACTAAAATTAAAATAATACTAGAAAATATAGAAAGAGTCTGTTCAGAAACATTAATATATTTAACAATCTTTTGAGAAATAAAATTTCCACAATTAAGAAAAGCAAGTTGAAAAGTAGCAATCAAAAAAGGTAAAATAATATCATTAAGTCCAATAATTCCTGAGCCAATACCGACACAAATAGAATCAATAGATAAAGCTAAACCAAGGAAAATAGACTCATGTGCATCAATATTATTTGAGTGGTCTATATCATAATCAGTAGGAGATGTATTTAATGATTTATAAATATTATAAATTCCTAATATAATCAAAAAAGATGAACCCAATACAGTTGATAATATAGGAGAAAATAATGCAAAAATATAATGCCCTAGAAATATAGAACCACAAGTAATGCAAAATGATATAGCAAAAAGAATAGTATTACTAATATTGTCGATTTTTGTTTTTTTTAGTCCATAGCTAATACCAATTGTTAAAGAATCTATACTAACAGATAATGCTAATAAAATACAATTAAATAACATAAAGACCTCCTAATTAAGATAATAGTCTAATTAGACCTATAAATATTAATATTACTCCAGATATGTTTGAAAGGAGTTTTGAAGGTATAGTAAATCGCCTTGTAATATTACTTGCAACTAGATTTCCACAGTTAACGAAAAAAGTGTGGAAAATAGCCATCAGAAAAGGTAAAAACAAGCTACCAATCCCAATCATTCCAGAACCAAGGCTAACACATGATGCGTCTATGGCAACAGCTAAGCCCAATACTAAAGCTTCTTTTGCATCAATATAATTAGAACCATCTGTATCAAAATTTGTATTGTTATCTTTTTCTTTTAAAATGTTATAAAATCCAAGAAATATTAAGAGTGAAGAACCAAGTAGAGCAGATACAAAAGGGGAAAATAAAATAGATATATAATGTCCAATAAATATAGATACCCCTGATAAACAAAATAGTGTAATAAAGATTATTAGATTTCCTAATTTAGACATCTTAGTCTTTTTTATTCCATATGTAATTCCAAGAGCTAAAGCGTCTATACTAGCAGATAGTGCTAGTAAAATACATTTAATAATCATATTTAATCCTCCTTATAAATAAACAGTAAACTAAAATTAAAGAGTTATACTTTCATTGATATAATATGACTTTAAATTACAAAAAGACACAAAAAAAGTGTCCACATAATTTTATAAAGTGAACACTTTTTATTAAAAATTTTAATATTTAGACTTTTATTCTTCAATCAAACTATTTTAAATTTCTTAATGCTTCAACTCTATCTTCGATACTTGGATGGGTTGACCACAAATTTGAAGAAGATTTTTTACCTCTAAAAGGATTTACAATATACATATTTTCAGTTGCATTATTAGCAACATTTAATTCATTAGGGTCACCTGAAATTTTTTGTAGTGCTGAGATTAATCCATCAGGATTTCTTGTGAATTCTATTGCAGTTGAATCAGCAAGGAATTCTCTTTTCCTAGAAATTGCAAGTTGCATAAGTTTTCCGAAAATAGGTGATAAAATTAGAAATACTAATCCAATTAACATTAAAAATGAGTTTCCTTTATTATCATCATCCCTATCTCTAGAACCACCCCAAAAAGTAATCCTTGTAAACCAATCAGAAAGCATTACAACAAATCCAACCATTACGGAAACAACGGCTGACAAGCGTATATCATAGTTTTTTATATGTGCCATTTCATGAGCTAGGACACCTTCTAATTCATAATATTCAAGTTTATCTAACAATCCTGTTGTGACACATATGACAGCATTTTCTGGATTTCTTCCAGTTGCAAATGCATTTGGTTGTGCATCTTCTATAATATATAATTTGGGAGTGCATGGCAGACCAGACGATACAACTAAAGCATCTAGAATATTTACAAGCCTTAAATTTTCTTCTTTAGTCGCAGGTCTTGCTTTATTTAATCCAAGTACTATTTTATCACTGTAATAATATGAACCCCATGTTGAGGCAATAGAGAAAATTAATGCAATAACAATTGACATTGTTCCTAAATCTAATGCCATACATATATAATAAACGATCAAGGATATAAAAACTAAAAATAGTAAAACTATAAACCACGACTTAATTTTATTTCTTTTGATATCTTCAAACATGAAATCACTTCTTTCTATTAAATAAAAACGGTTCATTTTATTGTATTTTACAAAAAAGAACCGAACTAAATCATATATTTGTGTTATTTATTAAAGTCAACTTTAACGTTTTTTCTAGCTTCTTCACTTTCAGTTGCAAATAAATCTCTTTTTTGGAAATTAAACATACCTGCAACAATGTTTGATGGGAAAAGCTCTAATTTTGTGTTATACATTGTAACACTGTCATTGTAAAATTGTCTTGAAAAAGAAATTTTATTTTCTGTGTTACGTAGCTCTTCAGATAATTCTGAAAAGTTTTGGTTTGCCTTTAATTCAGGGTAATTTTCTGAAACTGCCATAATAGTTTTTAAAGCACCAGAAAGTTCTCCATCTAATTTTGCTTTTTCTTCAACTGTTGTAGAATTTGCCCATGAAGTTCTTAATGCTGTAATTTTTTCAAATGTTTCTGATTCATGTGTCATATATCCTTTAACAGTTTCAACAAAATTAGGAATTAAATCAAATCTTCTTTGTAATTGTACATCAATTTGACTCCAAGCGTTATCTACTTTTTGTCTAGATTTTATTAATCCATTGTAAATAGATATAATCCAAACTACTAATAGAACAATGATTATTAATGCTATTAACATAGAAATACCTCCTTTGCATTTCATTTACAATATATATATTAACATAGTAAATTTTTTTTTGCAACAGAAAAAAATTTTTTATGAATTTTTTTGGTACAAGCAACATATAATATATAAGACCAAGATTTACCAAGGCTTACGGAAACTGGAAACACAAAAACTTAAAATTTGACAAAAGAATATAAATTGTGTATAATAAGGATGTCGTCAAAAGGAGGAAAAATGATTTTTATGTATAAAAAAGATGGAGCATCTATATCAATTATGAAGATCATTGGAATAAGTTTAATATTTATATTGATATTGGGAGTAAGCGTAATGGCTACGGAAATAGACATTAGAAGCGTTGAGATAACAATGGCTAATGGATATAAAATGACAGTTGTTACAACAAAAACAAATGTAGAAGAAATATTAGAAGATAACAATATAGTTGTAGAAGATGATGAAAGAGTAACTCCAAGCTTAGATGATGAAATAACAGAAAGTAATAAAATAACAATTACAAATAAATCTGAGCAAGAAGTACAAATAGCAAAAATATCAGAAAGTGGAGTTCAAACATCATTAGATGAAATATTAAAAAGTTATTCACCAATAATTGAAAAAATAGTAGTAGAACAAGAAATAATACCATATGAAACAATTACAAAAGATGCATCACAAGGTTCAACAGATACAAAAAATAAAGTTATCCAACAGGGTGAAGATGGAATAAAAGAAATAACATATAAAGTAAAATATCAAAATGAAGAAGAAATAGAAAAAACAAAATTATCAGAAACAGTAGTAAAAGAACCAGTAAACAAAATTGTTCAAGTACAAAGAAATATAACATCAAGATCTGGTAGTACAGTAGCAAGTGCAAATACACAAGCAAAAGGAACTGGAGAAACAAAAATATTTAAAGTAACAGCATATTGCTCATGTGCAAAATGTTGTGGTAAAAAAACAGGAAGAACAGCTTCTGGAACACAAGCAACAGCTGGACACACAGTTGCAGCATCAGGTCAATTCGCATTTGGAACAAAATTAATTATCAATGGTCAACAATATACTGTAGAAGATAGAGGAGGAGCAATCCAAGGAAATAGGATAGATATTTATATGAATTCACATGCTGAAGCAATTGCATGGGGAGTAAGATATTTACCGGTACAGGTAGCTCAATAAAATAGAAAAGCTGGGGGAAAGTTTTGTTATAACCTTAGCTTTTTTTGTGAATAAAAAAATGTATTATTAATATTTCTAAATAAAATATCAAATTCAACTTGACATAATATATATGAAAGTATATAATACTAAATGTAAAAAATAAACAATTGCACTGTTGTAACAGTGCACAGCAAATGAAAGGAGCAAAAGTTATGCCTGGTTATTACATTCATCTTGCAGCTTGTGGAGGACATTCTTTGGAAAATCGGAGTTTTGTCCTTGGTGTAGAAGCACCTGACATCTTAAAAAAACATGTAAAAGTCTATGGAGGAATAGATGCAGCTCATGCTAAGTACAACGAACTCCGGACTAAAGAAATGCCAGAGTACAGTGAATTACAACCACGTATCCAACAGAAGGAAGCAGCCAATAGCAATGATGGACTTCATTATGGTCTTAGTAGTCAACCTAATGTCAAAGCTTGCTGGTATAGTTTATCAGAAAAACAAAAGTCAAATCCGTTTTACAGGGGATATGTCTGGCATCTTCTGACAGATGCAATCATGTATCGACGTCTTAATATTGATGCTAAGTTTCAAAAAGTTATGGATGAAAATAAAGACCATCAGGATGTTGAAGAGTTCTGGAAGAGTGAAGTTAAGAAATTGCATACGGATTGGGACAAGACCAATGCACTTGTTCGTGATACTTATCCGGAAGCTCTATTGACAGATGAAGTCAAGGAACTTGGTGTAGTACAGTTTATTGCTGAAGGAGATTTGGTCTATGTTGATTGGCCTCTGCTTAAGGCAACTATCGATTACCTGAGAACTTTTAACCCTCTTGATGGTAATATGGAGAGAATTATCGATAATGTATTGAATAGCTAGTTTATAAAATACTTCAATCCAGTAGTTACAGTGTAACTACTGGATTTTTCTTTATATAATCTGCTGAAGGTGATACTAGTCTTTCTTTTTTCCTTATCTAATTTTAAATAATCCATAAGGTGTATTCAAACCACACATATTTTGCAAGCAAATTTTCAAGTAAATTTTTCGAATATTTTTCCAAAAGTAATGCAATTTTTAATGAAACATGCTATAATATAATAGCCGAGGAATATGAGAATTAAAAATAAAGAATATAAAATAAAAAACAGGAGGAAAAATGAGTCAAGATAAAATAAGAAACTTTAGTATAATAGCACATATTGATCATGGAAAATCAACACTTGCAGATAGATTAATAGAAAAAACAGGGGTATTATCACAAAGAGAAATGGAAGAACAAGTACTTGATAACATGGAAATTGAACGTGAAAGAGGAATAACAATAAAATCACAGGCAGTTCGAATGAAATATAAGGCAAAAGATGGACAAGAATACACATTTAACTTAATAGACACACCAGGACATGTAGATTTCAACTATGAAGTATCAAGAAGTTTAGCAGCATGTGATGGTGCAATACTTGTAGTAGATAGTAGTCAAGGAGTAGAAGCACAGACATTAGCAAATGTATATTTAGCAATAGAAAATGATTTGGAAATATTGCCAGTAATAAACAAAGTAGACTTACCAAATGCAAGACCAGATGAAGTAAAACATGAAATAGAAGAAATAATAGGAATACCTGCAATGGATGCACCATGTATATCAGCAAAATCTGGATTAAATGTAGAAGAAGTATTAGAAAGAATTGTAACAGATTTGCCAGCACCAAAAGGTGACGAAAATGCAAAAACAAAATGTTTAATATTTGACTCATATTATGACAATTACAAAGGAGCAGTAGCATATGTAAGAGTTATGGACGGAAAAATAAAAGTAGGTGATGAAATAAAACTAATGGCAACAGGAAAAACATTTACTGTTGTTGAAGTAGGATATTTTGCACCTGGACAATATATGCCTGTAAAAGAAATAAAAGCAGGAGAAGTTGGATATATAGCTGCAAGTATAAAAAGTCTAACAGATATACGTGTAGGAGATACAATAACACAAAAAGACAATCCAGCAGAAGAACCACTTCCGGGCTACAAGAAAGTAACACCAATGGTATATTGTGGATTATATCCAATAGATGGAAGTGAATATGAAAGCTTAAAAATAGCATTAGAAAAATTAAAATTAAATGATGCTGCATTAGAATATGAACCAGAAACATCAGCTGCATTAGGATTTGGATTTAGATGTGGATTTTTAGGATTATTACATTTAGAAATAATAGAAGAAAGACTTGATAGAGAATTTGATTTAGGCTTAATAACAACAGCACCATCAGTAATATATAAAGTACATAAAACATCAGGTGAAGTTTTAGATATTTATAATCCAGCAGATTTACCACCACAAGCAGAAATTGCATATATGGAAGAGCCAATAGTCACAGCAAATATAATGACTCCAAGAGAATATGTTGGAAATATTATGGATATATGTCAAAATCGTAGAGGAATATTTATAGATATGAAATATCTTGATGAAAATAGAGTTACATTAATTTATGACATGCCATTAAATGAAATAATTTATGACTTTTTTGATAGTTTAAAATCAAGAACAAAAGGATATGCATCATTTGACTACGAATTTAAAGAATATAGAGAATCAAAATTAGTAAAATTAGATGTACATGTAAATGGAGAACCTGTTGATGCCTTATCATTTATAGTATTTAAAGATAATGCATATACAAGAGGAAAAAAGATGGTAGAAAAGCTAAAAGAAGTTATACCAAGACATTTATTTGCGATTCCATTACAAGCAGTTGTAGGAGGAACGATAATTGCAAGAGAAACAATTTCTGCGATGAGAAAAGATGTATTAGCAAAATGTTATGGAGGAGATATCACAAGAAAGAAAAAGTTGCTTGAAAAGCAGAAAAAAGGAAAAAAGAGAATGAGACAAATTGGTAGTGTGGAAATGCCACAAGAAGCATTTTTATCAGTTTTAAAATTAGATGAAGAATAAGGAAAGGGAAAATTATGAGAGTTAATAGAGTAGAAAGAAGAAATCATGACAGAAGAAGTGGACAAGACAGAAGAAAACAAGAAAATCAGACAAATTCTGATAGAAGAATGTTTGAAAGAAGACATGAAGAAAGACGTAAAGAAATAAGAAGACAAGAAGATAGAGAAGAAAAAAGATTTGATGATCAAATAGAGGGAAGAAATTCAGTACTAGAATTATTAGAAAGTGGCAAAGACATAAATAAAATATATGTAATAAGAGGAGAAAAACATGGATCAATAAATAAAATTTTAGGAATAGCAAAAGAAAGAAAAATAATTGTAGTAGAAAAAGATAAAAGACAAATGGATGAAATGGCACAAGAAGAAAACTATCAAGGAGTAATAGCAATAGTACCTCCATTTGAATATGTAGAAATCAGTGATATACTAGACTTAGCTAAAGAAAAAAATGAAGATCCTTTTGTATTAATATTAGATGGAATAGAAGACCCACATAATTTAGGTTCAATTATAAGAACAGCAGAAACAGCTGGAGTACATGGTATAATAATACCTAAAAGAAGAGCTGCATCAGTGAACAGTACTGTAAACAAAACATCAGCAGGGGCGGTAGAACACATGAAAATAGCAAGAGTTACAAATATATCAGATAGTATAGAAGAATTAAAAAAAGCAGGGTTATGGATATGTGGAACAGATATAAGTGCTGAAAAATATTATTATAATCAAGACCTAACAGGACCGTTAGGAATAGTAATTGGAAATGAAGGAAAAGGAATAAGTGACAAAGTAAAGAAAAATTGTGATTTCAATGTAAAAATACCAATGAGAGGAAAAATAACATCATTAAATGCCTCTGTTTCAACTGGAATAATTGTTTATGAAGCAGTAAAACAAAGAATTGCAGAAATTAGAAAATAATAGCTAATTTGCATTAGTAAGGAGAAAAATATGAAAAGTAAAAAAATATTAATTATTGTAATAATTATAATAGCAATGCTTGTAATAGGAGGTGGCATATTTGCATATTTGTTTATTGCCACAGATACCTTCAAAAGCGACAAGGAATTATTTTCAAAATATATGTCACAAAACTTAGACACCTTTAAAAATTTAGGAAATTCACAAACTTTTCAAATATATAAAGGATTGCAAGATGAAAAAAAATATGAATCAAACACGCAGGTAAAAGTTGTATATTCAGAAGGAGGGGAAGTATCAAATCCTATGAATAATTTAGCTGCTAAATTAGATATTCAAAAAGACGAAGATGACCAATATTATTATGCAGACGGTCAAATATTATTTAATGATGAGGAATATTTAGAATCAGAGATAATAAAAGAAAAAGAAATATATGGAATAAGGTTTTCGGATGTTGCAAAACAATTTATCTCAATTAAAAACGATACGAATTTGCAAAAGGTAGCAACAGACATAGGAACAGATACAGCTACACTTCAGAAAATAATAGATATATTAGATGGAACAAATACAATTACCGATGAAGTTATAACCAAAGACGAAATAAAAGATTTAAAAGATAAGTATACAAATATGATAATTGAAACAATTTTAAATGGAACATTTAGTAGTAATAAAAAAGCAATGATAACATATAATAACAATACTATTAATACAAAGGCATATATGGTTACAATAAGTAGTGAACAGGTAGAAAATTTATTAGTAAAAATATTAAATAGTATAAAAACAGAAACAGCTATAACTAAAAATATGAAAGATGAAAAGATAACGGAATTTGAGAAACAAATAGATGAAAAAATACAAGATTTATCGAATGAACAAGAAGTTCCAACAGTAAAAATAACAGTATATAGTCAAGGCGAAAAGGCAATAAGAACAGTTTTGGAAATAGGATTAAATAAAATAATTTTTGAAAATTATGTTGAAAATGAAGAAATAAGGTCAGATATACAAGTTACAAGAATTATCTCAGAACAAACTAACGAATATAATATTGAGATAGCTAGAAAAGTAATTGAAAATCAAGAGGATATTAGCATTGCGTTAAATGCAAAAGAAAAAGAAAATGAGTATTCACTAAGTTTAGAAACAGAAACTAATATAACTGACACAACTATTGGATTAAGTGCAATAGCAAGTTATAAAAAAGATATATTAACAAAGTCTTTAAAATTAGATAATGTTGTGAATTTAAAAGGAGACTTTGACAAAAAGGTAAAATTAGATGAGACGAATAATGCAACTCTAAATGATATGGAAGAAGAAAGAAGAAAAAATATAATAGAAGTATTAAAAACCAATGTACCACAGAAATTTCAAAAAAGATTACAATTATTAGAAACAGCATTAGAAATAAAAACTGATGTGCCAACAGAAGAGCTTCCTGAATATGAAATGTCTCAAGTTGATATAAATAAATTTAATGCAAAATTTGAATTTTATACAGGAGATGAAGTATCTGCAGATAACGTAAAGACAATGCTAAATATAGTTGGAGAAAATTTAGGAAGTTATGATATAAAACTTGCTGATGGTCAGGAAAATGTTGATCAAACTGATGAAGATAAATTAAAATATGTAATAAGACTAAATATAGAAAGAAATAAAAAAGATGAAGAGGGAATAAAGAAAGTATTAGAGAAAATAAAGGATGAAAAGAAATATAAAATTTCAATTTCATATAAAGATCAAAATCAATTAATAGATTATATAGTAATAGAAGATATAGATAATTAAATTACAGAAAAGGAGAGTATATGAACCAGATTTTAGTTACAGAAAAAATATATGTAACACCAGAACTAAAAAGAAAGAAAAAAATTTATAAAATCTTATTTATAATATCATTATTTTCAATAATATCATTATGTTCTGTATATATATATGCAGAATATGATAGAAATAAACAAGAAGGCATATCTGGTGATATTTTATCTTTTCTAGAAAAAGAAGAGGATAAAACTACAATAAGTTCAGACGAAAATGCATTAGTAGTAAAAATAACACAAGAAGTAGCAGAAGAAATGAATGACACAGATTCCGAGACTGAATATGAAAATCAATCTTCAAAATTACAAACTGCATCATCAACATATACTGCACCTAATGGTAAAAAATATGAAACTATAGGAATAGTGAGAATTCCTAAAATAAATGTAAATTATCCGATATTGGCTCAAACAACCAATGTTGACGTTATGAAAATATCTCCGTATAAGTTTTGGGGAGCAAACCCAAATGAGGTTGGAAACTTATGCATAATAGGACATAATTATAGAAGAAAAGGAGTGTTTTTCAGTGATGTGCCATCTTTAGCTGTGGGAGATATAGTTGAAATACAGGATTTAAGCCAAAGAACAATTCAATATGAAGTATATGACATCCATACTGTTGATCCAAATGATAGGTCAGATACCACACAATATACTAACGGAAAAAAAGAAGTTACAATAATAACGTGTACAAATGATGCGACACAAAGAGTTATTGTAAAATGCACAGAAAAAAAATAACAAAAATTTTTCTCTTTTCATAATATATATAAATATTATGAAAGGAGATTTTTTTATGGCAAAAATTTTAGTATATAATCAAGATACAAATCGAATGGAAACATTTTTTAGAGGGGAAAATGAGGCAATGCCATATAATACAAATAGAACACTAAAAGTAAAAGAGTTTAGAGGATCTAGTAAAAGCAACATATTATGGACAGATAAAAGAACAATGCAAGCATGGAACAGTCAAAGATACATTTATGGTGCTCCTATAAATGTTGGGTTTGCTTTTAAAAGACCATATGAAGGAGGTCATGGAAGTCAGAGTCAACATTATGCAGGTACAGCGTTTGATGTTGGTCAAGGGTTAACTAATGCACAAAGAACAAGATTGAGAACTAGTGCAATAAATTCAGGAGTATGGACATATGTAGAACCAGTGTCATTATCACCAACATGGGTACATTTTGACAGAAGATATGGAACACCAGCCTGTCCCTCAGGAGGATTTCCGTTAATACGTAGAGGCTCAAGAGGAAATTATGTATGTATAGCACAAGATGATTTAAATACATTAGGATATAAAACAGGAGGCCTAGATGGAGTATTTGGAGAACAAACATATAATGCAGTAAGGAAATATCAAAGTTCAAGGGGATTATCAGTAGATGGTATAATAGGATGCAGTACATGGAGATCTTTACAAGAAAATGTAGTTGGAACAGGTGCAACAAGTACAACAATTAACTAAAAGACACGCCTTTTATGGAATATATATGAAAAATATGAAAAAAATTAAAAAAATTTTAAAAATGTATTGACAATATGCCAAAAACATAGTATACTTAGTCTTGTCGAAAGACATGGTCGCTTAGCTCAGCTGGGAGAGCATCTGCCTTACAAGCAGAGGGTCATAGGTTCGAGCCCTATAGCGACCACCATGTTTTACGGCCTGGTAGTTCAGTTGGTTAGAACGCTAGCCTGTCACGCTAGAGGTCGACGGTTCGAGCCCGTTCCAGGTCGCCATTTTTTTGTATAAGAGTATATGGCTCGATAGCTCAGTTGGTAGAGCAGAGGACTGAAAATCCTCGTGTCAGTGGTTCGATTCCACTTCGAGCCACCAGAAAAGCACAGCAAAAGCTGTGCTTAATTTTTTTGAAATTGTGGAATCGAAAATGAGAGAGAGATTATGAATTATATTTATGTAATGGGAGTAAAAAATATTGATGAACTAAAAAAAGAAAATTTTAAAATAATACCTTTAAAAGATGATTATGGGATTATATTTGATGATAATAAAGCTGAGTTGTTTGAAAAATACATATGTGCAACACTTGAAAATTATGTAAATATATTGTATAATAAAACAGTATAAGTAATATATTTATTGTTGCTTATTTCCTTAATTCACTAATTGAGTAAGGAATACTTACTCCTTAGTTTTATCATATATAACAAGTAAACATCAAAATTTAAAGGAGGTATTTTTATGTTACGGATTATTTTGTTGTCGTTAGTTTGGGCAATATGTGCAACTTGCTTGGTAAGACCATGGTTTTGGAAGAAGGTAAAAAATAATAATTTTTTCACTAATGGTGTAAGCATTGGATTTTTCCATAAATATAAACAAGAGATAGTAATGGAAATAATAGACTTTACAATTGCGTTATTATTAAGTATGTATTTATACGCTTTGATAGGTGTTAGAACGAATTTATACGGTTCTTTCCTTATGATTATGTTTTGCTTTTTAGCACAGTCGATATGGGAAAATCAAAAAATATGTGATAGGATTTTTCTCAGT
Source organism: uncultured Clostridia bacterium (assembly GCA_934149075.1). Classification (GTDB taxonomy): domain Bacteria; phylum Bacillota; class Clostridia; order TANB77; family CAG-508; genus CAG-269. The sequence goes on along the minus strand of CAKPDR010000009.1, from coordinate 59,498 downwards.
ATTGTTGTGATAAGTGTCATTCTGTGGATACAGGATGGTATTGTTGGTGAGAGCATTAGTATTCCGCTAAAACAGGTAAGTAGTGTGCCATTAACTACTACACAAACTGATGAAGAAACTGGAGTTAAACTTTTTATTTCATCGAGTGAAATTCAGAGTTTATTTAAGGCAGATTCTGCATCAGGACCAACCTACAATAATGGTAAATATATATTTACTGTTAGCGGTGGTGAAAATGGAAATGGCATTGTAATTATTGACAAAGATAATTACAATGAAGCTAATTTCTTGCCTTGTTCTTATGAATTGGATATAAGAGACGTGCGCTCTCAGTATCCTACAAGGAAACTGAAAGAGTTGTATATTACAATTTCAGATAACAATGAGCCATATGGTCTATTTGCGGTTGCCGACAAAAGTTGGCTTTTAGGGACTTATAAAGTCAATAGTTATGTAATGCTTAACTTAATCACAGGAGATGTGCATGAGTTCAAGCAGGAAGAATTACCTAAATATGTACTAAACAATTAAAATGTAACGTAATATGAATAAGCAGAGTAGGGGTTAAGAAATTAACTCCTGCTCTGTTTATGGTTCTATTTCATATTATTTAATTTTTCAAAAGTATTGAAATAAAGAGAACACAATGATAATATATATTATATTATTGTATAAAAGCAAAGAAAAGTGTAAATAAGCAAAGCATTAAAGTTAGTAATCATGAAAATTATAAATAGAAAGGGAGAAAATAAAAAATGAGAGATTTATTAAAAACGAATTGCTTTGATATTCAAGAAACAATGATAATTGTAGGAAGTTGTTTAGAAAGAATGCAACCAAAAGCATATAAAAAACTAGAAAAGATTTCTGACAATATTTATGATGTGTGTTTAGAAAAAGAACATTTAAATATGATAGTAACTAAAATAATTGGTATGATAGCAAGAGGAAAAATAAAAACAATAGTTTTTGCAACAGTAGATAAATCTCCACATTGTATACAACTTCACTATATTATAAAAGAATTAGAAAATGCTATAGATATAAGTAATATAGAAATTATAAATTATGTAGCAGTAGACAATGAATTAATTGAAATACCATTAGAAGTAATAAGTTTATCGAAAAATTTATCTAAATTAAAAGAAAAATTAGGATAATACATAGAAAACTGTTATAAGAAATAATTAAGTAATAAAGGACATTCAGTATTACATAAGATTAAATCATAAAGATAATCTTATGAAGGGAATGATAATAAATATGAAGATTATAACAGTAAAAAAGCAGAATATATTAAAAATGTTTACGTTAGTGGTATTTGCTATAGTTTTGTGTAAATATACCACATCATTTGGAATGCAACATTATTATAAAGTAGACTTTTCAACAGGGCTAGTAACTGCAACAACATTGAACGTTAGAAGTGGACCAGGTACTAAATATAATGTAATTGCAACAGTAAAGAAAAATGAATATATACGAGTATTTGCAGGAGTAGGAGAATGGTATATAGTCCAAATAGAAGGAAATTATATAGGAGCTGTAAATAAAAAATATATAAAACCTATTTATCCCAATTCATCAAGCACAGGAGGTAATGATAGTACAGACGGAAATACTAGTACTGGAGCAACGAACACAACTACTGCAATGAATTCAGGTGAAAAAGAAGTATTTGATTTAATAAATAAGCAAAGAACCAATAATGGACTTCAACCATTAAAAGAAGATGCAGAAGTACAGAAAGTCGCTAGAATAAAAGCACAAGATATGGTATCAAATAATTATTTCGCACATGAATCACCAACATATGGGACACCTTTTCAAATGTTGAATCAGTTTAATATTTCGTATAAAACGGCAGGAGAAAATATTGCTGCAAATTCAAGTAATAGTTCTACTGTAACAGCTTGGATGAATTCATCAGGGCATAAAGCAAATATTTTAAATAGTAATTTTAATTATACTGGAATAGGAGTTGTAAGTAGTAACAGATATGGAAAAATATATGTTCAAATATTTATAGGAAAATAAAAATTGATAGAAACAAATTAGGAAATAATGATATTACAATAAGTTATAACAATATTACAGATATATATTTCACAAAAAGACAATATTATGTTATCATAATATATGTAAACTATTATAACAGATTCTAATATTATTAGGAGGTAATATTAAATGAAAAAACGGGTAAATACACTGGCAATAGCTATAACAACTTATTGCAATTATCAATGCTTTTATTGTAAAAATGGAGGAGAAAGTATTTCAAGTAAAAAAGAAACAATTCCATTTTGTAAGATAAAAAAAGTTATTAATAACGCATATGATGTAGGAATTACAAATTTTAGGATTACTGGTGGTGAACCTACAGCTGTACATTATTTTGGTGAACTAATAGAGTTTATTATGAGTTTTAATGATACTAAAATAAGAATTAATACAAATGGGTATATGATTTTAAAACATATTGATATTCTTACAAAATATCAAAAAAGATTAGATGTAATTTTTAGTGTTGACAGTATATCTGAGAACTTGAATGGAGTTCATTTTCCAAAATTTCTTTCAGAAAATGTCATAAACATAACACGAGAGCTTAAAGAAAAAGGAATTTCAGTAAGATATAATGTAGTTGTAACATCACTAAATAAATATGAGATAAATGAACTTATAATAAAAGCCATTGACGAATTACATGTAAATGTTAAATTGTTAGATTTAAACAGATTTTCAGAATATTTAGGGTGTGGTAAAAAAGTAGAAGGAAAAGAAGCTTTTGAATTATGGAAAAAACTTTTTGTTCCAATGAAAAATTTTTACGATTTTTTAGAAAGTATATCAAGTGACTCTGAAAAAGAATGGACAACGGGGTTTATTGGTAAAGACCATGGAATTCCAATGAGTTTATATATCAGAGGAAAAAGATGGATACAAGTAAAAGACTCAACAAGAGGTGCAAAGTATTCAGAATATTGTACGAGCAAGTGTATCTATTTTAAAAAAGGAAATTGTCAAGAAGGTGTGTTTAGCTTGTTCTTATCCACAAATTTATTTTTGCATTTGTCTGGATGTAAAAACAAAAATATTCATTTTAACTTAAATGAATGTGATAATCATCAAATGAAGGAAGCTTTTAATAAGCTGTTAGGTTTATTAAATTAGTTTTCAACAGTTAAAAAGCATGAAATATCTTGAGTATTTCATGCTTTTGTGATATAAAAATATGGGAGTGATATAATGATAGATTTTGAATTATATAGAATTTTTGTTGTAGTAGCAAATGAAGAAAACATAACAAAAGCAAGTGATAAATTAAATATTTCACAACCAGCTATTACAAAACAAATTAAAAATTTAGAAAATCAGTTATCTATGAAATTATTAAAAAGAAAAAGTAAAGGGGTTGCTTTGACAGAAGAAGGAAAAAAATTATATGAAATGCTGAAAAATCCTATAGAAGAACTTAATAAAATAGATGAAAAAGTTGGAAAAGATAAATCAATTAATATTGGAACACATAATCATATGGGAGGATTGATTTTTGGACAAGCAATAAATCAATATACTCTAAAATATCCAGATGTTAATTTAAATTTAATATGTGAAGAGATAAATGAGTTATTAAGAAAATTGAAAAATAAGGAAATTGACATAGTATTTGCCAAAAAATATAATACAGAAGTACCATATGGTCTTAAGTTTATTAGATTGGGACATATGCATGAAACATTCATTGTAAATAAAAAATCAGATATGGCAAATAAGACTTTAACATTGGATAATTTGAATGGAAAATTAATTTATATACCAAGAGAATATGAGCAAACAACAAAAAGAATTAAAGAGCTAGCAAAAAATTCAAATTTAGAATTGAAAGTTAGTAATTATAGGTCAATAGTTCGTTTAGTGAATGAAGGAATGGTAATTGGTGTAGTAACAGCAGAATATTTATATGATTGGGAATGGGAAAAATTTAACTTAATTGAAGTTAATAATGATATTGGATTAGGAAAGGTAGAATTTGGAATGTATTTAAATTCCAATAGATTTAAGGAATTAAATCTATTAGTTGAAATGATAAGAGAAAATTTTAATAGCAATGCAGAAAAGAATAAGGAGTAAAGAGTATTAAAAATAAAATTCGCCTAGTTATACTGGGCGAATTTTATTAATGGGCGAAATAAAGATATTTATTTCAAAGAAAAAGTTTTTCCGTTTAAATAATTCAAACACTTTGAGTCTGTTCTAAAATTAAATGTTAATTCATAAGCTTTTAGTTGCTGAAACTTAAAACCAAAGTCTTTATTAACAGAATTAATACCATATTTACCATCACCAATAATAGGATAACCAATATGAGCCAAATGAGCTCTAATTTGATGAGTTTTACCAGTTTCAATTTCTACTTCTAATAAAGAAGAATTGTTATCATATTCTTTGATAACAGAATATGAAGTAATAATTTTACTATATCCAGTTTTAAAAGTATCAGAAATATATACAATTGATTTTTTGTTATCTTTAAATAAGTAAGCTTCAAGTCTTGCTTTTTTTACTTTTGGAATTCCATAGACTAAAGCCAAATATTTTTTTTGAATTTCGTGATTTTTAAATTTTTCAAGTAAAATATTTAGAGAATCCTCATTTTTAGCAAATAAAACTAAACCAGTAGTATTTCTATCTAATCTATGACAAGGCATAGGTAAGAAATCTGAGTTAGAGTATTGGATATGAACATTTGTAGTTAAACTGTCATTACCAGTAACTTCAATATTTGATGGTTTATTTATAATTAAAATATTTTCATCTTCAAAAACTATATCTAAATTAATACTTGGACAAAGAAAGTTATCTGCAATATAAACAAGAATTTCATCTCCTACATATATAGTACAATCTTTATTAGTTCGTGTTCCATTAATTTTTATATCTTTTTGACGTAAAGCTTTATATAGCATGTTTGGAGATAAGTGAGGAAAACTATCTAATATAAATTTTGAAAGTTTTTTTCCATCATATTTATTTGGTACAATTAATTTTTTCATAATATAATCCTTTTCATATAATATAAATAAGAATAACATACTTTTGAATATTCTTCAAGATGTGATAATAGATGAATTAAAAACATAGAAAAACATAGAAAAAATGAATAAAATTGAGAAAAAATGAATAAAATATACACAAATGACATAATAAAAAAGGCTAAAAAAGGTAAAAAACTTCTAAAAACGGCTTATGAAGGATACATAATTTGCCAAAAAGGTAAAATTATGGTATAATAGAAAACGGTCGCGTTAAAAAGGAGAGTGTATATTATTTTAAAAAAGAAAATAAAATATTATACTAAGGAAAGTTGCAAACTTTTTAGCATAATGGCAATAGCGTTAGGATTAATAATAGCGATTATTTTATTAAAATACAAAACGACCTATATGGTAACATTATCTGGTCAGGAGATAGGTTACGTAGAAAATGAAACAGAATTAAAAGAAAGAATACAAAAAGAAATTATAGAAATGGAAGGCAAAAATATAGATTTTGTTTCATTAAATGAAATGCCAAATTATGAATTGAAATTAGTAAGCAGAAAACAAGAAACGAATGAAGAAGAAATAATGTTAGCTTTAAAAGAAAAAGCGAGAATAATGTATAAATATTATGCAGTAAACTTAAATAATGAAACAGTGGGATTAGTAGACAATATTGAAGAAGCAGAACAGGCAATAAATCAAATAAAAGAAGAACATCAAAATGATACTATTCAACTAGATTTAAGTGTAACAGAAAACTATACAGAAAATATTGAAGAAATAAATTTAGAAACAGTACAAGTTGCACAAACACAGGTAGAAGAAAAAGTAGCAGTACTTATAGAACAAGACCAAAAGAGCAAAATGCCATCTATAAATGGAATATTATTAGCAGTAGCACCTGTACAAGGAAATATTACATCTAGATTTGGTGCTATAAGTAGTATTAGATCAGGAGCACATACTGGTACAGATATTGCATGTTCTATAGGAACTCAAATAAAAGCGGTAGCAGATGGAACAGTTATATTTGCACAAAAAAGTGGACCATATGGAAATCTAATAAAAATTTCACATGGAAATGGTGTTGAAACATGGTATGCACACTGTAAAGTGTTATACGCATCAGTTGGACAACAAATCAATGCAGGAGATGTTATTGCAGCTGTTGGAATGACAGGAAATACAACAGGACCACATTTACATTTAGAAATAAGAGTGGATGGAACAGCAATAAATCCACAACAATATTTATACAAATAGAGAAAAGCACTAAGTATAGAATTTGTTTAAATCAAGCAAAAATATATTTAGTGTTTTTTCTAAATTTGTATGATATAATAGCATTAAAAGAAATTTATAAAAAAGGAATGGATTAAATATGAACATAGCAAATGATTGGAAAGATTATAAAATATTAGATATGGCAGATGGTAAAAAGTTAGAAAAGTGGGGAGATGTAATATTATCAAGACCAGATCCACAAATAATTTGGAAAGATAAAACATATCCAGAGAAGTGGAAAAACATAAATGCAACATATCATAGAAGCAAAACAGGTGGTGGTGCATGGGAATATAAGAAGAAAGTCCCACAACAGTGGCAAATAAAATATAAAAAATTAACATTTAATATAAAGCCAATGGGATTCAAACATACAGGATTATTTCCAGAACAAGCGGTAAATTGGGATTGGATGATAAACAAAATTCAAAACTCAAATAGAGAAATAAAGGTGCTTAATTTATTCGCATATACTGGAGGTGCAACAGTAGCATGTAGTTATGCAGGAGCATCAGTGTGTCATGTAGATAGTTCAAAAGGAATGGTGACATGGGCTAAGGAAAATATTGTATCATCAGGTTTATCTGAAAGACCAGTTAGATACATAGTTGATGATGTTGTTAAATTTGTTAATAGAGAAATACGTAGAGGAAATAAATATGATGCAATAATAATGGATCCGCCATCATATGGTAGAGGAGCAAATGGAGAAGTATGGCAATTTGAGAATAATATATATGATTTAGTTGAATTATGTTCTAAAGTACTTTCAGACAAACCATTATTCTTTTTAATAAACTCATATACAACAGGGATTTCAAGCAAAGTTTTAGAAAACATTTTAAATTTAACAGTTTCTAAAAAACACAGAGGAAAAGTATCTTCAGGAGAAATTGGATTACCAATGGAAGATTCAAAACTTATACTTCCTTGTGGAATTTTTGGAAGATGGGAAGATTAAAAAATATGGGAAATTTTGTACCCGGTACATTTTTTCCCAGAAGGAGAAAAGATGCAAAAGTTAGATGTAATATATGAAGATAATCATATAATTGTTGTAAAAAAAGAACCCAATATTCCCTCACAAGCGGATAAAACAGAAGATATGGATATGCTTACAATTATAAAAAGCTTTTTAAAAGAAAAATACAATAAGCCTGGGAATGTTTATCTGGGGTTAGTTCATAGATTAGATAGACCTGTTGGAGGAGTTATGGTATTTGCAAAAACATCAAAGGCTGCTTCGAGATTGAGTAATCAAGTACGAGAGAAAATATTTAAAAAGAAATATTTAGCTGTTGTTGATGGTGAATTTGAACAAACTAAAGGAACATTAGAAGATTACTTATATAAAGATGAAAGAAATAATATGAGTAGAGTTGTTAACAAGGATAAGAAAAATGCAAAACTTGCCAAATTGGATTATGAAGTTTTGAAATATAATGAGGTGAAAAATTTATCTTTGGTAAAAGTAAACTTACATACAGGTAGACATCATCAAATAAGAGTGCAACTTGCGCATTCAGGACATAGTATTTTTGGAGATCAAAAATATGGCACAAGAGGAAAGGGAAAGCAAATAGCATTATGGGCATATGAGCTTACAATAGAACATCCAGTGAGCAAAGAAGAGATTACTTTTAAATGCTTGCCAGAAAGTAATGGGACTTGGTGTATTTTAAGAGAAGTGAAAATTTAAATATTTTAGAACGATTTTGGATGAATGTGAAATCTAAGAATCGTTCTTTTTTGATGTCTAATTAAAAAATGGAAAATTTATGAAAATGCCTAAAATATATATGAAATGAAGGAAACCGCTTTTTATTAAATACAGAAAAGGTTTTATGACATAAATGAACAAAATGCGTAAAAAGATGATAAATTAAGTATGTACTTAAGATAAAAGAGAGGTGTGAAAAGTGATTGATAAAATCTGCACATATCTAACAAATAGAATCAGAAAAGAAATGCCAGAGATTGATGACGAACGAGCAGAGATAATAATGTATGGACTACAAAATATAATAGGTGAATTACCTAAAGGAGTAATTATTTTAATAATTGCATATTTCCTAGGAATATTCAAATTAACTTTAGTTTCGATGTTAATTATTGCACCATATAGAGGTTTTTCAGGTGGAGTTCATATGAAAACACACATTGGTTGTATAATTTATACTTTGATTTTATATAGTGGTTCAGCATTACTTGGAAAATATATAATCCTAACTGGTATAACAAAATATATTACTGCATTTACAGTTTGGACATTTTGTATGATAATGATAAAATTATATGCACCAGCAGATACAGAAAATGTTCCAATACTAATGGAGAAAGAAAGAAAACAAAAGCAAATTTTTTCATATATAACTTTGACTATTGAATTTATAATTGCTATCTTCATAAGTAATACTACGATTGTAGGAATAATAATATTTGGAGATTTTATACAGACTTTAACAATAACAAGATTTGCATATAAAATTACAGATAATAAATATGGACATGAACTATATGCAAATATTTAAATTGATTAATATAAGAGTCATTGCAACTGCTCTTATGTTATATAAATTTTTACAAAAGAAGGGGGAATTAATTATGATGAAATTATTAGCTAAAATGGCTGAAAAATATGCCAAATCAACAAATACTGCATGTTATATTTTTTGGTGGGGACATCAACCAAAAATGCCAGCATCTCTAATAAAAAAGGATTAATTTCCTATAAAAGATAATGTTCTTAAACATTAAAAATCAATTCAAGAGAAGGGAACTTCATAAGAAGTTTTCTTTTTTTGGGCACATCAAAAAAAGAGGTAATTAAAACATTACCCCTATAAATTGTATATAAATAATTCTTGTTTAAAATATTTATTATCTTTACTTGTATACAAATCTAGATTTTTACCTTTTTTAACATATTTTCTAACTTCCCATAATCCAATACCTGAATGATTTTCCTTGCTGGATAATCCTTTTTCAAATATTTTTTCTAAGTCTACATCTTTATTTAAATATGTATTTTTTACACAAATTACAGCCCTATTGTTCCTTTCCTCGTTTATAAAAGATATTCTTACTACTTTTTGAGTGCATTTTTCGGCTTCTTCAATAGCGTTATCAATTAATATTCCAAGAATTCTTGAAAAATGGTACTTATTTATTTTTAAATTAGATAGATTTAAAAAGAACTCAATGTCAAATGAGATTCCTAAACTTGTAGCTTTAAAATATTTATTATTTAATAGACTATATATTCCAGGGTCATTAATAATTCTGGGATTTATTAATGAAAGATTATTGGTAATTTTACAATCTTTTTTTACATCTTCAAAATATTCTTTTAGACCATTCATATCATTATTTTCTATATATCCATCTAATGTAGAAACGATATTATTAAAATCATGCTTAAATCCTTTGACTTTATCATATAAAATTTCCAAGGATTTATTATATTCTTCAGCTATTTGCAGATCTCGTTTTGTATTTGATAATTTAATCATACGTGAGAAACTATAAATACTTAATAGCAGGAAGGATGCTAACAATATAAAATTTAAAACAGTAATAATGATAGGGACAATATCAATATAAAAAGTAGTAACTATAAGTTGAATACATAATGTTAAAAAACCAATACATAAATTTATAATAAGTATAATTAGAGTTCTGGTATCCAGGCTGTCGATTAAATCTAAGTTTATTTGTCTGAATCTTTTTACAAGCACATTTATAAGACACATGCATGAATATAAAATTACTAAATATGGTATTCTACAAATAGGTGTACTTATAAATTTGGTAGGATCAATATTAAATAAGGTTAAATAATGGTTTTGCAATAGAGTGTTTAATATTCCTAATATAAAGCTTGGGATAATTGAAGAAATAAAGCTCTTTAAAAAACCAAGTTTAAATATAAAATATATTAAACATATTGAGACAATGTAGTTTATTAATACGTTATAAGGCGAAGGAATAATATTCAATGTGAATGTACTTATTATAAACAGTAGTAGAACATATTGAATCTTTTCTTTTTTTGAACTTTTTACATTAAACAAATTTAAAAATAAATTCATAAAAAGATATGATTCAATAATCCCACCAGGAATCATTAATAAATTCAAAAGTTCTTCGTTTTCACTGCTTAAAGCATTCCAAATATTATTTACAAATTGCATCATAATCAATTACCTCCATAAAAGAATTTTTATATTTTGGACCAATATAACAAAGCTCTCCATTTTTAAAAACAATAGAATTATCAGAAAGAGAGACACTCACAATATTGTTAATATTAGCAATAAAAGATTTATGGCAATGTGCAAAACTTTTGGGTAGAGTATTCTCTATTTTAGAAAAAGAGTTATATGTGTCAAAACGTCCATGAAGAGTATGATAAATAAGTTTCATACCACATTTTTCAATAAATTGAATATCATTTAAATCAATAAAAGTTCCCTTGTTGTCTATTTTTAAAAACTTTTTTGTGTTACCATTAATATCATCAAATAGTCTAGTCAAGGTTTCTGAAAGAGACTCTACACTTAGAGAATTTTTAAACAAATAAGCAAATGTTTTATAATCATAAGCTTTCATCAAATATTCAAAATGACTTGTGATAAAAATAATATAGCAGTCTTTATTTATTTTTCTAATTTCATTCGCAATATCAAGACCATTCAAACTAGAATTCTTAAATTCAATATCAAGTATTACTACATTGACAATGTTTGAAGATATAAAAGAAAGAACATCTTTGTAGTTTTGAGTTTTTAATACAATTTTAGCATTAAAATCATTTTGAACAAAAGCTTTTTCAAATAATAAAGATAATTTATTAATCATATGAATATTATCATCACAAATTATAAAATTTAGCATGAAAATCCCCTCCTTTATTTTAAAATTTTGACAAATTATGTAAAAATATATTTAAATATAAAACAAAAAAATAAAAATGTCAATAGGCTAATTGAATAGACCTGAATGGCTGATAACAAAGAGATACAATGTTCTAAACTGATTTGAATAAAATAAATACAAATTACAAAAAATGTAAAAATAGTGTAGTGACTTTAAGTTATATATTTTTGACTGTTTCATAGAATTAAATATAATGGAGGAAGTGAAGTAATGAATAAGAAAGAAAAAACACAAACTATGCTCGTAATAGGAGCAGTCCTAATTATATTTTCTGTATGTGTGATACAGTTAAATTTCCATGAGACTATTTTAACTAATGCAAATTTGAAAGAAGGGAAAACAATTGGATGGGGAATAAAAAGGGCAAACAATAACATGCAACCAGATGTAGGAGAAAATAACAGAAAAATATTAGAAGAAAATAATGGAATCTGTTTAGGAAAAGATACTGAAAAAATAATATATCTTACATTTGACGAAGGATATGAAGCTGGATATACAGAAAAAATATTAAATACATTAAAAGAAAATAATGTAAAAGCAACATTTTTCATAACATCACATTATTTAAACACAACATCAGACTTAGTAGAAAGAATGATAAATGAAGGACATATTGTAGGAAATCATACATCTAAATATTTAATGTCCAGAGTTAAATATATACAGGATAAAGACATGAAATATATAATTTTCCACTTGCACAATTTAACATAAAATGTTATAATAATAAGCGGTTGTAAAAATACATTTTATATGTTCAGTAAAAGGAGGTAGCATTATGAGCAAGGCAACGGCTAGTAACGATATTCAGGCAGTAATTCATGGATATCCAGGAAACGAAAAAGTAGTAGAATTTGAAACTATTCTTGTTGAAAGTTCTTCCAGCGAGATCTATTCTGAATTACTGAAACATGAGCCTAATAATAATGAAGAAATGAGATTTTTAAGAAGCCTAAAAGATGTAATTAAAACTGGAGTAAAGTCTTTCAGAGTTCCAGTTTGTGATCCATCTATTAGTAAATTTGGATTCATTCAGTTTATACCAGGTTGCAAACCAGCAACTGGAATTTATTATTACGGACAACATAGTCTTGCAGCTAAAAATTGTTTGCGGTTGGGAACTAAGAGCCAATATATACTGTTCTTAGCAACAATTATTTATCGTTTGAAGAAAGAAGGATGGTCTGAGGAAAAAGCCTTTTATGCAGTATGTAAAGATTCTAAAGAATTAGGACACTACTGTGATTCAAAAGATAAAATAACAGAAGGCTTTGAGCAAACTGGTTCTAGAAAAATTGCTGGAAAATGCGATTTAGCAAATACATGTAAAATTTTGGCTGATGATGACAACAATGAGCATTTTTGGATTGCTAGTGGTTGCTGCAAAGATTTGGGTTGTAAAAGTCCACTTGCAACAATTACATTTTTTGCATGCCTTTATGAAGACGCATACTGCAATTGCGTAGGATGGTATGTAGTTTAAGTAGCCACTGGTTACTCATAATTTAACTGAACGAATAGAGTTCTCTAATTTAGAGAACTCTATTTCCAGTATGCCCAGCATGGGCAACAACTTGTGGGTGAAAGTTCCATACAGTGCCTGATAGTTGCGAACTGTTAGCGAATGACAAGGGTGTCCATTGTGAGGTGGAATCTGAAAGAAGTCAATAGCAAAATCTCGGTCTGACGAACAGAAATCACATACAAGGCTGAATTGAGTTGGGCGAGCTTGCTGAACAAAGCAAAGCCCGAATAACTATCCAAAGCTCATACAGTAAATGTGGCAGATATATGAGAGGAAGGTTGTTGTTCTTATCTGGGGAGGTCTGATATTTTGGAAATATCTTGTAATAGATATGAAAATGCTAATAGTGATATTAGAATGAAGTATCAGAAGTCAGCAGAGGTCATAATAACAAATTGGATATATACAATTTGCGAAGGACTGAACGATAGGAGGATTTTTTTTTATGAAAGGTAATCAGGAATATAATAATGGTAGACAACTTCATATAGAAGACTATTTGCAAGATAATAAGTTGGAAACAGAAAGTATTGCAAAAGTTCCTAGTATTCTTGATGTGTCTCCATTTAAAGAAATCGATACTAAAACAGTAACTAATGAATTACTTGAAAAGACAGAAAAAGGAACACCACAAGGACGGAAACATCTCACCAATATTGAGTAACATAATGCTCAATGAGTTAGACAAAAAACTAGAAAAACGTGGCTTACAGTTCGTACGCTATGCGGACGACTGTGTGATATTTACAAAGTCAAAGAAATCAGCAGAAAGAGTAATGGAAAATATTACAAAATTTATCGAAACAAAATTAAGATTGAAAGTCAATAAAGATAAAAGCAAAGTAGATAGGCCATGGCGAATAAAATATCTAGGTTTTTCATTTTACCAAAAAAAGATAAAATTGAAATAAGGGTACACCCAAAATCAATAGCTAAATTTAAAGATAAAATAAGAATTATAACATCAAGAAGTAACGCAATGAGTATGGAAAGTAGATATAATAAATTAAAACAAGTTATTGTAGGGTGGGTAAATTATTTTAAAATAGCCAATATGGGAAAAATAGCACAAAATCTAGATAAATGGATACGTAGAAGAATAAGAATGTGCTATTGGAAGCAATGGAAGAAAATAAAAGCAAGATATGAAAACCTTAAAAGGCTAGGAATAAAAGATGAAACGGCATGGACTTGTGCAAATACAAGGAAAGGATATTGGAGACTTTCTGATAATCAAATAATCAATAAAGTGTTAAATAATAAAATACTAGAAAGACAAGGTTATATAAGTCTTTCTAGTGTATACTGTTAAAGTATTAATTCTATTGAACCGCCCAGTGCCGAACGGCATGCTGTGGTGGTGTGAGAGGACGAAATATCAACTAATGGTATTTCTCCTACTCGATTTATATTAAATAAAAAGCTACAATCACTAGGCCATTTGAGAGTTTCTCCATATAGTCGAAAACTCAAAACGGGCGAAGAAAAGGTGACAAAGTTACTTTTCTTGACGCAAAAATACAAAAGTAATAAATTTTTTTTAAATTCATAAGATTATATAAAGAAAAACAATTGATAGAGGTGAGTTATGAAAAATAAAGAAATTTTGAATGTTAGTATTGAATATGGCAAGGAAAGTTTAAAACAAATAATTTTGAACTTATTGAAAAATGAATATATAAATTATATAAGTTTAGAAGAAAGATAAATGTATATTTAGAGCTGACATATTTGTAGCAATACATTAAGATGAAATTATACTATAAATAAAATAGTTACTCTCAAGAAAGGAGAGTGAATTATGAGTAAAGTAAATGAATATAGAAGAATTAGAACAGCAAAGTATATAAGACTTTCTCGTGATGACGGAGATGATAGAGAGAGTGAAAGCGTTGAAAATCAAAGAGATATTATTGATAATTACATTTTGGGTCACGAAGAGCTAGTAGATACAGGAGAATATGTTGATGACGGTTTTACTGGAACAAATTTTAATAGACCAGGTTTTCAAAAAATGTTAAAAGATATAGAAGATGGAAAAATAGACTGTATAATAACAAAAGATTTATCAAGATTTGGAAGGGACCATATAGATACAGGATATTATTTAGAAAGGTATTTACCAACTAATAATATTAGGTATATTGCAATTGGAGATAATGTAGATACATTAAAATCAGATGGATTACAGTTTTTAACCTTTAAGCTAAGTTTTAATGATTACTATGCACAGGATATTTCTAACAAAATAAAAAGTGTTAAACAAAGGAAAATAGAAAAAGGTGAATATCAAGCAGGGATTCCACCTTATGGATATAAAAAAGATACGGAAATTAAAAATCATTTGGTGCCAGATAAATACAGTTCACAAATTGTAAAAGAGATATTTGATATGTATGTTAACAAAGGGATGTCAACAATAAAAATTGCAGATGAACTAAATAGAAGAGAAATTTTACCACCAGCAATTTATTTGAAAATTCCAACATACATGAAGAAAAGAAGTGTAAATCCAAGTCGGAAAATATGTGTGGCTTAGGGCACAAATTGGAAAAATTTTAAGAAATGAAGTATATCTTCGGAAGTGTAGTAGGCAGAAAATTTCAAAAAATAAGCCATAAAATTGCAAAGTCAAGGTGTACAAAAAAAGAAGAACATATTGTAATAGAAAATATGCATGAATCTATTATAGATACTGAAATCTGGAATAAGGCACAGGAAAAACTAAATAATTATACAAAAGTGCGTGAGAGGAAATATGAACATGTGCTAAAAGGATTAGTGCATTGTGGAGAGTGTGGTAATAAGGCAACTTTAAGATGTAGAGAGGAAAAGAGGAAAAATGGAAGTGTTTGGAGAGGTACATATTTTATTTGCTCAAAAAGAAATAATTATAGTGGACTTTGTGACTGCAAGCAAATATCAGCGAGCTTGATAGAGGAAGTAGTAAAGAAACAGGTAAAGAACGAATTAAAGAAGATAAATTTATCTGAAGAAGAAATAAAACAAAGTTATGAATATGCAAGAGAACAGGCAAAATCCAAAGAAAATTTGCTAAAAGAGAACTTAAAGAATTTGAAGGAACAGCTTAAAGAGGTGGAAAAAAATATTGAAGAAATTTATCAAGACAAAATAAGTAAAATCATACAAGTGGAGGATTTTAAAATAATTTACGAAAAGAAACAAAAGCAAAGGGATAAAATTTTAAAGGAGATAAAAATAATACAAGAAAGTTTAAATCAAAACGATGAACAAGGTATAAAAGCAAATTATAGGGAAATAAAAAAGATAGCAGACGATTTTTTAAAATTAGAAAATACTAATAAAGTTATTTTAGAACAATTAATTGAAAAAATAGAATTTGATAAAGAAAAAAATATCAAAATTAAATTAACTTTCGAGAATCCAATCGTAGATTATAAATAAGAAAATTAAACAGTACTTTGAAATAATTATTTTTTTGGCATTAAGAAACTAGGAAATCATACTGTAAACCATAAAAGTATGCCAAGTATATCAAATGAGGAAATAGAAAAAGAAATAATGAAACTTCATCAAGCAGTAATGGGAAAATTTAATTATGAGATGAAATTTATGCGTCCACCAAAAGGTGAATTTAATGAAAGAACTTTAAAGAAAACATCAGAATTAGGATATAAAACAGTAATGTGGAGTTTTGCATATTTTGATTGGGATGAAAAAAAGCAGCCATCTCTAGAAGAAAGTAGAAAAATGATTATTAATAATTTACACTGTGGAGAAATAATGTTATTACATCCTAATTCAAAAACAAATTCAGAAGTTTTAGATAGCATTATAAAAGAGGCAAAAGAACAAGGATATGAATTTAAACTTTTAGATGAATTTAAATAATGAGATGAGGAGCGAATATGAAAAAGAAAAGATTAGATAAAATTTTAGAAATACCAGAAGAAGTTTATTCGAATACACCCAAAATAACAATTACAGGTTTTAATGAAATAATATTAGAGAATTACAAGGGAATATTAGAATATGAAGAATTTTTTGCGAGCATAAGTACATATATTGGAGTTGTAAATATTAATGGATACAATATCAATTTAGAAAAAATGACAAATGATGATATAAAAATAACAGGTAAAATTGAAAGTGTTGAACTAGAAAGAACAGAGGACTGATTTACATATTAAGGAGGAATTATGGCAATTAAAATTTTATTAAAATACATATTAGGCTATGTAAGAATAACTGTAGAGGGATACTATATAGAAAGATTTATAAATATATGTACAACAAACAAAATATTAATATGGAATTTGAAAAGAGAAAAAGGGGTTAAGTTACATTTAAATATTGGTATACAAGATTTTTATAGAGCTATTGAAGTTGCAAAAAAATTAAAGTGCAAAGTAAAAATAAAGAAAAAAAGAGGGATACCGTTTATTATAAATAAATATAGAAAAAGAAAAGTGTTTTTAATATCATTAATAATAATTTTAGTTGCATTATATGTAAGTTCAAATTATGTTTGGAATATAGAAGTTCAGGTAGAAGATAATTTAAAATTGGAAAATATAGAAAATGACATACAAGAAGTAGGATTAAAAACTGGAATGAAAAAAAGCAAAGTAAATGTTGAAGAAATAGTAAATAAAATAAGGTTAAAAAGAAATGATATTTCTTGGATTGGAATTAATCTAAATGGAACTAATGCAATAGTAAAAGTAGTAAAAGCAAAAGAAGCACCTGAAATAATTGATGAAAAAGAATTTACCAATATTGTTGCAAAAAAAGCAGGAACAATAACACAAATTATTGCACAAAATGGAACGGCACAAGTCAAAGTTGGAGATAAAGTAGAAGCAGGTCAGATTCTTATTCAAGGAACAATGGAGGGAAAATATACAGGAATAAGATATGTACATAGTTTAGGAAAAGTAAAAGCAATTGTAAAATATATAAAAACAGTTCAAATTCCATTGAAGGAAGAACGAAATGTCGAAACTGGAAATAAAGAAACGAAATATAAAATAAATTTTAATAAATTTCAGATAAATTTTTACAAAACTCTTTCAAAATTCAAAATTTATGATACAATAGAAGAAGAAAAAAAGTTTAAGATATTTTCAAACTTATATTTACCAATTTCTGTAACTAAAATAACTAATAAGGAATTGGAAAACAATATAAAACAATACACTATAGAAGAAGCGACAGAAAAAGGAACAAAACAATTAGAAAAACAAATAGAAGCGGAAATTGAAGAAAAGCAAAATATACTTCGGAAAAAATGCAAATGTAATAGAAACAGAAGAATACATAGAAGTAAGTGTAACATATGAAGTTATTGAAAATATAGGAATGCAGGAAAAGATAAATAAAATAAATGAACAGACAGATGAAACACAATAATATACCTGCCTACCAAGAACTTGGAAAGGATGGAAAAATGGAAGAGAGAAGTTTAAGAGTAGTAGGAACAGACAAAACCTTTTTTAATAAATTAACAAATACATTAACAAAATTATTAATACCAACACAAATAGGCATAAATGGAATGAGAATTAGCATGAAAAGAAATGCATTAATTAAGGCGTATGAAAATTCAAAAGAAGATGTTGATGTAAGCAAAAAAGAAATAGCAGAAAAAAAATATGAAGATGCTTATACAGCATATTTAGAAGCATTAGATAAATATGTATTAGATACAATATACAAAAAAGTAAAAAATCAAACAGCAACACAATTGGAAAGTATGGCATTATCACAATATTATGGAATAGTGCAATTAAAACAAAGTGAATACACAGAATATAAATATAGGAAACAAAAATACTTACTAGAATTAGACAAAGAAACAGTAATAAATTCAGGAAAGCAAAAGACAATTGATAAATACCAAGAATTTTATATATCAAAACAAGATTCGTTATATAAAGGAATATTAAAAAATTATTCAGTAAAATTAGCTGACACAACAAATGTATATGATTCAGCAAAGGACTGGATATATATGAAGATATTTGATACACTAGAAGATTACATAAAAAACATATTGCCGTTAAAAATAAATGATCCAAAATTAGAAAAAGTAGTAAAAGAATACGAAAAATATGAAAAATTTACAGTAGGAAAATTAGATGCTAGAGATAACATTGAAAAAAATATGATATTATTAGGAATAAGTAGAAACTTATTTACACATAGTTTACCATTAGTAGTTGCAGAACAATGCTATATGAAACTATTAAAAGATGCAAGATGTTTAATTCAAGATACAAAAATAGCAGCTAAAAGGGAAAAAGCATATACAATGTTGTTAAATTTAATAGAAGATTATAGTATAAGATTATTAGCAACAAAGGTATATTGGGAAAATGCAAAAGAAAGAGAAAAATTTAAAGCATTTTATGAAAAATACAAAGATATCGAAAAACTAAAAGAGATAGATTTTATTGAATACGTAAAACAAAAAGAAATATTATTCATGAAAGAAGATATTAAAAATATTCAAAATGAAAAAATAGACTATACAAGGTTGATAAAATATTACAAAAGAAAATTAGTAGATTACGGAGTGATGAAAGAAATAAGAGATTGTCAAACAAAAAAAGGAAAATACATAAAAAAGAAAATTAGCACAAGAATGCAAGAATATGCAAGCGCATAAATAACAATAATTGAAAGATGTGAGGGAAGATGTACCAATTAGAATATTTAGATTTAGAATCAAATGATAAATATAAAGAAATAATTAAAAGAGTAATAGAACAATGTTTTAAAGAAGAAAAAATTGAAAAATCAAAATTATATATAAGTATAACATTAACAAATCCTGAACATATTCATGAAATAAATAAACAATATAGGAATGTAGATAGGGCAACAGATGTTCTATCATTTCCTATGTTCGAAAAAAAAGAAATAGATGAAAAAATAAAAAATAATGATTTTGAACATGAAGATGTATTAGGAGATATAGTAATTTCAATAGAAAAAGTAGAAGAACAAGCTAAAGAATATGGACATAGTTTTGAAAGAGAATTTGCGTATATGTTAGTACATGGATTTTATCACTTAATGGGATATGACCACATAGAAGATGATGATAAAGTTATTATGAGAAAAAAAGAAGAAATAGTATTAAATAAATTAGGGATAACGCGAGATGAACTTGGATAATAAACTTCTCTAATATAGGAAGGAATGGAGTTTCGAATGAAAAATAAAAAGACTATGATTTTATTGGCTATTTTAGCAGTATTAGTAATAATAGCAGGAGGACTTCTTATATACAAAATTATAACAAGGGAACATGTTGAACAGGTAAGCAGTACAGAAGACAATAAAGAAGAGAATAATGATACATTGATTGTAAATCCAAAACAAATAAAAATATTTAGTGGAAATGATAGGTCGATAGCAGTAATGATTGATAATCATTCAGGAGCCTGGCCACAGGCAAATTTAAATAAAGCATATATTGTATATGAAATAGTAGTAGAAGGTGGAGAAACTAGACTAATGGCAGTATTTAAAGGGCAAAATCTAGAAAAGATAGGCCCAGTAAGAAGTTCAAGACACTATTTTCTGGACTATGCTTTAGAAAATGATGCAATATATGTACATCATGGCTGGAGCCCACAAGCGCAAAGTGACATTTCAAGTTTTGGAATAAATAATATAAATGGAATACAAGAAAGTTCCTCAGACTTTTGGAGAGTAAAAGACAAATCAGCACCACACAATTTATTTACATCAACAGAAAGTATATTAAAAATTGCCCAAAGAAAAAATTATACTACAACATCAAAACAAAAAAGTGTATTAAATTATGTTGCAGATGAAATTGAATTAGATAAAAAATATAAAAGAATAACTGATTCAACATCAGAAACATCAAATACTACTAAGCAAAGTAGTATACAAGCTACTAATATAACAATTCCACATTCAAATCTTCAGACTGTAAAATATGAATATGACGAAAATTCTAAAACATATAAAAGATATGCAAGAAATAAACTTCAAACAGATTATATTACAGGAGAACCTGTTACAACTAAAAACATAATTATAACAATGTGTGATAATTACACATTAACTGATAGTGAGAATAAAGGCAGACAAGGTCTAAAAAATATAGGAACTTTTGACGGGTATTATATTACTAATGGACAAGCAATAAAAATAAAATGTATTAAGTTAGATAGAAAAAATCAAACTATTTATAAAGATTTAGAAGGCAATGAGATAGAAGTTAATGACGGAAATACTTTTATAAATATTTGTCCAACAGATGCTAAAATTGTGATTGAATAAAAAATTAAAATAAAATGTTTAAAAATTAAAAAAAAGTGATATAATAGTACCGACAAAAAGAGAAGAGGAGGAATTTATATGAACACAAACAAAAAAGTAGTATTAGTAGGAACAGGATTTGTAGGAATGAGCATGGCATATGCTATGATGAATCAAGGAGGAGTAGATGAACTTGTACTAATAGATGTATTAAAAGATAAAGCCAAAGGAGAAGAAATGGATTTATCACATGGTTTACCATATGCACCTCAAAAAATGGATATAAAAGCTGGGGATTATTCAGAATGTAAAGATGCAAACATAGTAGTAATTACAGCAGGATTACCACAAAAGCCAGGACAATCAAGATTAGAATTAGCAGTTGCAAACACAAAAATAGTAAAAGAAATAACTGAACAAGTAATGGCAAATGGATTTAATGGAGTATTTATAATTGCAAGCAATCCAGTAGATTTAATGTCATATGTTGTAGCACAAGTTTCAGGATTACCAAAATCAAGAGTAATAGGATCTGGAACAGTATTAGATACAGCACGTTTAAGATATTTAATTGCAGAATACTTAGATGTTTCAAGCAAAAATGTTCATGCATATATATTAGGAGAACATGGAGATTCATCATTAGTTCCATGGGATCATTGTTATGTAGGATGCAAAAAAATGACAGATATAATGAATGACAATAATTATCCAATGGAAGATTTAAAGAAAATTCATGATGGAGTATGGAAAGCAGCATATGAAATTATAGAAAAGAAAAGAGCAACATATTATGGAATAGGAATGGCATTAAATAGAATTATAAAAGCTGTTCTAAATGATGAAAATTCAATACTTACAGTATCAACATATCAGAATGGAGAATATAAACAAGAAGGAATGTATATTGGGGTTCCAGCAATTATTAATAAAAATGGAGTAAAGGAAATTTTAGAATTGAAATTAAATGATGAAGATCAGGCTAAGTTTAATCACAGTTGTGACATTATGAAAGAAAATATAAAAAATGAAATAGATCCAATATTAAATGCATAAACAAAAATGGTTACAATTCAGAACATATATAATATTTTTAAGGGGTGTGAATTGTAACCTAAAATGGAAGAAAGAACTAGAAAGTTCTTTCTTTTTACTTGTAATTTTATCAAAAACGGTATATAATAAGCACATTGAACAGTATGTACGAGGAGGTTAATTATGAAAGTAAGTAAAGAAGAGATATTACACATTGCCAATTTGGCACAATTAACATTAGAAGAAGACGAAATAGAAAAATACATGTTACATTTGCAAGATATATTAAATTTTGCAAATATAGTAAACAACGCTCCTGTTGATGGATTAGACATAACAATAGGTGCTAATGAAGCAAAAAACATATTTAGAAAAGATGAAATAAAGAGATTTGAAGATGTAGATAGTTTATTAGAAAATGCTCCAACACAAGACCAGCATATGTTTAAACTACCAAAGGTTTTGAATTAAGGGACAAAATGTACCCGGTACAAAATTTCCCAATTAATAAAAGGAAAAAATGTACCCGGTACAAAATTGCCCAATTTAATATAAGGAGGAAGAACATGGATATTACAGAATTAACAGTACATGAGTTACAAGAAAAAATAAAAAATAAAGAATTAACTGTAACAGAAATAACAAAAGCTTATGTAGATAGAATAAAAGATAAAGAACCAGAGGTTCAAGCATTTATAACAGAACTTACTGAAGAAGGTATGAAACAGGCCGAAGTAATCCAATCTAAAATAGATAAAGGAGAAAAAGTTGGAAAATTAGCTGGAATACCAATAGGTATAAAAGATATAATTTGTACAAAAGGTGTTAAAACTACATGTGCATCTAAAATGCTAGAGAATTTTGTTGCACCTTATGATGCAACAGTTATGAATAAAATTAATGCAGAAGAAATGATTGATTTAGGTAAATTAAATATGGATGAATTTGCAATGGGAGGTTCAACAGAATATTCATATTTTAAGAAAACAAGAAATCCATGGGATTTATCAAGAGTTCCAGGTGGATCTTCAGGTGGTTCTGCGGCAGCAGTTGCAGCTAATATGGTGCCATGGGCGTTAGGAACTGATACAGGTGGAAGTATTCGTCAACCAGCATCATTTTGTGGAGTTGTAGGATTAAAACCAACATATGGACTAGTTTCAAGATATGGTGTAGTTGCATTTGCATCATCACTTGACCAAGTTGGTGTATTTACAAAAGATGTACAAGACTGTGCAGAATTATTAAATGTAATTTCAGGATATGATGAAATGGATACAACATCAGTAGATGTGGGTCAAAAAGATTATACAAAATCATTACAAAAAGATGTTAAAGGATTAAAAATAGGAGTTCCAATGGAATTCTATGGAGAAGGAATAAACCCAGAAGTTAAAGCATCATTAGAAAAAGCAATTGAAGAATATAAGAATATGGGGGCAGAAGTAGAAGAATTCTCATTAGACATTGCAAATTATGCATTAGCAACATATTATATAATTGCCTGTGCAGAGGCAAGCTCAAATTTAGGAAGATATGATGGTATAAGATACACATATAGATCACCAGAAGCAAAAACACTAAAAGAAATTTATAAAAAATCTAGAAGTGAAGCTTTTGGAGCAGAAGTAAAAAGAAGAATTATACTTGGAACTTATGTATTATCTTCAGGATATTATGATGCATATTATAAAAAAGCGCAACAAGTTCGTACACTTGTAATGAATGAATTTAATAAAGCATTTGAAAAATATGATATTATAGTAACTCCAGTATCTCCAACAACAGCATTTAAATTAGGTGAGAGGTCAACAAATCCAATGGAAATGTATTTGGCAGACATTTGTACAGTTTCTGTAAATATAGCAGGACTTCCAGGAATGTCAGTACCTTGTGGTGTAGATAGTCAAGGACTTCCAATAGGTATGCAAATTATAGGTAATAAATTTGATGAAGAAACAATTATAAAAGCTGCATATGCTTATGAACAAGCAACAAACTTCCGCGAGAAATATAAACCAACATTTAAAGGAGGTAATAAATAATGGCAAGAGAAGATTACGAAGTAGTAATGGGCCTAGAAGTCCATGCAGAACTATCAACAAAAACAAAAATATTCTGCAGTTGTCCAACAAAATTTGGAGCAGAACCAAACACACAAGTATGCCCAATATGTATGGCAATGCCAGGAACATTACCCAAATTAAATGAAAAAGTGGTAGAATATGCAGTAAGAGCAGGATTAGCAACAAATTGTGAAATATCAAGAAATAGTAAAAATGATAGAAAAAATTATTTCTATCCAGATTTACCAAAAGCATATCAAATATCACAATTTGACAAGCCACTATGTGAACATGGATATATTGAGATAGAAACAAGTAAAGGAAAGAAAAAAATAGGAATAACACGTATCCATATAGAAGAAGATGCAGGTAAATTAAATCATGATGATTTTGGAGGAGGAGCTTTAGTAGACCTAAATAGAGCAGGTGTACCTCTAATAGAAATAGTATCAGAACCAGATTTTCGTTCAATAGAAGAAGTTGATGCATATTTGAAAAAATTAAAGTCAATACTTGAATATATTGAAGTGTCTGACTGTAAGATGCAAGAAGGTTCATTTAGAGCAGATGTAAACACATCAATACGTCCAGTAGGTTCAGAAAAACTTGGAACTCGTACAGAAATGAAAAATATGAACTCATTTAGAAGTATTACTAGAGCACTTGAATATGAAATAGATAGACAAGTTGATGTTATTGACAATGGTGGAGAAGTTGAGCAAGAAACATTGAGATGGGATGAAGTATCTGGAAGAACATTTTCAATGAGAGATAAAGAAGATGCACAAGATTATAGATATTTCCCAGAACCTGATTTAGTTGCAATTAAATTATCAGAAGAATATATAGAAAATATAAAAAGTAGTCTACCAGAAATGCCAGAGAGCAGAAAGCAAAGATATTTAACAGAATATAAATTATCTGAAAAAGATGCAGGAATTATAACTGCTTCAAAATATTTATCAGATTTATTTGAAAAAGCTTCTGAAATCTGTGGAAACTATAAAGCAGTAAACAACTGGATAATATCAGATATTTCTAGAATTTTAAATGAAACTGAAATGGACCCAATTGAAATACCTTTTGATGCTAAACAATTGGCTAAATTGGTTGAATTAATTGATAAAGGAACAATTAGTTCAAGTATTGGTAAAAAAGTATTAACTGAATTATTTGAAAATCCAAGAGATCCAGAAGATATTATTAAAGAAAAAGGATGGATTCAAATTTCTGATGAGGGTGCAATAAAAGAAATAGTAACAAAAATAATTGAAGCAAATCCTCAATCAGTTGCAGACTATAAAGCAGGAAAAGATAGAGCTTTGGGATTCTTAGTTGGACAGGCTATGAAAGAAACTAAAGGAAAGGCTAATCCACAAATGCTTAATAAAATGTTTGCAGAAGAATTAAAAAAATAATTATGTATATAAATTCGATTTTTTTATATACATAACTTGTAAAGAATGTAAAAAAGTGGTATAATTAAAAATGCAACAAAGCAAAAAGCTATTTAGGAGGCAAAAACATGAAACAGCAGCAGTTAAGAGAAGAACAGATTATTACCAATGTATCAAAGGACTATAAAGTTGAACTGAATGAAAATTTCAGGGATGAAGGAGTCACATGGTACTTAGTTCCATGCGAGACAAAAGCATGGCCAAATGGAAATCCACACAGAGTTCTTTATGAGAATCTATTAGGAAATCGTCTGGTAATCTGGCTTAACGAAGTGGGAAACATGATTTATAATCATGTTTATGCCTAAAAAAGAAGGAGCGCACCAAATGGTGCGTTCCTTTAATGTTAAATAAGAATGATTATTATTTTTTTGTATCTAAATAAGGTAGAACTTCACCAAATATTTTACCGCCAACAGGTGCTGCAACACCACCTCCTTGATGTATTTAAACACTACAATAGGCATTATGATTCATTCATAAATTTAAAATGAATTGTTATTCTTTTATTTTCATGAACTTCTATGTAATCTATTAATTCTGTTATAATATCTCTATCTAATTTAGTAATATTTTTATATATTCTTAAGTTTTCAACCCATTTGCTATTTTGACATATAACTTCTTCTTGATTTTCTTTTTGGTTATCTAGATTTATCAACTCTTCTTTTATTTTGTTTATATCATACTCATATTTTTGTTTATATTCTAAGTATTCGTTTTTGGTTATATAATTATTTTTCCAATCTTCATATAAGTATCTTTTTAAATTATTTAATTTATCTATTTCTGTTTTTTTTGACTTTTTTATGTTTTCAATATTATTATTAGATAACTTTTGTACATTTGACTTGTTGATATGTTCTAATATTTTTTCAATATCAGCAAACATATCTATATGTAATTTAATAGCCTCCAAGACAGCGCTTTCTAATTCTTCCACTTTTAAGGTATGTTTTGTGCATAACTTATTTGATTTTTTTCTATATGTGCTACATATGTAATATTCATAAACAGAACCACTTTTATTTCTACAACTTTTTTTATGCATTGATCTGCCACAATCTGCACATTTAAGTATACCGGCCCACATACTTAAACTTCCATTATTTTGGACTCTTGTATCAACTTTTCTCATTTTTTGTGCTTTTTCAAATAGAACTTTATCTATAATTGGTTCATGCATATTTTCTACTGTAATCCAATCTTCTTCTGGTACTTGTTCTATTTTGTGAACTTTATAGCTTTTTACTTTCCTTTTACCTTGAGTTATATTTCCTATATAAATATCATTTTTTAAGATATTTCTGACTGTTGATGGACACCATGAATAATCTTCTTGCATTATTTTAGAATTATTATAATTTTGATTCAATCTTTTCTTTTTGTAACCTGTTGGATTTAAAATTCCCATATTATTTAGTCTATGACATATACTTAAATTACCTAATCCTTCATTTACTTTCCATTCAAAAATTTTTTTTACAATTTCGGCTGAATCTTTATCGATAATTAACTTGTGATTATCTTCTGGATTTTTTATATACCCGTAAGATGGAAATGCACCTACAAATTCTCCGCCTTTTTTTCTTTCCAATTAGAGCAGACCTTATTTTGATAGATGTATCTCGGCAGTATTCATCATTAATTAAATTTTTAAATGGTACCAATATTGTATTTGTACTTGTAGGATTTTTAAAACTATCTATACTATCATTGATAGCAATAAATCTTATATTAAATAGTGGGAAAATTTGCTCTATATAATTTCCAACTTCTATGTAATTTCTTCCAAGTCTTGATAAATCTTTAACTAGAACACAATTTATATTTCCGTTTCTCATATCTTCTAGTAACCTTTGAAATCCAGGTCTATTAAAATCTGTTCCTGTATAGCCATCATCTACATAAGTATCATAGACAACTAAATCATTATGCTCTTCAATAAATTCATTCAGTAATGCCTTTTGGTTTGTAATGCTATTGCTTTCTTGCTTGTCTTCTCCATTATCACTATCTTCTTGTGAAAGTCGTATATATATTGCAACTGACCATATTTTAGTTGCATTTGTATTTGTTGTTTGGAAAGTATATTTGGATTTTCGCCCAGCCATTAAGTTTTATCTCCCTTCTTTTAGTATAATTTATCCAGTATAATAGATTAATTTATTTTTCTTTTTAAAACATTTATTATACATTCATTAATTTTTTTCCCACTATCAGAATATTTAAATTCAACAGTTATATTTTTAACCTGCAATTGATATAAATTTTTACAATTAACTAGACATTCAAATTCACGTTTCATATTAAAATACCTCATTTACTTTGATATTTAATTTTATTATTTTGTAAAGAATTTTATTACTTATATGTGGTGTCATTTAAAACAAATATTACAGATTGACTTTTTTATGTAAATATGTTATTATATTACAGTAATTATTTTTTAATATTTATTTCCTGTGTTCACTAAATAGTGAGAGGAAAGTCCTCACTTTTTGGTTTTACATATATAGCAATAGACAACAAAAAATTTAAGGAGGATTTTTTATGAGAAAATCAATCAAAAGTTTTATTGCAGTGCTAATTCTTATCTTAGGAGTATTTCAGGCATCAGCAGTATTTGCCAAAGATAATATTCCGTCAGCAACTTCAGACTTCTATGTCAACGATTTTGCAAATATTTTTTCAGCAGATGAAAAAACACGGCTTATGGATAATGCTGTAAAATTATCCGATGAACATAATGGAATCCAGGTAGTTGTAACAACAGTAGAGTCTCTTAATGGAGATACAATTGAAAATTATGCATTAAATATGTACAATCTATATGGGATTGGAAAAGATGATATGGGACTGTTAATTCTATTATCTACAGGAGATAGACAAATCCGAGTAGAAGTTGGAAAAGCAATGGAGGCTTATATCACTGATGCAAAGGCTGGAAGATTCATAGACAAGTATGCTATTCCATCTTTAAAAGAGAATAAGTTTGACGAAGGTCTTATAAATCTCCAAGAAGCTGTAATAAGTCAGATTGTTGCAAACATTGAAAGCACAGAAAATGTTCAGACATCTGATTCTAAAACTAACTTGAATTTTTTATCTATTTTAGGCACTATTTTTGTTATTGGTATTATAGTTGGAATAATTGTTCTGATAGTAATTTTTATTCGCAAAATTATTGCGAAAGGTAGAGAAAAACAACAGAAAATTGATTCTCTAACAAATCAACTTGAAGCAAGTCAGCAGAATATTATTCAAATAAAAAATACCAATAAAGCAGATATTAATAAACTTCAAGGAAAAATTAATGATTTATTAGAAGAAAAGGAAAAATTAAATTTCAATTATCAGTGCTTAGAAGATAAATATGAAAAACTAGAAGACAGATATAAAAGAGTACAGATTTTATATCCAACAGCCGATAAAGATGTTACCAATATGATTGAAGAAGAAATTCGTCAAAGAGATATTAAACTTGCAGAAGAAACAGACTTAATTATTCAGAATGTAATAGGACTATCGGCTAGTAAAGATATTGTTTCAAAACTTGCTAATGCGATATCTTATTATTCAAGGCTGAATGATAGGCAACGGGGATACGTGCAATCCAATATCAGTAAATTGAAACAGCTATATAATGAGTCTCTTCATCTTAAGGAAGAATATGACAAAAAAGTGGAAGAGGAGAGAAAGAAAAAATTAGCAGCATCAGCTGTTTCTTCAGTTGTAGCTATTATCTCTTGTATCAATTTTGGTAAATCAAGTAATCTGAGAAAATTAAAAGAAGCTAAAGCTATCTATGAGAACTTGGAGTCAGGAGCCCGCTCATATTTTGACAAATCTGTTGCAGACAGATTAGAGGAATTATATAGACAGGCAAAACGAGATAAGGAAGAGGAGGAAGAAGAAGAAAGAAGAAGAAGACGTCGACGCGAAGAGGAAGAATGGCAAAGTAGTTATTCTAGTTTTGGAAGTAGTTCAGGATATGATGGATTTGGCGGAAGTTCTGGAGGCGGAGGAGCTTCAAGAGGATTTTAAATTTGATTAATTTTCTAAAAAGGGTACTCTATTTTAGGGTACTCTTTAATTATGGTCTTTCTTATAAAAATTCAATCAAAACAATTATATTGTCTTAATTATGAAAAAATATTGAGACAATACTTGATATTTTATGTAAAATATGGTATTATATTGTATGGTTAAGCTTTGGCTTATTTAATATAGATTAAAGTAATCAGATTGTAATCTGAAAAGAAAGGAAAAAAAAGTATGAGAAAAAAACGGATAACTTCTTATGCACTATTTATGGTGGTAATTATACTTGTGAGTATGATTACTGGATGTACCACATCAGTAGAGAAAATTCCAATTCCCAAAATTGAGAAAGATGTCTACATCTATGATGATGATAACATTATTGATGATGATGTAGAAAAGAAACTCAACAAAATGCTGGTAGAACTTGAAGAAAAGACAGAAGCAGAGTTTGCTGTTGTATCAGTAAAAAGTCTGCTTGATAGAAGTATTGAAGATTATGCAAATAATCTATTTAATACTTTAGGAATTGGCAAAAAGGGAAAAGACAACGGAGCACTACTGCTATTTTCTCGGTCTGATAAAAAAGTTAGACTTGAAATTGGCAGAGGACTAGAAGGAGCCTTAAATGACTCAAAATGTGGTCGAATTCTTGACAAATATTTTGTCCCTTACCGTGAAAATAATGAGTATACTAAAGCAACAGAAATGACTGTTAAAGCAGTTTTAAATGTTTTGGCTGAAGAATATGAAATATCAATTCAGGGTGTGGAAAGTAAGATTTCTGTTGATGAAGAAGCTGATTCTGATGAGGAATTACCATCATGGGCACTGATAATTATTGTTATAATTCTTATTGCATTAATTATTATTGGAGTTATCTGTGGTGGAGGAAGTTCATCAGGAGGATTTTCTAGTGGAGGATTTTCGGGCGGAGGATTTTCCGGTGGAGGATTCGGCGGAGGTTTTTCCGGAGGTGGTGGTGCCTCAAGATAACAATCAAATTGTAAATTGAAAACAAAAAATCAAAACTTTAGGAGGTAATTTACATGAAGAGTGGAAGAAGCGTATTATTTGGAGTAATTGCAGTAGTAATTTTGGTAGCATTTTGGTTTTTTGGAACCAAAAACAGTTTGGTATCTTTGAAAGAAGATGTCGAAATGCAGCAGTCTCAAATTGAGACAACACTTCAGAGACGGAGCGACCTTATTCCGAATCTTGTAGCAACGGTTAAAGGCTATGCAACTCATGAGAAAGAAGTATTTACCGAAATTGCTGATGCGAGAGCGAAACTTTCAGGAAGTATTGAAAGTGGAAATATTGAAAGTATCAGTGAAGCAAACAATGCTTTAGACTCTGCACTAGGAAGATTACTTGCAATTTCGGAGAATTATCCGGAGCTTAAAGCAAGTGAACAATTCATTGCATTACAGGATGAATTAGCTGGAACTGAAAATAGAATTTCTGTAGCAAGACAGTATTATAATGAGAAAGTAAAGGCTTATAATACCAAAGTACAGAGTATCCCAAGTAGTTTTATTGCTGGAATGAGTGGATATTATCCAATGCAGTATTTTGAAGCTGATGAGAGTGCGAAAAAAGTACCTGAAGTTAACTTTGATTAACCTTTAAAAGAGTAATGGATAGCATAAATAAGCTATCCATTACTCTTTTTGAATGTTTAAACATTATAGAATGATATGTAGTGACAAAATGAGCCACGCACCTCCTTGATGTCCCCCCTCACCAGTTGGATTATATAAAGTAATTAATAAAACAATTTCAGGATTATCAGTTTCAGCAACACCGCAAAAGGAAGTAACATATTTTCCAGTATTAACACCATCTTCAGAAGTACCAGTTTTTCCACCCACTTGATAACCTTCAACTCTTGCATTTTTTCCAGTACCCTCAGAAACAACACTATTCATCATACTAAGAACTTTTTGAGCGTTTTCTTTTGAAATAATTTGTTCACCAGTTTCAATAGGCATATCAGTAATTTCGCCAGTCACACTATTTTGGACACTTCTAACAATACGAGGCTTTATATAAACACCATTATTAGCAATAGAAGAAACTGCAGTAATCATTTGAAGAGGAGTAATTTCGAATCTTTGACCAAAACTAATAGTTGCTAGTTCAACAGGACCAGCTTTTTCCTCTTTTACAAAAATACTATTTGCTTCACCGGGAAGTTTAATTCCAGTTTTAGAAAATAATCCAAATTTTCGTAAATATTCATAATATTTTGTAATACCGATTTTTTGTCCTAATCCTATAAAAACAGGATTACAAGAATTCATTAAAGCTAATCTTAAACTTTCAGAACCATGTGGTCTATAATATCTCCAACATTTTATCCTAGTTTTTGCAACTTCAATTGAACCAGTACAGCAGAATTGACCTTGTTGATCTATATTGGTAACAATACCTTCTTGGAGAGCAGCAGAGGCAGTAACAGTTTTAAAAACTGAACCAGGTTCATAAGTATCAGAAACAGCTTTATTTCTCCACATACTCTGTAATGCAATAGATTTTGCTTGTGAATCCATTGTATTCCATTCAGATTTTAATTCCTCTGTATGAGGTTCATAAGGTGAATTTAAATCATAACTAGGATAGGTTGCCATAGCTAAAATGTCACCATTACGTGGATCCATCGCAATAATACTTCCACCATCTGTACAAACATTATCAATACAAGCTTCTTCTAAGTATTTTTCAACAATAGATTGAATTGTCATATCAATAGTTAAATATAAATTATTTCCATCAATTGCAGCAACATAATCTTCATCACCAAGACTAACACCAGCTGCATTGGTTTGCCTATTTATTTTTCCATTAGTACCTTTTAATTCATCATCATATTTTGCTTCAACACCATCTAAACCTTGATTATCACTACCACAAAATCCGATAACTTGTGCAGCAAGATCTCCATAAGGATAATATCTTTTAGAATCCTCATCAATATTAATACCAGTAGTTATTCCGTTTTGTTCCATCCAAGTTCTTAATTCATCAGCCTTTTCTTTATCAACTTTTTTTACAATTGTTTCGATAGAACTTCTTTTAGATACTTTTTTTAATACTTTTTCATAATCAAGTTCAAAAATATTACTCAAAGCTTTTGCAACTATTTCTTTATTTTTATCAGAAATATTTGTTGGATTTACACTTACAAATTCAACACTAGAACTTTCTGCTAAAATATATTTTCCGGTAGCGTCATAAATAGTACCTCTTTTTGCTGTTATAGTTCTACTTTGGGATTGTTGAGTTCCGGCTTTTTCACTTAATTCGACTCCCCATACAAATTGAATATAAGCTAATCTTGTTGTTAGCAATGTTAAAACAATTAAAACAATAAATAATGCATTTCTCATTTTCTTTTTATTACTTAAAGAAATTGGCATAAAAATCTCCTTTCGAAATATAAATATTCATAATATAAATGTATGCTGTGCTATAGAGAAAAATTAGAATAAATAAAAATAAAAGTCATATAAATATAATAAAAAAGTTGGAGGGTAATATGATAAAATTAGGTATTATTTATGGAGGAATATCAACAGAACATGATATTTCAGTAATGTCAGCAAAATCTATAATAGAAAACTTAGATAAAGAAAAATATGAAATACATGAGATTTATATAAATGAATATGGAAAATATTTTGAAAAAGGTAGTGGTGAAAGGGAAGAGATATATAATTTAGTATGGACTTTAAAAGATTTAGATGTTCTATTTCCAGTATTGCATGGATTAGGAGGAGAAGATGGCACAATACAAGGAATGTTTGAAATGTTAAAAATTCCATATGTAGGAAGTGGAGTCTTGGCTTCAAGTATAGGGATGGATAAAGTGTATACAAAAGTTATTTTCGAAAAAGCTAGAATCGACCAAGCACCGTATATATATATAAAGAAAAATAAGGATGGATATGCAATTATAGATGAAAAATTTGAAGAAGAAGAATTTAAAATAGAAAAAATAACTGATAAAATAAAGTTTCCAATGTTTGTAAAACCATCTAATTCAGGATCTTCAATTGGAGTAAAAAAAGCTACCAATAATAGTGAATTAAAAATGGCAATAGAACATGCGGGAAAATATGATAATAAAATTTTAGTAGAACAGGGGATAGATGCTAGAGAGATAGAATGTGCTGTTTTAGAAGACAAAGACATTATTGCATCAACAGTAGGAGAAATAATATCAGCAGAGGAATTTTATAGTTTTGATGCAAAATATAATATTCAAGAGTCAAAAACTATTATTCCAGCAGAAATTGAAGAAAGCAAAATGGAAGAAATTAAGAAACTTGCAGTAAAAGCATTTAAAGCAATTGATGGAAAAGGCTTGGCAAGAGTAGATTTCTTTATAGAAAAAGAAACAAACAAAATATATATAAATGAAATAAATACAATGCCGGGTTTTACCAAAATAAGTATGTATCCAAAATTGTTAGAAGCAATTGGAATTACATATTCAGAGCTATTAGATAAATTAATTGAAAAAGCTTTAAATAATGAAAATTAAACAAAAAATAAGAAAAAACTATATAAATAGTTTTTTCTTATTTTTTTGGTAAAGCTTCATATTTTACCTTAAAATAATTAAATTTGTCAAGTTTATTAGAAGATAAACAATCAACATATACATCAAGTTGATCTAAATTTTCGCAAGCAGTTATGACTGCAGGATTAAGAGAATTGTTAAATGTCATTTCTGTAGCTACACTTAAGCTATCAAATACAGAAGCTTTTTCTTTTTTACGCATTAAACTGTAAGCTTCTTTAAATCGTGATTTTGATGAGTTCTTGTATTTTGTAATAGGTAATGTATATTCTACATTAATGACATCTTGAAGTGTTTCATATTTAGAATTTTCATTTAAGATTTTTTTTACATTTTCTATTTTATAAGGTAATACAACTTTACTTTGTGTTTCAGAAATTAAAAGTGTATTACTATCTGTAATTTCATCATTTTTTTTATCATCTACTATTTCTTTATTTGATGAAATTGATGAGTCTAATTGAGAAATGTTTACGTCTAGATTTGATAATACAGTTTTTAATTCTGCTAAAATATTTTTTAAATCTTCCATATTTTTTGTTTTTGAAGTATTTGTAGTAACTTCAAGATTTTCTAAATTTTCTACATTTTCTTCTTTTTCAATTTTTTCGGCTTCTTTTTCTTTTTTACTTATTCTTGCCATTGATAATTCCTCCTTTGTTATAAGCTTTATATATAATAATATTTTATTGTGAAAATTTCAAGACCTTTTTGTGTAAAATTTAAATATTCATTATTTATCAAATTTTTATTTTTATTGAAAAAAAGATAAATTTATGATAATATAATCCAAGACAAAAAGAGATAAAAAAATCCTAGGAAGGAATGAAAAAACAAATGGCAGAAGTACAAGAAATAAAGAAAAGTAGGAAAATTGGAGATGTATTCAGTGATTATAAAACAAACAGTAATATAGCAGATGTAGTAATAACAAAAATGAATTTTATAAAAAGAATAAACACATTGGAACTAGGTATGGCTTCAAAGGAATATATAGAAATAAAAGAAATATGGTATTTTGAAAAATTCTTAAGAGAAAGATTTCAGTTTGAACAAGTACATATGCTAATGACATATCCAGAAGGAATATATATAAAAAGAATTGATGATGAATGGGAAAATTTAATATGCTATATGGCACATAAATATCCGTTAATGAGACCATTGCTATTATTAAAAAGTAAAGTAGAATTAACCGATAACAAAGTAAATGTATATATGCAAATAAAAGGAGCGGATTTCCTAAAAGCAAGAAAATTGGATAGAGAACTTGAAAATGTAATATATAATTTATTTGGAAAAAAGTATAAAGTAAATATAGAAGAAAAAATAAAAGAGCAAGAAGTAAAAGCATTTCAAGAAAAGACAAAAAAGATTGAAGAACAAGCAGTACATGAAGCAATGAGAGGAATTGCAATAAGAACACATCAAGAAGAACAATACACTACTCCAGAAATACAAGGAGATATTCCACCACTTCCAGAAGGACCATATAATGATGCAGATTATGCTATTCCACCAGAAGAAGAACTAGGATATATGCCAGAAATGGAAGAATTACCACAAGCAGAAAATATCATATTTGGAAAACCATCAAGAGCTAAGGAAAAGAAAATGAAGATAAAAGAATTAGATGCTAATTCTGGAAGAGTAACACTAGAAGGAAGAATTGTAAACAGTGAATGTAGAGAAACAAAAACAGGAAAAGGAATGTTAATATACGAAATATATGATGGTACAGGAATAATTACATGTAAATCATTTGCAGAAGACGGAGCAAAAGGAAATGAAATATTAGAAAAAATAAAATCAGCAAAGGCAATAAAGACAACAGGTAAAGCTGGATTTGATAGTTATGCAGGAGATATAACTGTAATGGCAAATATAATTGCTGAAATATCAGATGAAGGAATGCCACCACTTCCAGAAGAAGATGACAGTACGCCATTAATTTTAGGTTCATCAGTGAATATAAGTGATCCACTTGTAAAAATAGTAGATATTAACCCAGAAACAGGAAATGTATGTATAGATGGTGAAATACAAGCAATGGAAGATAAAGAAACAAAATCAGGAAAGGTAATTTTAAGTATAGACATATATGATGGAACAAGTACTATGACATGTAAAGCTTTTTTACCTGGAAATAGTGCAAAAAAAATCATAAAAAGATTAAAAGGAACGAAAGCGATAAAATTAGCAGGAAGAGCTCAAATGGATGCTTTTTCAAATGAGTTAACTGTAATGGCAAATACAATAGTAGTGTCAGAACCATTACCAAAGACAAAAAGAGAAGACCATGCAGAAGTAAAAAGAGTAGAATTACATATGCATACAAAAATGAGTCAAATGGATGCAATGACATCAGCAGAGGATTTAATAAAAAGAGCAATGAGCTGGGGAATGAAATCAATAGCAATAACAGACCATGGAGTTGTACAAGCATTCCCAGAAGCATATCATTTACTTGGAAGAGATAACCAAGATATGAAAGTAATTTATGGAGTAGAAGCATATCTTGCACCAGACAAAGAAAATTCAGTAACAAATGCAAAAGGCCAACCATTAGATACAACCTATTGTGTATTAGACTTAGAGACAACAGGGTTTTCAGCAGTAACAGAAAAAATAACAGAAGTTGGAATAATGAAAGTACAAAATGGAGAGGTAATAGATGAATTTAGTTGTTTTGTAAATCCAGAGAAACCAATTCCACAAAGAGTTGTAGATGTTACAAACATAACAGATGAAATGGTAAAAGATGCAGAAACAATTGATAAAGTATTTCCCAAAATACTAGAATTTTTAGGAGATTCAATAATTGTTGCACATAATGCAAAATTTGATGTTGGATTTTTAAAGCAAAACGCAAAAGCATTAGGATATGAATTTGATTATACAGTAATAGACACATTAACACTTGCAAAGGATATATTTCCAAATATGAAAAAATACAAACTTGGTAAAATTGCAGATGAATTAGGAATAGTAGTAGAAGTAGCACATAGAGCATTAGATGATGTAGATACAACAGTTAAAGTATTTAATGTAATGATACAAAAATTAAAAGATAGAGGAGTTACAAAGGTTGAAGAAATAGACACCATAGGAAGAGATGAAAATGCTAAGAAAGAAGAATACAAAAAATTAAATACATATCATGCAATAATATTAGCAAAAAATTATATTGGACTAAGAAATTTATATAAATTAGTATCTCTTTCACATTTACATTATTTTTATAAAAAACCACGTATATTAAAAAGTATATACAAAAAATATTCAGAAGGTTTAATATTAGGAAGTGCATGTGAGGCGGGAGAATTATATCAAGCAATAGAACTTGGAAAATCAGATGAAGAAATAGAAAATATAGCAAGAGATTATGATTATCTAGAAATTCAACCAATAGGAAACAATGATTTTTTAGTAAGAGATGGAAAAGTACCAGATAGAGAATATTTAAAAGACATAAATCGTAAAATAGTAGAATTAGGAGAAAAACTAAACAAACTAGTTGTAGCAACATGTGATGTCCATTTTATGGATCCACAAGATGAAATATACAGACGTATATTAGAAGCAGGTCAAGGATATAAAGATGCAGATAATCAAGCACCATTATATTTAAGAACAACAGAAGAAATGTTACAAGAGTTTAGCTATTTAGGAGAAGAAAAAGCATATGAAGTAGTTGTAACAAACACAAATAAAATATCAGATATGTGTGATAGAATAGATCCAATATCACCTGAAAAATGTCCACCACATATACCAGGATGTGAAGAAGATATAAAAAACATAGCTTATAACAAGGCACATGAATTATATGGAGATCCATTGCCAGAAATAGTACAAGCAAGACTTGACAAAGAGTTAAATTCAATAATAAGTAATGGATATTCAGTAATGTATATAATAGCACAAAAATTAGTATGGAAATCAAATGAAGATGGATATATAGTAGGATCAAGAGGGTCAGTAGGTTCGTCACTTGTAGCATATATGACAGGTATAACAGAAGTAAACTCATTAAAGCCACATTATAGATGTCCAAAATGCAAATATTCAGAATTTGAAGATTATGGAGTAGGAAATGGATTTGACTTACCAGATAAAGACTGCCCCAAATGTGGTGCAAAATTAGCAAAAGATGGAATGGACATACCATTTGAAACATTCTTGGGATTTAATGGAGATAAAGAACCAGATATAGACTTAAACTTCTCAGGAGAATATCAAGCAAAAGCACATAAATATACAGAAGTAATCTTTGGAAAAGGAACAACATTTAAAGCAGGAACAGTAGGTACAGTTGCAGATAAAACAGCATTTGGTTATGTTAAAAAATATTACGAAGAAAGAAATATACCAGTAAATAAAGCAGAAATAACAAGGCTTTCAGCAGGATGTACTGGAATAAAAAGAACAACAGGACAACATCCAGGCGGAATAATTGTAGTACCAAAAGGAAGAGAAATATATGAATTTACACCAGTACAACATCCCGCTGATGATCCAAACTCAGACATAATAACAACACACTTTGATTATCACTCAATAGACGGAAACTTACTAAAATTAGACATACTGGGACACGACGATCCGACAGTAATTCGTATGTTACAAGACATAACAGGAGTAGCACCAACAGCAATTCCGTTAGACGACAAAGAAACAATGTCAATATTCAATTCAACAACAGCCCTAGGAGTAACACCAGAACAAATACATTCAGAAGTTGGAACATTTGGAATACCTGAATATGGAACAAAATTTGCAAGAGGGATGCTTATGGACACACATCCAACCACATTTGATGAACTAATACGTTTATCAGGATTATCACATGGTACAGATGTATGGTTAGGAAATGCCCAAACATTAATAGAACAAGGAATAGTAACATTAAAAGAAGCAATATGTTGTCGTGACGATATAATGGTATATCTAATGCAAAAAGGATTACCACCAGACAAAGCATTTAAAATAATGGAAGCGGTACGTAAAGGAAAAGTAGCAAAAGGTAAAGAACCAAAATGGAAAGACGAATATATACCATTAATGGAAGAACATGGAGTACCTGATTGGTATGTAAAATCATGTGAAAAAATTAAATACATGTTTCCAAAGGCCCATGCAGCAGCATATGTGACAAATGCTTTCAGAATAGCATGGTTCAAAGTACATATTCCACTTGCATATTATGCAGCATATTATTCAATTAGAGCAAAAGCGTTTGACGCGGAAGCAATGATAAATGGAAAAGAAAAAGTAAAAAATAAAATGAAAGAAATAGATATGATGGGAAATGCAGCAACACCAAAAGACAAAGATATGTATGATGACTTGGAAATAGTATTAGAAATGTATGAAAGAGGATTTAGATTTTTACCAATAGATTTATATAAGTCACATGCAACAAAATTTTTAGTAGAAGGAGATAGTATTCGTCCTCCTTTAAATAGTATAGCTGGATTAGGTTCAGTTGCGGCTGAAAGCATAATGAGAGCAAGAGAAGAAGAAAAATTCATGTCAATTGATGATATGAAAATACGTGCAAAAATAGGTGATTCTGTAACAGAATTATTACGTCAATTCGGTTGCTTGGAAGGAATGAGTCAAAGTAATCAATTGAGTTTGTTTGGATAATTTACCATTGGGGACACCCATTAATGGTAAAAAAAGTTACCACAGGGGACACTCTTATGCGAAAAAAATTAATGAAATTATATAAAGGGTGTCCCTATTGGTAAAAAAAATTACCAGAAATGAGTGTCCCTACTGGTAAGAAAGGAAGAAAAATGCTAGAAAATAATATACAAATAGGAGATATATTCTCTATAAGAAATATAATAATTTATTTAGTGATTATAAACCTAATAGGATTTTATATGATGTGGTCAGATAAAAGAAGAGCCAAGTGGGGAAAATGGAGAATTCCAGAACAAACATTATTTATTGTTACTGCATTAGGTGGAGGAATTGGTACTATTGCTGGAATGTATACGTTTAGACATAAAACTAAAAAACTTAAATTTACAGTAGGATTACCGGTAATACTGATTCTAGAGATTATTTTAGTTATTTATTTGAAATTTATGTAAAAAGATAAAAGCGTACTTTATATAATTCGTGTATTTATAATTTAATAAGAATGTAATATATTATTTTATCGTTTAACTGCGGACGTCTTGCTATTTTAAATTTGTTTGAAACAAATTTAAAACACCTTGTTAAACTTTAAAATAATATATTACATTCTTATTTTTTACAATACATTATAAAAATGAGTTACATAAAAAATGATAAAAATTGCAAATAAATGTAAATTGAGAATTGTCAACAACCAAATGTGAATAACTTGTAAATGAAAAATGTCTATTTAAAGTTATTCACAAAGTTATCCACATTATCCACAACCATGTGGATAAATTTTGAAAATGAGATTGTAAACTTGAAGGAAAACATAATGTGGAATATTATTTAACTTTTTATATTTTTATATGTATCATAAAAACTGAATGGTAATTCAAATTATAAAAAAAGCTTGCATAAAATGCAATAAAATTATATAATATGAAAGAAAAATTGAGAGATAATGGGTGTGAAGTATATGAATAAAACCAAAAGAAAAATATTTGAAACATCAATGAAACTATTTGCAGAAAAAGGATATGATGCAACAAGCATAGAAGAAATTACAGCGACAGTTGGTGTTGCAAAGGGCACATTATATTACCACTTTTCTAGTAAAGAAGAAATATTCAACTTCTTAATAGAAGAAGGAATTAAACTGTTACAGAATAGTGTTGATATAAAAACAGCAAAACATAATAATTACATAGATAAAATAAAAGCTATAATATTAATTCAAATAAAGATAGTGGCAAAATATGAAGATATAATAACAATAATTCTAAGTCAATTTTGGGGAAATGAAGCAAGAAATAAAAAATGCCAAGAACATGTATATGATTATATTGGACAAATAGAAAAAATAGTACAACAAGGAATTGAAAAAGGCGAGATAAAAAAAGGCGATACAAGGGCAATTGCTTCAGAAATATATGGTTTAATATGCTCAACATTGGTATATAAAAAAAGAGAAGAAGAACAAATGGATGTAATGAAATTATATCAAGAAT
Organism: uncultured Clostridia bacterium; assembly: GCA_934149075.1. GTDB lineage: Bacteria > Bacillota > Clostridia > TANB77 > CAG-508 > CAG-269. The sequence goes on along the minus strand of CAKPDR010000009.1, from coordinate 18,082 downwards.
ACGAAAATACAATTGTAAACGGATTAAGAATAAAATAATGTATAAAATGAAGGGAATGATAGCTTAAAATGGAATCAAAAAAAATGAAATATACAGATTTAAAAGATATGTTAAAACAAACAGGAGAAGTATATAGTAATAGACCGGCATATATGTTAAAAACAGAAATAAAAGGTGAAATGAGACAAGTAACACATAAGGAATTTAGAGATGAAATAAATGCATTAGGAACGGCACTAATAAAAATGGGGTTAAAAGACAAAAGGATTGCGGTAATTTCTGAAAATAGATATGAATGGGAATTGGCATATTTATCAATTGCAGCAGGAACAGGAGTGGTTGTACCATTAGATAAATCATTACCAGAAAATGAAATCGAAAGTTTAATTTTACGTTCACAAGTAGAAGCAATATTTTATTCAAAGAAATATGATGAAGTAATGAACAAGCTAAGAGAAAAAAAGAATACTAATTTAAGATATTTTATATCAATGGAATTAGATGAAAATACAAATGGCATATATTCTCAAAAGGCATTAGTAGAAAAAGGAAAAAAATTAATAGAAGATGGAGATACAAGTTATTTAGATGCAAAAATCGATGCTGACAAAATGGGAATAATGCTATTTACATCAGGAACTACAGCAATGTCAAAAGCAGTAATGCTATCACATAAAAATATAGTAACAAACATAATGGATATAGATGAAAGATTCAATTTAAATGATAAAGAAAGATTTTTATCATTCTTGCCATTACATCATGTATTCGAATGTACAGTGGGATTTTTATATCCTGTATCAATTGGATCATGTATATATTTTTGCGAAGGTGTAAAACATATGGCAGACAACATTAAAGACTATCGTATAACTGCAATGATATCAGTTCCGGCTGTATTTGATATTATATATAGAAAAGTAATGAAAACAATTGAGAAAAAAGGAAAATTACCAACTGTAGAAAAAGGTAGAAAGATATCAAATTTATTATTAAAAGTAAAAATAGACCTTAGAAAGCAAATATTTAAAGAAATTCATGAAAGTTTAGGACCAGATTTAAAATTAGTTGTAACTGGTGGTGCAGCATTAGATCCTGAGACTGAAAAAGGGTTTAATGACTTAGGATTTGATTTAGAACAAGGATATGGACTTACAGAAACATCACCAGTAATTGCAGCAGAAATTCCTAAGTGTAGAAGATTAGGCTCAATAGGAAAGAAGTTTCCAAGTGTTGAAGTTAAAATTGATAATCCAGACGAAGAAGGAATAGGAGAATTAATGGCAAAAGGTCCATCAATAATGCTTGGGTATTATGAAAATGAAGAAGCTACCAAATCAGCTTTAGAACCAGATGGGTGGTTCCATACGGGTGATTTAGCAAGAATTGATAAAGATGGATTTATTTATATTTCTGGCAGAAAGAAAAGTGTAATAGTTCTAAATAATGGAAAAAATGTATTCCCAGAAGAAATTGAAACATTATTAAATAAAGTAGAAGGAATAAAAGAATCATTTGTTTATGAAAAAAAAGAAGACGACGGAGATGTGAAGGTTTGCGTAAAAATAGTTTATGATAAAGAAATAATTAAAGAATTATATAATATTGAAGCTGAAGATAAAATTAGAGAATTCTTATGGGAAAAAGTAAAAGAAGTTAATAGATTGATGCCTAAATATAAATATGTTAGAGAAATGATTATTACAGAAGAAGAGCTTATAAAGACAACAACTTTAAAAATTAAAAGACATGAAGAAATGAAAAAAATATTTGGATAGAATGTTATGGAACAGTTAAATTTGTTAAAGTAAACAAGTTTTTAGCTGTTCCTATTAAGTACGACAATTATAATGTCAAGTCTTCTTTATATTACATTTGTGTTACAATTGTAATATAAATGTAATATAAAAAACTCAAAAAAAGCCTTGAGGTTTTATGGTACCTGTTGTATAATAAAATAGAATTTAATTATTGACCACATAGGAAGAAGGAGGAATTTGCATGTCTAGAAGATCAGGCATAGTAAATGTGAGAATGGTTATCACAGAAGAAAAAATACTATCAAATATAGATAAAGTACAAAAAATGATAAATCCGAAAAGCAAAAAGCAAATAGTTCAATTAGAAGACGACACATATTTCAAGGATTTGATTGAATCTATAAAAGCTTATTTAATAGAATATCCTAAGAAAAAGAATTTCCCAGTAAGTGTATATAAGGCAGCATATGGTTTGGTTGAATATGCAACTATACAATTTGAAGAAAATACTAAAAAAGTTGAGGAACTAATTAGACAAAGAGAAGAAAATATAGCATTAGCAGGTAAATTGACAGAACTGATTGGTGTTGTTGAGTCAAGAGAAACGGGATGGAAAGATAAGGTTAAAGAAGCAGAAGGAGACTTTTCAGAGGATGTAATTGATACACTTACATTGGTCGGGAAAGATAGAAGCAGAAAAAGTCAAAATTATCAAGATGCTTTAAAATTGTTAAATGCAAGAGTAAATAATTTAGAAACAAATTTACATATAGAAATAGATTTAGAAAGAACAGAAGATAGATCAAAAGCTTTAAGCTATATAGGAATTGAGGTTGCAGAAGCTTTAAAGGGAATTCCAAAACCTGCAGATGCAATAATTGAGGAAAATGTAGAAGAAGTTCAAGAAATAGAAGAAGTAAAAGAAGTAAACAAAGCAAAAGCAACTAAAAAGACAGAAAAGGTAAAAGTTGCAAAAGAAGAAGTTGTTCCTGAAAAAACAATTTCTCAAGTTCTTTCATTTGAGGAAGAAAATGAAGATGAAGTTGACGAAATGGCTGTTGAAGAACAAGAGATACAAGAATATCAAAATTCTGTCACATTTGAGAAAAAACCATCTTTATGGCAAAGAATTAAAAATAGTAAATTGGGAAGAGCTATATCTTATGTTTGCAAGATTAGAATTAGAATTGAATTGCCAGATGCTTTACCAGAAGGTAGAGGAGAAGAATAAAATACAAAAAATAGTACCTAGTCTTATAGGTATTATTTTTTGTGAAATTGGTAAAAATATTAAACAGAGTTACGATTCACAGCCATTAAAAATATTATATATGTTGGGAACCTTCCTAGGTGATTATATATATTTGAGATTTTGTCCGTTTGATTGGAGTGAAAAATAGAAAATTTAAAATAAAAAAATGAGGAATGCTCACGGAAAAATGCATATATGTATATGATTTGAAACATTTTCTTGGCTCAATACGCAACATAAGAAATTCTAATATTGCTCCAATCACATTCGAAAAGTTTAAACTCATATATATATATGCATTTTATACCTGAGTGAGAGAGGCTCAGTTTTTTATGGTAGATTTTCTTTTTGAACGTAATGAACAGGACAAAATCTCAAATATATATAATCACCTAGGAAGGTTCCCAACATATATAATATTTTTAAGGAGTGCGAATTGTAACTAAACTGCAACAAAACTTTAAGAAATTATTGAAAAAAACTTGACAAATATGAAAAATCATATTAAAATATTAACTGTGCTCACAAATGAGCTACAATGACGGTGGATGTAGCGTAGTTGGTTAACGCGCCAGTTTGTGGCACTGGAGACCGTGGGTTCGAGTCCCATCTTCCACCCCATAAAATATTATATATTGGGCTGTAGCCAAGCGGTAAGGCACCAGACTTTGACTCTGGCATGCGCTAGTTCGAATCTAGCCAGCCCAACCAAAACTAAAAACTCTGAAACACTGATAAATCAGTGCTTTACAGAGTTTTTTATTTTGCAACTCCGTTACATCAGTAGCTATAGACAAAATTATTATGGGTAATTACCCAAGGAGGAATAACATGAAAATAGAACACACAATTTTTTCTAACTATGAGTTGGTTGTTGACGAATTTGACATCCCTGTTGCAGTTCAAGTTAATGGAGAACTTAAATATCGGTTATATGATGTAGTTCGTGTAACTGCTGATTGTAGAGGATATATTTGTCCTACAATTATGCATGAAGGAACTGGGAGAATTGTTGAAATTCGTAGGGACGAATCAGATCACTTCTTTGGTGTCCTTATGGACAATGGTGAATTTGGATTTATGAAATCCACAAGATTGGAATTTGTTAGAAAAAATTAAACAGAAAAAGAGTTTATCTTTCTCTCCATCTAAAAAGGTGGAGAGTTTTTATTGACTTTTGATCTGAAACTTGTGCAATTTTTTTGAATTAATTTTTTCACAATCTTGACAATTAAATAATGATATGAAAGAATAAAGAAAACAAAGAAAGGATGAAAAAACATGGAAAAAATAAGAGGATTTGAAATAGCAAAAGGATTTGAAGATAAAGGAATAAATTTACCAGTAAGAAAAACAAAATATTCAGCAGGATATGATGTAGAAGCAGCAGAAAATACAATCATACCATCATTTAAAAAAGGAATGAAACCAACACTAGTAAAAACAGGAATAAAAGCGTATATGAAAGAAAATGAATATTTAATGTTAGCAAATAGAAGTTCTAATCCAGGAAAAAAAGGATTAATACTTGCAAACAGTATAGGAGTTGTAGATCAAGACTATTATGGAAATTCAGATAATGATGGACATATAATGTTTGCATTTTATAACATAAAAGACGAAGATGTTGAAATAAAAAAAGGTGACTGTATTGGGCAAGCAATATTTATGCCATTTTTAATAGCAGATAATGATATGGCTGAAGGTGCTAGAACTGGCGGATTTGGGTCAACAAATAAGTGAAATTATAAATGAAAAAAATTAAAAAAAATGGTAAAAGCTTTGACTTTTGCCATTTTTTGTAGTATAATAAAAATGGTTGAGATAATAAGTGAAACGTGATTGAAAACCAAAATATAAAGACTGAAAGGAGTGACTTACATGTACAATGTAGGGGACAAAATAGTATACCCAATGCATGGAGCGGGGGTTATAGATTCAATAGAGGAGAAAGAAATATTAGGGGAAAAACAATCATATTATATATTAAAAATGCCAGGAGAAGTAAAGGTAATGGTGCCTATATCAACAGCGGAAGAACATGGTATTAGAAATGTAATTGATAAAACAGAAGCAGAAAAAGTTATAAATGTATTAGAACAAGACGAAACGGAAATGGAGAAAAACTGGAACAAACGTTATAGAGATAATATGGACAAGATGAAAAGTGGAAATATATATGAAATTGCCGATGTTGTAAGAAATTTAAGTTTCAAACAAAAAGAAAAAGGGTTATCAACAGGAGAAAAGAAAATGTTACATAATGCAAAACAAATACTAGTAAGTGAGCTAGTATTAGCAGAACATGCAACACAGGATGAAGTTGAAGAATTAGTTGATAATAAAATAAATACATCATTTGCAATGTTTAAAACAGATACTAATAATATAGAAGTGTCTACTGGAAGCATAGTAAACAAATTTATACCATTTGATGGAGGAACAAATTCATCACAAAATGCATAAAAAATCGAATAAAAAAAGAACTATAATAAAAATGTAAAATTATAGTTTTTTTTTCGCTTAAAAATAAAAAATACTATTGTAAATTAAAATTAATTATGATAATATGATAAAAATTGAGGTGAATAAAATGATATATACAATTACATTTAATCCAGCTCTAGATTACATATCACAAGTAGAAAATTTTAAAATTGGAAAAATAAATAGAACAAAAACTGAAAAAATACTTCCAGGAGGAAAAGGACTAAATGTATCAACAGTTCTAAAAAATCTTGGAATAGAAAGTACAGCATTAGGATTTATAGCAGGATTTACAGGAAAAGAATTAAAAAGAAACATTGAAGAAAAAGGGATAAAAACAGACTTTATAAAAGTAGAAAAAGGAATTACGAGAATCAATGTAAAAATTAGTTCAAATGAAGAAACAGCGTTAAATGGAAATGGACCAGAAATAACAGAAGAAGACATCAATAAATTATTAGAAAAAATTGAAAAAATAACAAAAGAAGATATGGTAATACTAGCAGGAAATATACCAAGATGTATAAATAATGATATATATGAAATAATATGTAAAACATTAGAAAGAAATAATGTAACATTTGTAGTAGATGCTACAAAAGAATTATTAATGAATGTTTTAAAATATAAACCATTTTTAATAAAGCCAAATAAAGAAGAATTAGAAGAAACATTTAAAGAAAAAATAGAAACAAAAGAAGAAATTATAGTTCATGCAAAGAAACTTCAGCTAATTGGAGCACAAAATGTTTTAATATCATTAGGAGGAGAAGGAGCTATATTATTAACAACAGAAGGAAAAGAATTTTATTCAAAAGCACCCAAAGGAAAAGTATTAAATACAGTTGGTGCAGGAGACTCCATGGTAGCGGGATTTATAGCAGGCTATGAAAAAAGTGGAGATTTTGAACAAGCTTTTAAAATGGGAATAGCTACAGGAAGTGCAAGCTCATTTTCAATGAATTTAGCAACAGCAGAAGAAGTAGCTAACCTATTAAAAGAAATATAAATTAAAACATACAAAGGAAAGGATGATAAAAGTATGAAAATTACAGATTTGTTAAGTACAAGTGCCATCAAATTAAATGGTGTAGCACATAGCAAAGAAGAAGTAATTAACCAAATGGTTGACTTAATGGCAAACAATGGAAATATTATCAACAAGGAAGAATACAAAAGAGTAGTAAAGGAAAGAGAAGAAGAAGGAACAACTGGAATTGGAGAAGGAATCGCAATACCACATGGAAAAACAAATGCAGTTTCAAAACCGGGATTATCAGCAATGGTAATACCAAATGGAGTAAATTTTGATTCTTTAGATGGACAACCTGCAAAATTAATATTTTTAATTGCAGCACCGAATACAAAAGACAATGTACACCTAGACGTGTTAAGTAGACTATCAACATTATTAATGGATACAGAATTTAGAAAAGAATTACTAAATGCAGAAACGCCAGCAGAATTTATGTTGTGCATAGATAGAGCCGAAAGAATGAAATTAAAAGAAACAAAACAAGAAAGTGATGGATATGAAATATTAGCAATAACATCGTGTCCAACAGGAATTGCACATACGTATATGGCAGCAGAAGCACTAGAAAAAATGGGAGCACAATTAGGACATAAAGTAAAAGTAGAAACACATGGATCTTCTGGAGTGAAAAATAAATTCACAAAAGAAGAAATAAAAAATGCAAAGGCTGTAATAATTGCAGCAGACACAAAGGTAGATTTATCAAGGTTTGACGGAAAAAAACTAGTAAAAGCAAAAGTTGCAGATGGAATAAATAAACCACAAGAATTAATTGAACATGTATTATCACCAGAAGCAAAAACATATCATTCTTCAAATAAGAGTAATCAAGAAGATGATAATGAAAAAGAAGGATTTGGAACACAAGTATATAAACACTTGATGAATGGTGTAACACATATGTTACCATTTGTTGTAGGTGGAGGAATATTAATAGCATTAGCATTCTTATTTGATGATTATTCAATAAATCCTTCAAACTTTGGCATGAATACACCATTAGCTGCATTCTTTAAAACAGTAGGAGGAGCAGCATTTAATGTAATGCTATACATCTTAGCTGGATATATCGCAATGAGTATTGCAGATAGACCAGGATTAGCAGTAGGGTTTGTTGGAGGAATATTAGCAGTACAGGGAACAACATTTGCATCATTAACGGATAGCACAGTAGTTCTTGTTAGTTCAGGATTTTTAGGAGCATTAATAGCAGGTTTTGTTGGTGGTTATATAGTATTATTACTAAAGAAGATATGTAGTTATTTACCAGAAAGTATAGAAGGAATAAAAACAATTCTTTTATATCCTGTATTTGGAATAATGTTAATGGGTGCATTTATGTTATTAATAAATCCATATGTAGGAGCAATAAACACAGCAATAAATAATTACTTATCATCAATGAGTACAGCAAATAAAGTATTACTAGGAGCAATTCTAGGAGGAATGATGGCAATAGATTTAGGTGGACCAGTAAACAAAGCAGCATATACATTTGGAACAGGAATGTTAGCGTCTGGGCAATATGAAATTATGGCAGCAGTTATGGCAGGAGGAATGGTACCACCATTAGCAATAGCATTATTAGCAACATTCTTCCCAAAGAAAATAGCAAAAAAAGACAAACAAGCAGCATATGTAAATTATATAATGGGGTTATCATTTATATCAGAAGGTGCAATTCCATTTGCATCAGCAGACCCATTAAGAACAATACCAGCATTTGTTGCAGGATCAGCAGTAACAGGAGCATTGTCAATGGTATTTAATTGTACATTAATGGCACCTCATGGAGGAATATTCGTAATTGCAACAGTTGGACATCCAATATGGTATTTAGTATCAATAATTATTGGATCATTAGTTTCAATGGCTGTTATGGCAATGTTAAAAAATAATTTACCAGAATATGAAAAAAAATAATCTGGAGTTACCAGTAGGGACACCCATAAGTGGTTAAAATCTTTACCAGTAGGGACACCCATAAGTGGTCAAAATCTTTACCAGTAGGGACACTCATTAATGGTAAAAGGTATAATAAAAGTTAGAGTATTTAATATTAATATTCATTATTTATTATTTAAACATTATTAAATAATAAACTTTTACCATTAATGAGTGTCCCTACTGGTAAAGATTTTGACCACTTATGGGTGTCCCCATTGGTAAAGATTTTGACCACTTATGGGTGTCCCTACTGGTAACATTGGTAAGAAAGGAAGTTATAAAAATGAAAAAAGAAAAAGTAGTTTTAAAAAATGAAACAGGTCTACATGCAAGACCAGCAGGAGAATTAGCAAAATTAGCAGGTACATTTAATTGTAATATAAATATAAATGCAAATGGAAAAACAGTAAGTGCAAAATCAATTTTAGGAATAATGTCTTTGGGAATAAAAACAAATACTGAAATTGAAATTGAATGTGATGGAGAAGATGAAGATAAAGCTATGGAAGAAATTTTAAAAGCTTTTAAAAATAATTTAGGAGAATAGAACATACAGTTTATGTACAATATATAAACAATGTGATATAGGAGGAAACATATGATAAGAGGAAAAGGTGTGTCTACAGGAATCGGATTTGGAACAATAGTTGTTTTAAAAAATCAAGAAAGACAAATTGAAAAAAAGACAGTAGAAGATTCTGAAAAAGAAATGAAAAGATTTAAAGAAGCACTTGAGCAAGTAACAAAAGAAACAGAAGAAATTGTAAATTCATCAAGTGGGACAGAAAAAGAGATAATGAGTGCTTACTTAATGATAATGCAAGATCCAACACTAACTACAGAAACTGAAAATGCAATAACGAATTTAAATTATAGTGCAGAATATGCAGTAGAAATTGGCTTTAATAGTGTAATACAAATTTTTGAAAACATGGATGATGAATATATGGCAGGAAGGGCAAGAGATATTGCAGATATCAAAAATAGAATAATTGCGAAATTATTTAATGAGGAAACTGTTAATATAAGTAAATTAGATCCTGATACAATAATTGTTGCAACAGAATTAACAACATCAGATACTGCAAAATTGGATTTTGAAAATGTAGTTGGAATAATAACAGAATTAGGAGGAACAAATTCACATACATCTATAATGGCGAGAACACATGCAATTCCTGCTATAACAAAAGTAGAAGAAGCTACAAAAATTCTTAGAACAGGAGATTATGTTGCAATAGATGGTGAAAAAGGTGAAATATATTTAAATCCAACTAAAGAAGAAAAAGAAAAATTAGAAGAAATAAAAAATGAATTAATAAAAGAAAAAGAAGAATTAGAACAATTTAAAGATGCTGTAACAAAAACAATTGATGGATATGTAGTTGAATTAGTTGCTAATATTGGAACACCAGCTGATGCAGACATAGCTTTAAAAAATACAGCTGAAGGTGTAGGGTTATTGAGAAGCGAATTTTTATACATGGATAGTGAAAACATGCCAACTGAAGAAGAACAATTTAATGCATATAAAGCTGTTGCAGAAAAAATGGAAGATAGGCCTGTAATAATAAGAACATTAGATGTTGGTGGAGATAAAGAATTAAAATACTTACATTTAGATAAAGAAGCAAATCCATTTTTAGGATATAGAGCAATACGTTTATGCTTAGATAATATAGCAATATTCAAAATACAATTAAAAGCAATATTAAGAGCAAGTGCCTATGGAAACCTATCAATAATGTTCCCAATGATATCTTCAATTGAAGAATTAAGAGATGCTAAAAAGATATTAGAAGAATGTAAAGAAGAACTAGACGCTAAAAATATACCATATAAAAAACATATAAAAGTTGGTATAATGATAGAGATTCCATCAACAGCTTTAATTGCTTATGGATTAGCAAAAGAATGTGACTTTTTTAGCATAGGAACAAATGATTTGATTCAATATACTGTTGCAGCAGAAAGAGGAAATGAAAAGATATCAAAGTTATATACGAAATTTCATCCGTCAGTAATAAGACTTATAAAACTAGCAATAGATGGAGCACATGATGCAGGAATATTCTGTGGAATGTGTGGAGAAGCCGCTGGAGACGAGCTATATATACCATTATTAATTGGACTTGGATTAGATGAATTTTCTATGAACTCAAATAGTATATTAAAAGCTAGAAAAAGAATCAGTGAACTAGAGAAATATGATTGTAAAGAGCTTGCACAAGAAGTTTTAGGTTTATTTTCTGCGGAAGAAGTTGAAAATAAACTAAAAGAATTTGCAAATAAAAAAACATATAAAGAATAAAAATGCTCTCTTTGGAAATAATTATAATAACGTTATTTTCCAAAGGGAGGTTTTTTATTTGATTAACAAGGTAGAGATTTGTGGAGTTAATACCTCTAAACTACCAGTACTAACAAATAAAGAAAAAGATGAACTATTTATCAAGATAAAACAAGGAGATGAAGAAGCAAGAGCAGAGTTTATAAGAGGAAACTTAAGATTAGTATTAAGTGTAATACAAAGGTTTTATGGTAGAGGCGAAAATGCAGATGATTTGTTCCAAATAGGATGTATAGGTTTAATAAAATCGATTGATAATTTTGATTTAAGTCAAGGCGTACAGTTTTCAACATATGCTGTACCAATGATAATAGGAGAGATAAGGAGATATTTAAGAGATAATAATAGTATTAGAGTAAGTAGGTCAGTACGAGATTTAGCATATAAAGCAATACAATATAAAGATAGATTTAATAAAGAAAAGGGAAGGGAACCAACAATTGAAGAAATTGCTAAAGAATTAGGAGTAGAAAGAGAAGAAATTGCATTTAGTTTTGATGCTATACAAGATCCAGTATCGTTACAAGAACCTATATATAATGATGGGTCTGAAAGTATATTTATAATGGACCAAGTAAAAGATACAAAAAACAGTGATGAGAATTGGGCCGATAATATGACAATTGCAGAAGCTCTTAAAAGATTAAATGAAAAAGAAAAGAAAATTATAAAGAAAAGATATTTTGATGGAAGAACACAAATGGAAGTTGCTGATGAAATTGGAATTTCTCAGGCTCAAGTTTCAAGATTAGAAAAAAGTGCACTTGAAAATATAAAAAAATATTATAAATAAAAGAGAGGAGTTTATAGTAAACTCCTTTAAAAATTTATTCAACTGTAACTGATTTTGCAAGATTTCTAGGTTTATCAACATCCAATCCTTTTTCTTTTGAAATAAAATAAGAAAGTAATTGTAAAGGAACAATTGATAAGATAGGTGATAGTAAAACATTAGTATCAGGAACAGTAATAATTGTATCGATATTATTACTTGGCAATTCTTGATTTGTAACAACCAAAGTTTTTGCACCACGGGTAATAACCTCTTGAATATTACTAATAGTTTTTTCAACTAAGTTTTTATCTGTTATAATACTAATAACAGTAATACCATTTTCAATTAAAGCAATTGGACCATGTTTTAATTCACCAGCAGCATATGCTTCAGAATGAATATATGAAATTTCTTTTAATTTCAAAGAACCTTCTAAAGCAGTATTGTAATCCACACCTCTACCTAAGAAAAATACATCTTTTTCTTGATAAATATTTTTTGCAAAATCTTCTATTCTATTAGCAGATTTTAGTGCTATTTCAATTTTTGAAGGGAGAGCTGAAATTTCTGACTTTATATCTTTTAATTCGAAAATTGAAGTACTTTCTAAAATTTCTGCAAAGTATACAGCTAAAATATTAAGTAAAACAACTTGAGCAGTATATGCTTTAGTTGAAGCAACAGCAATTTCTGGACCAGCATGAGTATAAATACAATAATCAGCTTCTCTTGTAATTGAACTACCAATAACATTTGAAATAGCTAAAGTTGTAGCACCTTTAGATTTTGCAAGTTTCAATGCAGCAATAGTATCCGCTGTTTCTCCTGATTGAGAGATATAAATACATAAAGTATTTTTATCAATAATAGGGTTTCTATATCTAAATTCAGATGCAATATCAACAGTAACTGGTATATTGCAAAGTTTTTCAATTGCAGATTTACCTGAAAGTCCAGCGTGCATTGCTGTACCACATGCAACAATATACATTTTGTTTATACTTGATAAAAATTCTTTAGTAAAATTTAAATCATCAAAATTACAAGGTTCGTTTTCAGGTAGACGAGAACCTATTGTTTCTCTAACAGAGTTAGGTTGCTCATAAATTTCCTTTAACATATAATCCTCATAACCATTTTTATCAGCACTACTTGCACTCCAATCAATAGTTTTTATAGGTTTAACAATTTTATTTAAATTAATATCATAAAAATCAACTGTATCTCTAGAAAGAACAGCAAATTCATAATCATTTAAAAGGTAAAAATCTCTAGTAAATGATAGGATTGCAGGAATATCAGAAGAAATATAATTTTCTCCATCACCCTTACCAATAACAAGTGGGCTATCTTTTCTAATAACAATCATATTATCAGGCATAAAGCTTGAAATCACTTGAATAGCAAAACTACCTTTTAAATCCATACACGCTTTTTGAACTGCACGCAAAACTTTTAAATCATCATTTTTTGTATCTTTTGAATAATAATAATGTATAAGATTTGGTATAACTTCTGTATCTGTTTGAGAACGGAAAGTATAGCCATTATCAATTAAAAATTTTCTTAGGTCATTATAATTTTCAATAATTCCATTATGAACAACAGAAAAATTATTACTATTATCTAAATGAGGATGAGAATTTTCTTTAGATGGTTTTCCATGTGTTGCCCATCTTGTATGAGCAATACCAATAGTTCCTGTTAAATCATCAATTCCATCTAAATTATATAGATTTTTAACTCTTCCTTTGTCTTTCATAATAGATAATCCATTTTTTTCAACAGTAGAAATTCCTGCTGAATCATATCCTCTATATTCTAGTCTTAAAAGACCATTAATTAATATAGGACTTGCTTTTTTATGTCCTATATATCCAATAATTCCACACATAGTGAATCCTCCTTGATAAAAAATTGTGGAATTGAAATATACTGCTTATGTATTAATGTCTGTTATAGCATTACTGCTAATTTTTGTTTAATACTATGGATTAAGCAATCCACTAGAGCATCCGCCGAAAAATCGATAACTCTAGACCTCGTCAACACAAAGATCAAAGTGTTCTGGCGCTTGAATATATTTAAAGATAATACTCCTTTCTATGAATTTAGTATATTTCAATTTACTTTAATATATTATAGCAAAATGTAAAAAGTTACAAGTGTTTTTTGGGGGATTTAAAAATTTTTTATAAATTGTATAAAACAAAATAAAATTGCTCCGTCCCTTGAGCAATTTTAATAATTATTACATATTTGATAGAATAGCTTTAAAAAAAATTAATGCTAGACTAATACATACTATACGCAAAACATCATCTATGCCGAAATCACAAGGACCTGCATACTTATCCTTAAAAGGCATAAAAATTCCTAATGCTAAAAAAAATATGCACAAAATTATATAAATAGCCATATTTTGATCCTCCATAGATTACTAAAAGTATGGGACGTCAACAAGTTTGCTTAATTATTATATTAAATTAATGGGAAATTGTAAATACTTATTTTGAAATAATGCAACAATATATAAAGCTATTGCAAAAAGAGTAAAAATAGTTTATCATAATAGAGTAAAGAAGAGATGAACGAAAGGAGGAAAATAAATGTTTAACATAGAAGAACAACTAAAAATGTTACCCAACAAACCAGGTGTATATATTATGCATGATGCAGAAGACAAGATAATATATGTAGGAAAAGCAGTAAATTTAAAAAACAGAGTAAAATCATATTTTAGAAAAACAGACAAAACTGAAAGAATAAAAAGAATGGTATCATTAATAGATCATTTTGAATATATAGTAGTTGATAATGAAGCAGAAGCATTAATATTAGAATGCAATTTAATAAAAAAGAATAGACCAAAGTTTAATGTATTACTAAAAGATGATAAAACATACCCATATATAAAAATAGATGTAAAATCAGACTATCCTAATGTTGTAATAACAAGAAGAATTGTAAATGATGGTTCTAAATATTTTGGACCATATGCAAATCCTGGTGCAGCAAAAGAAATGTTAGATTTTATAAAACAAAAATACAAAATTCGACAATGTAAAAGTTTTAGATCAGAAACAAGAGCATGCTTAAACTATCATATAAATAGATGTTTAGGACCATGTATGGGATATGTATCTAAAGAAGATTATAGAAAACAAATAGATGAGATAATAGATATATTAGATGGAAAAGTAAGTAAAGTATTAAAAGACTTACAAAATCAAATGATAGAAGAAGCAAATAATATGAATTATGAAAAAGCGGCATATATAAGAGATAGGATGTTAGCGATAGAAAGAGTAAATGAAAAACAAAAAGTTTCAAACATAACAGAAAACAATATAGACGTAATAGGGATTGCTAAATCAGAAATAGAAGTATGTGTAGAAATCTTTTTTGTACGTGGAAGCAAAATGGTAGGAAGGGAACATTATTTTTTCCAAGACTTAAAAGAAATGGAAGATAAAGAAATAATATCAGGATTTATAAAGCAATATTATATGGATGCACAAAATCTTCCCAATAAAATAATGGTAAGAGAAGAATTAGAAGATAAAAATGCAATAGAAGAATGGTTAAGTAAAGAAGCGGGAAGAAAAGTAGAAATTAAATCTCCTAAAAAAGGTGAAAAACTACGTTTTGTTGAAATGGCAGACAATAATGCAAAAATTACATTAGATAATAAAGAAAGAGATAAAAGTGAAATTTTAGTAGAATTAAAAGAAGTGCTTGGTTTAGACAAGTTACCAAGAAAAATAGAAACATATGATATTTCAAACATATCAGGAGAATATATAGTTGCAGGAATGTGTGTAATGGCAGATGGTGTAATAAAAAGAAATATGTCAAGAAGATTTAAAATAAAAACAGTATATGGTCAAGATGACCCAAGATGTATGGAAGAAGTTATCACAAGAAGATTAAAACATTCAATAAATACAGATTCTAGTGGATTTGGCAGACTACCAGATGTGATTTTTGCAGATGGAGGTATTACACAAATAAGAGCAACCAAAACTGCAATAGCAAAATATGAATTAAATATTCCTGTTTTTGGTATGGTAAAGAATGATAAACATCAAACTAGGGCGTTGATGAATGAAAATAGAATTGAATTACCAATTTCAGAAAACTTAAAAAATTTAATAACAAAATTTCAAGATGAAGTACATGACACAGCAATTTCATATCATAGAAAACTTAGAGATAGTGATATCACTAAATCAGAGCTGGACGAAATAGAAGGGATTGGTGAATTAAAGAAAAAGGCATTATTAAAACATTTTGGAAGTGTTGAAAAAATAAAAAATTCTAGTATTGAAGAATTGACTAAAATAAGTGGAATTAATGAAAGTTTAGCACAAAGGATATTAAATTTTACCAATAGGGACACTCATTAATGGTAAAAAAATTTACCAGTGGGGACACCACTTACATATATTTTATAATATAATTTGTAGATTATTGCGATGAAAATCATTGTTTTTTAAGAATACTATAAAAAATCTCACATATAAATATTATTATGGACATGTTGTAAATTAAGTAGCTATAATTAATATTAAAAGCGCGAGTTGCTTTTTGGGGAGGTTTTTATATGAAATTTTTTAGAAAACACAAAATGCTTTCATTTGCAGTAATATCTTTTTTGATTCTTACTGGAGCTAATTTTTTTATGATTTATGAAATTGTAAAAATGGTACAGTATGTAAAAATATAATAAAAGAAGCCATATTTGATTTGAGACAAATGTGGTTTCTTTTATATGTATAAAATTATAACAATTTTAATGGACTTTCATATAATAAATATAAATTATTTGATTGGGAGGATGAGTATGAAAGGTCTAGCATTATCAGGAGGAGGAATAAAAGCAGCAGCACATATAGGAGCGTTAAAAGCATTTGAAGAAGAAAATATAAAATTTGACTCTGTATCAGGGGCTTCATCAGGAAGCATAATTGCTACAATGTATGCATTAGGATATAGCAGTGATGAGATGTGGAAATTATTTAAGAAAAATTTCAAAAAGATAAGATATGCTGAATGGAAACAAATAATAAAAATGATATTAGGATTGATAGTTACAAGAAGAATAATTATTGATGGATTAAATAGTGGAAAAATTATTGAAAAAATTATAGATGAAATATGTTTAAAAAAATCGATATATAATATAAATGAAATTGAAATGCCACTTTTAATTTCGATGGTAGATTTACAAAATGGAACAGTATATATAGCTTCATCAAAGGAAAATAGAGGTAGTTTGTTAGATAATACTAAATATATAAGTGATATGCCAATAGGAAAAGCTGTTAGGGCAAGTTGTAGTTTTCCAGTTGTATTTTCACCTTGTAAATATAATGGAATACAATTAATAGACGGTGGAACAAGAGAAAATTTACCATGGAAGGGGCTAAAAGAAATTGGGGCAGATGACGTATGGGGAGTTACTTTTAATACAATATTTAAAGAAAAGGATTGTTGTCAAAATATTATAGATGTTGCTTCAAGAGCAATGGAATTACAAGGAAGAGAATTATCAGTATATGAAAAAGCAGGAATAGATAAGCTGATAACAATAAATACTAATAAAGTTCCGTTGCTTAATTCTAGTAATATAAATATATTGTATAAAAAAGGATATGAAGAGACAAAAAAGCAATTAAGGTTAATCGGATTTAGAAAGAATATGTAATAAAATTCGTTTTTTTTAGAACAATTTTATAAAATCTACATATTATATATAGGAGGAAACAAAAAATGGGAGATAAAGGGCTAGATTTTAAACATAAAGAAGTAATAAATGTATATGACGGAAAAAGATTAGGTTTTGTTCAGGATGTATGTGCAGATTTAGACACTGGAAAAATAACATCTATAATTGTACCAGGTGGAACAAATAGGCTAATGAATTTATTTTCTAATAGTAATGACATTATAATTCCATGGGAACAAATAAAGTGTATAGGAGATGATTTGATTTTGGTAGAAATTTAAAACTATTATATTGAGCAGGTATTGAAAATGTGAAAAAATACATATAAAAAGGTATTGACACAGACGAAGAAAGATGTTAATATTTTTAGAGACTAAGCAAGAAAAGAGGTCAATAAAAACAAAAATAAAAAACTTTTAAAAATTTCAAAAAAAGTGTTGACAATTTTCGACATGCGTGGTAATATATATCAAGACCAAGCAACAAACGAAAAAATATAAAAATATTACACAAGAATTAGTATAAAAGTAAGTACAAAAAAATAGAAGAAAGACATCAATTACTAGTTTTTTATTTTGCCCCAAAAACGGACAAAAAAATATTTAAAATATTTTTTAAAAAAGTATTGACAACAAGAAAAAGGTATGCTAAAATAAGTTTCGTTCACCGCAAGTGAACAAAACAAAAAAGTACATTGAAAAGTAAACAATAGATCCTTTAGAGAAAAAACCAAACGGTGATTTT